>JBBIQB010000081.1:0-14796 GCA_037442545.1 Bellilinea sp.
ACTGCGCCGGGTGGTTGCACACCTGCTTGAGCTGGGTGAGCATGGTCAGCACCAGCCCGCGGCGCGCCATCCCCTCGCTCTCCTCGACCTTCTTGAGCGCATCGCGCACCACCGCCTCGTACAGCGTGGCTTGCTCCTCGCTCAGGTGGCAAAATTCCTTCATCTCGATCTTTTCGGGCAAGTCCTGGATGACGCGCGGGTCGCTTTTCAGGCGGCGCAGAATGAACGGGCTGACCATCTGCTTCAGCCGCGCGGTGGCTTCGCGGTCGCCGAAGCGCTCGATCGGGATGGCGTACTCGCGGCGGTATTTTTCCAGTGACCCCAGGTAGCCCGGATTGAGAAAGTTCATGATCGACCACAGTTCGGTCAGGCGGTTTTCGACCGGCGTGCCGGTCAGCGCAAAGCGGAACTGTGCCTTCAGCCGCCGCGCGGCTTGGGTCTGCTTGGCGGAGGGGTTCTTGATGTTCTGGGCTTCGTCCAAAATCACGCCGTACCATTCGCGCGCGTGCAGCGTTTCGGCGTCCACCCGCAGCAGGGCGTAGCTGGTCAGCACCAGATCCACCTGCCCGGCTGCCGCCAGGAAGGCTTCATCGCGCAGCCGGTTGGGTCCCTGGTGCACCATCACCCTCAGCGATGGTGCAAAGCGGCGCGCCTCGCGCTCCCAATTGGTCACCACCGAGGTGGGGCAAACCAGCAGGGTGGGCACGGGCAGGCTGCCCAGGGCTTCCTTTTCTTGCAGCAGCAGCGCCAGCGCCTGGATGGTCTTGCCCAGCCCCATGTCGTCCGCCAGGCAGGCGCCCAAGCCCCAGCGGCGGAAGAACGCCAGCCAGGAAAAGCCAAAGCGCTGGTAGGGGCGCAAACTGCCGTTGAGCGCGGCGGGCTGGGGTAGTTCGCTCAGGCGGTGGTTGTCCGAAAGGTGGTCGAGCCATTCGCCCACCCAGCCTTCCGCCTGTACCTCGTCCAGCGGCAGACCGTGCGCCGATTCCGCGCCCAACGCCAGTTGGGCGGCTTCCAGCAAGCCCATCTGCCCGCTGCGCTGCTGTTTTTCCCAAAAGCGCACTGCGGATTCCACCTGTTCGGCGTCCAGCTGCACCCACTGTCCGCGCAGCTGCACCAGCGGGATTTTGAGAGATGCCAGCTGCTCGAATTCGTCGCGCGAGAGGGTGGTATCGCCGAGCGACAATTCCCACTCGTAGTTGATCAGCGTGTTGAAATTGAAATGCGCCGGCATACCGCCCGCCACAGCCAGTTCCTTTTGCGGCGTCAGACGGACGCGCACGCCCAGCCGCGCGCCGCGCTGATTCCACCAGGGTGGGACAAGAATGCCGAAACCCGCCTGATCCAGCAGCGGGGCGGCTTCGCGCAGGAAGGTATAGGCAGAAGTGGTGTCCAGGTCGAGTCCGGTGGGATGGCGGGCTTGCAGGCTGGTGCGGATGGGGTTGAAGAATTTGGCGGCAAAGCCCAGCCCGGCGAGCAGGATTTCCTGCGGGTGCTTCAGGCGCGAGATCAGCTTGAGATCGGTCGGACTGCGGAACCAGATGTCTTCGGCGGAGATGAGCAGGCTGGGATCGCTGCGCGACTGGAGCAGGAATTGCAGCTCCCAGCGCGGGTTGAGGTTTTGTTCGTCCGGTTCGGGCGCCGCCAGGCGCAGCGCCACGCGGAAGTTCTCGTCGCCGGCGGCTTCCAGGTTGCGCATCCAGGAGCGCAGGCTGCTGTACACGGCTTTCAGCTGCCCCGGGCTGGCTTTGACGCGCGCGTCCGGGCTGAACAGGGCTGCCAGCCAGATATCCAGGGTGTTGTCCTTTTCGGGCAGCAGCAGCGGAGCCTTGCTGCGCCCCCAGCTGCGCGCAAGGGCATCGCAGGTCATCTTGAGGAAGCTGTCCAGCAGGGCGCGCGGGGTATGGCTGGTCTGTTTGATGGTCTTGCCGACCGCAACCGCGCTGCTTACCTCGGCGCGACCGATGGCGGGCATGGTGCGTTCCAACAGAGCCAGGCGCGTGCCGTCGTCCTGCCCGTCCAGCAGCGGGCGCCAGCGCGCCAGGTAGGTTTCCGGCTGACCGTCGACAATCACCTGCTCCAGCGTGGGCAGAATGCGTTGCCCGGCGAGCACCTCCAGCACCAGCCCGCACACCGTTTGCCAGAAGCGCGCATCGGGACCCAGGACAAAGCCGCTGGTCTTGCTTTCGGCGGGCAGGTTAGCCAGCACGCCAAAGGCTTTACCCGGCGAAAGCCACAAACCGCGTACCAGCCAGGGCAGCAGTTTAGGGTTGGAATATTCGTCGGCTTCCCACTCCGGGTTGAGGTCTGGCGAGGGCAGCGGGTAGCTGCGGGTGGAGGGCAGGCGCAGGCGCACCGCACCGATCTGGGCGTCGTCCAGCGGGGTGCCGGCGCCGATTTGCAGCCGGATGGTGTCCGGCTCGAGACAGAAGGGGTGATCGCGCACCTGGGTGCGTTTGGCGGCGAAGCCGCGCCCGCGCGGTTCCGGTTTGGTTTCGGGGCTTTCTGCCCAGAACAAAACTCCTCCGCTTTCGGTCGGGCGGCGCGGCGGTTGCCAGTGAGCGTGTAGTACCCACATAACGGTTTAGTGATCTGCCTGGTGTTTCAAAGAATCGGTTTACCCTTTAGATGACCAAGATGTCAGCACGAATGGCGGATAACTTGAGCCTGGTGAAGCAGTTCATTGAATGGATTAAACACCCCGGTTGGGGTGGTGTATGTCCGATTTCCCCTCGCAATACAAAAGTTCAACGATTAAACGGATGGTTTCGAACGAATACAAGCGCAATCATCCTCGGATCAAGCCAACCGGTTTTGAAAATCAAGCGGCGGAGCGTACATTGGGCAAATGCCTGCCCGGACCCCCTGGATTGAATGTGCTTTCCTCCCGCTCGATCATTTTCCGGACGCCAGTCACAGGGTTATTATATCCTAATTCGAAAAAATGCAAGGGTCAAGATGGCGCGGCGGCGGGGTGAATCGCTTGCCGGCCGGTTCACCTGCGCACAGGCTCGGGGTACGCCGAAGCCAGCGCCCGGCACAATGCGTCAAGCCTTTGATCCGGTAGTGTATAATCAAATCATGAGCGACAGCGTGTTGTCCGTTCCTCACATCTCGTCCCGGATTCGCATTCTCGATGCAGCGATCAAGGATGTAGTCGCGCAAATTGCCACACAGTTTAATCTCCGGCGCATCATCCTGTTTGGTTCCTACGCTTACGGATACCCCAAGCCGGAAAGCGATGTTGACCTGCTGGTGGTGATGGATACCTCGTTGAGCGAAACCCGGCAGGCTGTCGAAATTCTCAAAACCATCTCCTATCGGTTTGGAATCGACCTGCTGATGTACAGGCCAACCCCTCGGCGTCTTTGGTTTTTACGAACTTACCGACCAAAACTTTAAAGGGAGTCCTCTGTAGATCGGGATGCATTTATGGTTTTGACCTCCGATTTGCATACCTCCATATACGCCGGATCAAGGTCAAAAAATCGAGAAAACGTCCGTCTGTGTGGGGCGGGTGGGACTTGAACCCACAAGGTGTCTCCACCGGCGGATTTTAAGTCCGCTGCGTCTGCCTGTTCCGCCACCGCCCCGGGTGTAAAAATATTGTAATCCATTGCCTACCAGAGTCAAGGCAGGATTGTGGTAAGATCGAAAAAACCGGTTAATTGATTTTCCGCCGTCCGTATTGTCAGCCTTATCACTGCAATTCAAACATCAGCCGCATCGTGCTTGATGCTCCTTGGGGGTGCGTTGTCATGCCAAAACAGTGGGTGGTTAAAGTCCTTTGCCTGCTGCTCATCGCCACGCTGCTGGGCGCCGGGCTGCCGCTGCGCCCGGTTGCGGTGTACGCCCTTGCGGACACGGTGGTAATCAGCCAGGTGTACGGCGGGGGTGGCAACTCCGGCGCAGCCTACAAAAACGATTACATCGAACTGTTCAACCGTGGCAATCACCCGGTCAATTTGAACGGCTGGAGCGTGCAGTATGCCAGCGCAACCGGCGCGACCTGGCAGGTCACCGGGCTGGCAGGTACGCTGCAGCCCGGGCAGTACCTGCTCGTCCAGCAGGCGGCTGGCGCGGGCGGCACGCTTGACCTGCCGCTGCCGGACGTGGTCGGCAGCATTCCGATAAGTGCAACTGCGGGCAAGGTGGCTCTGGTCGCTTCACTCACGGTGTTAAGCGGAAGTTGCCCGCCCGGTTATACCACTGTCGATCTGATCGGCTACGGCGCCGCAAACTGCGCCGAAGGCAGCCCGGCTGCCGCGCTCTCCAACACCACCGCTGCCAAGCGGGTGAACAACGGCTGCACGGACAGCGACAACAACAACGCCGATTTCGACTCCGCCGGCCCAACCACAGCACCGCAGCCGCGCAACCGCGCCGCGCCAGCCAATCTGTGCGATTCCGACCAGCCCTACCTGTACATTCAGGATATTTCCACGCCGGAAGGCGACGGCGGCGAGACGCTGGTGCAGCTCAGCGCCCGCCTGACCGTTCCAGCCAGCAACCAGGTGGGCTTCGATGTGATCTTTACCGGCGGCAGCGCCACCGCCGGGGAGGATTACCACGCCATCGACCGGAGGGATGTTGTGATCCCCGCCGGTGAGACGATTTTCACGTTCGATGTGAGCGTGATCGGCGATGCCCAGATGGAAGGCGACGAAACCGTGACGTTCGAGCTTTCCAATCTCAGCGGGGCGACAACCAGCCGGTCACGCGCTACGCTCACCATCCTGACCGAAGAAGCCGCCATTTACACCATTCAGGGCAGTTCAAGCGCCTCGTCTTATAGCGGGCGCAGCCTGACCACGCGCGGAATCGTGGTTGGAGATTACCAGGACAGCGGCAGTCTGCGCGGTTTTTACATTCAGGACGAGACCGGCGACGCAAATATCACCACGTCGGACGGCATTTTTGTATTCAACAATCTGAATACCCCGGTCTCGCTTGGTCAGCGCGTACAGGTCAGCGGGAGCGTAAGCGAATACTTCAGCCAGACCCAGATCAGCGCCAGCCAGATTGAAGTGCTTGCCGAAGGGTTGAGCCTGCAACCCCTGCCGGTCCAGCTGCCTTTTGCCAGCCTGGACGAGCCGGAACAATACGAGGGCATGCTGGTGCGCTTCGACCAGACTCTGCGGGTGACTGACACCTATAACCTGGGGCGCTTTGGTGAGGTCGCCCTCTCCGGCAGCGACCGGCTGTATCAGCCCACTCAACTGATCGAACCCGGCTGGAACGCGCTGCAACACCAGCAAGCCAACCTGCGCAACCGCATCCTGTTGGATGATGCCTCCCAGGCGCAAAACCCCAACCCGATTCCCTTTGCCCGCGGCGGGCAGCCGTTGACCGCCGCCAACACGCTGCGCAGCGGGGACACCATCGATCAACTGGTTGGGGTGATGACCTATACCTGGGGCGGCAATTCCGCCAGCCCGGGCGCCTTCCGCGTTCGCGCCCACAACGCGCTGGGGGCTGCTGCGCCGCTGTTCCAGCAGTCCAATCCGCGCCCGGCAGTCCCGCCATCTATCCCAGGCAGGCTGCGCATCGCCAGCCTGAATGTGCTCAATTATTTCAACACGTTCAGCGGCTGCACCGGTGGAGCAGGCGGCGCAACGCTGGACTGCCGCGGCGCGAACAACGTGGCGGAGTTCGAACGCCAGGCAGCCAAACTGGTCAGCGCCATCCTGACACTCAACGCGGATGCGATTGGCTTGATGGAGATCGAAAATGACGGCTACGGCGCGAACAGCGCGCTGGCTGACCTGGTTAACCGCCTGAACAACGCTGCCGGTACGCCGGTGTATGCCTTCATCGACGCCGACAGCGCAACGGGCAGGTTGAATGCGCTCGGCACAGACGCCATCAAGGTTGCCCTGATCTACAAACCCGCCGCGCTGATCCCGCTGGCAACCGCCGCGCTGGACACGCCCGCCTTCGTCACCGGCGGCGACACGACCGCCCGCAACCGTCCCTCCCTGCTGCAAGCTTTTCAGGAAGTGGTCAGCGGCGAACGCTTTCTGGTCAGCGTCAACCACCTCAAAAGCAAGGGCAGCCCGTGCGATCTGCCGGATGCCGGCGACGGACAGGGCAACTGCAACGCTGTGCGTACCCTGGCGATCATCGAGTGGATCAACTGGATTGACAGCGACCCGACCGGCAGCAACGACCCGGACGTGCTGTTGCTTGGCGACCTGAACGCCTACGCGCGCGAGCATCCGCTCGACCACCTGCACGCGGCGGGGTATACCAACCTGCTGCCCTACTTTGACAGTTTATTGTCCTATTCGTACATCTTCGACGGGCAGGCAGGCTGCCTCGACCATGCCGCCGCATCCGCCAACCTGCTGCCGGCGGTGCGCGGGGCTGCCGTGTGGCACATCAACGCCGATGAACCGCGCGTGCTGGATTACAACCTGGAATTCAAGAGCAGCGATCAGCAAGCTAACCTGTACGGCGCGGATGCCTACCGTTCCGCCGATCACGACCCCTTGCTGGTCGGGCTGGACCTGGGCAATTTGACCACCCTTGCCTTGTTTCTGCCGTTGGTGCAGCGTTGAAGCCACCCCCTCACGGAGAGTGGGCGATTCGTCGCAGAATCATTGTTAATTGGCAAAGATCATGGTATAATCTGCCCTCGCGCTCATTAACGCGGGCATGATCTCACGAGAAGGAAATGCATGATGGAAGAATTGCTTAAATCTGTAGAGGCGGCAGCCAACCCCAACATTCCGGATCTGCACAGCGGCGATACGGTTTCTGTGCACGTAAAAATTAAGGAAGGCAACCGCGAACGTATCCAGGAATTTAAAGGCACAGTTCTGTATATTCACAACAACGGCACCAACTCGACCTTTACCGTGCGGCGCATTGCCAGCAACGGCATCGGTGTGGAACGCACCTTCCTGCTGCGCTCTCCGCGCATCGACCGGGTTGTGGTGGAACGCCGCAACAGTGTGCGCCGCTCGCGCCTGTACTTCCTGCGCACCCGCACCGGTAAAAGCGCGCGCCTCAAACAAAAATTCAATTAGGCTTTTTGCCCGCATCGCAGGTTCAGGGCGCAGTCAATCAACGGCTGCGCCTTTTTTGGGTAAAACCCGCCCGCCCCGCGGCGGCACGCTTGCCAAAACTCTGCTATAAAAAGGGATAATGAGCACCATGAACCCACCCCTGATCGGCTTGAGCACCGAACGCCTGGTGATCCACTCTCCCATCGTAAGCGTGGGCGCTAAGGAAGCCTACGCCAAAGCCGTGCTGCGCGCGGGCGGCATTCCGCTGCTCATTCCGGTCGGTTTGAATAGCGCTCAGCTGCGCAGTCTGTTTGGTCGTCTGGACGGCATCCTGCTGGTCGGCGGCGGCGACATCGATCCGGCGCGCTTCGATGGCGCGAACCACCCGCGCGTGTACGATGTCGACCCCGCCCGCGACGATCTGGAAATCGAATTGGTGCAGCGGTGTGCCGAGGCGCAAAAACCGCTGCTGGGCATTTGCCGCGGCGCCCAGGTGATCAACGTTGCCCTGGGCGGCACGCTCTACACCGATATTGCCGATCAGCTCTCCGGCGCGCTCAAGCACGATTATTTCCCCGGCTACCCGCGCGAGACTATTGCCCACAAGGTCAAAATCATGGCGGATACCCGGCTGGAAGCGATTACCGCTGCCGATGAACTGCCGGTCAACAGCCTGCACCATCAAGGACTGGCGCGCATTGCCGGTGAACTGCGCGTCAGCGCCTGGTCGCCGGACGGACTGGCGGAGGCGGTCGAGCTGCTCGACCACCGCTTTTTGATTGGCGTACAATGGCATCCCGAATGGCTGACCGATCACCCGCAGCATCTTGCCCTGTTCACCACATTCATCCAGGCTGCCGGAGAGGGCTGAGTTGAATTCCCAGCTGGCTGCCATCGGCGTGTTCGACTCGGGCGTCGGCGGGCTTTCGGTGCTGCGCGCGCTGCGCGCCTTGCTGCCCGCCCAGCCGGCGCTCTACTTTGCCGACCAGCAGCACGTGCCCTACGGCAGCCGCCCGCTGGAGGAGGTGCGCGCCTACGCCGAGGAAATCACCCGTTTTTTGCTGGCGCGCGGCGCAGGGCTGATCGTCGTCGCCTGCAACACGGCTTCGGCTGCCGCACTGCATTACCTGCGCGGCGTGTTCCCCGATGTGCCTTTTGTCGGCATGGAGCCGGCGGTCAAACCCGCCGCCGAAACCACGCGCAGCGGCAAAGTGGGCGTACTCGCCACCCCGGCAACCTTTCAGGGCGCGTTGTACGCTTCGGTGGTCGAACGCTTTGCCGCCGGAGTGCATATTTACACCGACACCTGCGCCGGGCTGGTGGATGAAATCGAATCCGGACGGCTGAACGGCAGCCGAACCCGCCAGATTCTGGAAAACGCGCTGCTGCCCATGCTGCGGGCGGGCATCGACACCATTGTGCTTGGCTGCACGCATTACCCCTTTGTCATTCCGCACATCGAGGCGATCTGCGGGGAGGACGTGCGGGTGATCGACCCAGCCCCGGCGGTTGCCCGCCAGACGCACCGCCTGCTCGAACAGCGCGGCTGGCTCGCGGCAGCCGAAAACCCGCCCCAGGTTCGTTACTACACCAGCGCCAGCCGAGAGCAGTTTGCGGCATTGCTGCGCCAGCTGCTGAGCGAATCGGGCAGCATCGTCCGCGCGCGCTGGCAGGCAAACCGGCTGGCAGAGAACGGCGAATGAACCCACTCGCCGCGCGCGGTGCGAGGTTCGATGGGCGCACGCAGGTCAACCGGCTTTCTGGTATACTCAAATACAAGCAGAGGAGGCGCACACAGCATGGCGCGAACTGAAATCGAACTCGATCCCGTAACCTACATCACCACCGATGCAATCGGCAAACCCGGACAGCGGGTTTTCTACATCCAGGCAAGCCAGGTGGATCAGGTGGTTACCCTGTTGATCGAAAAAGTGCAAATTCAGACGCTTGCGATTGGAGTCGAGCAATTCTTCAAAGAATTAACCGTGCGCTATCCCGACCTACCCCCTGCTTCCCCTGAATATGACGAAAACCGTATGCACATCCAGCCGCCGGTTGACCCGCTGTTTCGCATCGGCGAGTTGGGGCTGGCGTACGATCCGGAGCGCGACCTGGCGTGCCTGATTGCCCACGAGATCATCACCGACCAGACCGGCGAGGAGGATGCCGCCGTGGCGCGCTTCTGGTGTACCCGTTCGCAGCTGCTGGCAATGAGCAATTGGGGAGTCGAGCTGTCGCATCGCGGGCGGCCGATCTGCCCGCAATGCGGCGAGCCAATGGAAACCGAAGGGCATTTCTGCCCCAAAAAGAACGGTCACAAACACTGAACCGCCCAACCGGGCGGCTGCGCCCAGATGCCTGACCCGACCAACGCACTCATTCTCGAAATCCTCCAGGGGGGAGATATGACGCTGCGCGGGCAGTTCGTTCACGGCTCGAATTACACCTTCCTCACCGCCATCCAGCACAACCAGCAGGAATACCCGGCCGTGTACAAGCCCACGCGCGGCGAGCAGCCATTGTGGGATTTTCCCGCCGGAACGCTCTCGCGCCGCGAGGTGGCTGCCTACCGGGTCAGCCAGGCGCTTGGCTGGCAGCTGGTGCCGCCGACGGTCTACCGTCGCAATGCGCCGCTGGGTCCCGGCTCGGTGCAGTTGTTCATCGAACACGACCCGGAGTATCACTATTTTTCCTTCCGCCCGGAGGACCGCCAGCGCCTGCGCCCGGTGGTCTTGTTCGACTATATCATCAACAATGCCGACCGCAAGGGTGGTCACATGCTGATCGATGCGGACAACCACCTGTGGCTGATCGATCACGGCATTTGCTTCCACGTCGAGGAGAAACTGCGCAGCGTGGTATGGGATTTTAGCGCCGAACACATCCCGGAAAACCTGCTGACAGATTTGATGCGCTTCGAAGAGCAGTTCAACCAGCCGGAAGGTATCGCCGCGGCGCTGGAGGACTTCCTCTCCGCGGCGGAACTGCGCGCGCTGCGGCGGCGCGCGCGCCGCCTGATCGACGCGGGTTGCTTTCCCGACCCCTCGTCAAGCCGCCGGCCCTACCCCTGGCCGCCGGTATAAGCCTGTCCGGCGGCGGACTATTTGCGCTCGTTCATCCCCAGCGGGCGCATACCGTTGAAGGTCACCAGCAGCGAAACGCCCATATCGCCCAGCACCGCCATCCACATCGTTGTCCAGCCGCCCAGCGCCAGCAGCAGAAAGACCGCCTTGGTCACCAGGCTGAAGGCAATATTTTGCACAATCAGGCTATGCGCCACCCGCGCCAGCCGGACAGCAAACGGCAGGCGACTTAACCCGTCCGCCATCAACACCACGTCGGCGGTTTCCATCGCCTGGCTGGAAGCCGCGCCGCCCATCGCCACCCCCACGCTGGCAGCCGCCAGCGCCGGGGTATCGTTGATGCCATCGCCGACCATTGCCACCGCACCACGCCGTTCGCGCAATTCCTCGACCACCCGCACCTTTTCGGCGGGCAGCAAGCCAGCCCGCACCTGCTGAATGCCCAACCGCTCCCCCACCGCCTGCCCGGCGTTCGGGTTGTCGCCGGTCAGCATGATCACATCCAAGCGCAACTGCTTCAATTCCGCCACGATCTGCCCGCTTTCCGGGCGCAGCGCATCACTGACTGCCAGGTAGCCGCGTACCCGTTCACCGTCGCACACCAGCATGGTGGTCTGACCAAGCATCTCCGCCGATTCGACCCAGCGGCACAACGCATCCGCATGGGGGTGCTCGTCCTCAAACAGGCGGTGGTTGCCAATCGCGGCGCGCTGCCCGTTGATCTCGCCCTGCAAACCCATCCCGTTCAGCACAGTCACCGCTTCGGCAACCGGGTAGCGCTGATCCAGCCCGCGCTATGCCGCAGCCTGCACCACCGCCTGCGCCAGGGGGTGGCGGCTGCGCCGCTCCAGCGAACACGCCAGCGCCAGAACATCCTCGCACGCGGGGCACTCACCGCCGTCCGGGCAATCCACCGAGCGCACCGCCGTCACCACCGGAGCGCCGCGCGTCAGCGTTCCGGTTTTATCAAAGGCAACCACCTGCACCCGGCTAAGCGCTTCGACATGCACCCCGCCCTTGAACAGCACGCCGCGCCGCGCGGCGGCGGTAATCGCGCTGACCATTGTCACCGGCGTGGAAATCACCAACGCGCACGGGCAGCCGATGACCAGCATGGCAAGTCCGCGGTACAACCAGCCGCGCTCGCCGTCCAGGGTGTTGAAAAAGGGCTGCCCAAACAGCAGCGGCGGGACAACCGCCACCAGCACCGCCAGCGCCATCATTGCCGGAGTGTAGATGCGGGCAAAACGGTCAACAAAGCGCTGGGCGGGTGCCTTCAATGCCTGGGCTTCCTCCACCAGGCGGATGATGCGGTTGAGCGTGTTATCCACCGCGCGGTAGGTGACCTCGACTTCCAGCACATCGTTGCCGTTGATCGAACCAGCAAACACCTCGTCCCCCGGCGCTTTATCCACCGGCAGGCTCTCGCCGGTGATCGGCGCCTGGTTGACCTGACTTCGCCCGGCGCACACCACGCCATCCATGGGGATGCGCTCGCCGGCGGGGATGATGATCCGGTCGCCGATTTGCAGTGTCTCCACGTCCACCATTTCCTCACCGCGCGCGGTTAAGCGTAAGGCAGTGTTGGGCGCCAGTTCCGCCAGCAGGTGAATGGAACGGCGCGCCCGGTCGCTGGTGTAGCCTTCCAAGGCTTCCGCGATGGCAAAGAGGAAGATCAACGAAGCCGCTTCAGGAATTTCACCAATGACCACCGCGCCGGTTGCCGCAATGGTCATCAGAAAGTTCATGTTGAAATCGCGGTTGATCCATAAATTGGCGAGCGCGTTGCGCGCGATCGGGACTCCCGCCAGCCCCAGCGCGGCAATCTGCAATCCAAGCGCCCACCGCGTTTCGGCAACCAGCAAAGGCAGCAGGAACGAGATCAGAATCAACGCGCCGCCCAGCAGCGCCAGGCGGCGCTCCCACCCGGCAAACAGAAAGCGCGCCAGACCGGGCACAAAAGCCTCCATTTTTTCTGCGCCGCGCCGCGCCGGTTCAATGCGCAGGCGGTAGCCCAGCATCTCCACCCGCTGGCGCAGCGCGTCATCGCTAACGCCGCCCGCAACCAGCATGGCGGCGGCGGTGAAGTTCAACTCGACCCGCTCTACCCCAGCCAGTGAACGCACCCCTTTTTCGATTTTCAGCGCGCAATCGGCGCAGTCCATGCCTTCGACGTGATAACGTTTTTCGACCATTAAGACAAGGTATCCCTTCGGTTTTCATGTTCAGCCGGCTGCGCCGGGTGGCGGATGTGTTCCAACCCCAGCCGGAACAGACTATCCACGTGTTCATCGTCCAGGGTGTAATACACCACGCGCCCCTCTTTGCGGAAACGCACCAGGCTGAGCGAGCGCAGCAGGCGTAACTGGTGCGAAACCGCGCTGTGGGTCATCCCCAGCACGGCTGCCAGGTCGTGCACGCACAATTCCTCTTCGAGCAGCGCGGAAATCAGGCGCACCCGGCTGGGGTCCGCCAGAGCGGCGAACAACTGCGCCAGGCGGGTGGCTGCCCAGCCGTCGAGCATGCCTCTCAGGGCATTGCGCACAGCCTGTTCGTGAATGGCGTTTTCAGTACATTTCAAATCAGACAACGTATTCATCCGCACCTTAATATATGAATATTTGCTCATATATTATAGACAAACCGGCAATCTGTCAAGTCCGGGAACTACCCGTCATCGGTTTTCCAGACGTCGCCCGCGGGGCGGCTCGCGCGCGCTTAATCGTCCAGGTGCTATGGGGCAGCCATGAAAAGCGGTCTGATGGCGTGCTTCGCGCCGCCAACAGCACGAGCAAATATGACTTTTATCACTTGAATTTTCCCCCCTTGAGGTTATTCTTATAAATGAGCCGCATCTCAACGGGCTGGCTCTCGATTACATTTCCCCTCCGATCCGCCGATTCCCTATGGGATACGTGGACGATAGGGCATGAAGGGCAACTTTCATCGCCTGCCGTATTGCAAAGGAGGACCAACCGCGTCGCGGAACACGGTTGTCTTCCTTTTTTTCGTTCCTTTTTGCACAGCCCGAGACCTTATCCACCATCCATGCCTGGATCGCGGCGTGCAGCGTAAACGCTCCGTAAATAAGGAGGTGCGCTTCAAGAAACTCTCCGGTGATTGCAAATCAAACGCAAATTTCCGTCCAAATTAACCAGACAAGGAGGATGTGATGTATTTCGTACGAATCAATATGACCGACCTGACCTATCAGGTCACCGAAGTTCCTGAACAGTATCAGCACCTTGCCGGGCGCGCATTGACTTCCAACTTCGTCGCCAATGAAGTTCCCCCGTTGTGCCATCCGCTCGGACCCAACAATAAGCTGGTTTTCTCACCCGGTTTTGTCACCGGCACCAGCGCCCCCACCGCGGCGCGCATCTCGGTCGGCGGCAAATCCCCGCTCACCGGCGGCATCAAGGAAGCCAACGCCGGCTCATCCTGGGCAGCCGACCTGGCGGTCATGCAGATCCACGGGCTGATCCTCGAAGGGCAACCCCGCGAGAAGGGTAAATTCTGGGGCGTCCACCTGACCTGGGACGGCAAACCCAAAGTCGAATTCTTCGAAGCAGAAGGCTATTCCCAGAAAAAACTCTCCGAAATTTACCCGCCGATGTACGAAAAATTCGGCGAGCGGGTTTCGGTTTGCAGCATTGGCTCGGCTGCCGAATACGGCTACGGCAACTCCGGCGTCGTTTTCAACGATCAACTCAAGCGCCCTACCCGTTACGCCGGACGCGGCGGCTTGGGCGCGGTTATGGCATCCAAAGGACTTAAGTTCATCATTCTTGACCGCCAGGGCGCTCCCGGCGTCAAGATTGTTGACAAAGCCTTGTTCGACGAAGGGCGCAAGAACATGATTGACGCGCTGCGTACGCACGCCATCACCAAGCCCAAGGGCGGGTTGAACACCTACGGCACAGCCATTCTGATCAACATCATGAACGAAGCCGGTGGTCTGCCCACTCAGAATTTCAGTGGTGGCCGTTTCGAAGGCGCGCCGCACATCGCCGGCGAAGCCATTTTCGAAACCAACAAGGAACGCAAAGGCAAGGACGTTTACAACCACGCCTGCAGCCCGGGCTGCATCATCCAGTGTTCCAACACTGTGTACGATGAAAACGGCGAGGAGATCACCTCCTGCCTGGAATACGAATCCGCTTGGGCACTGGGCGCCAATTGTGGCATCCAGAACCTGGATGACGTAGCGTTGCTCAACCACCTGTGCAACGAATACGGGCTAGACACCATCGAGACCGGTACGACCATCGCTGTGGCGATGGAGGCTGGGGTGATCCCGTTTGGCGATAGCAAGGCAGCCATCAACCTGCTGCACGAAATGGGCAAAGGCACCCCGCTGGGACGCATTCTCGGCGCTGGCACTGCCACTGCCGGGCGCGTGTACGGCGTCACCAACGTGCCGGTGGTCAAGGGACAGTCGATTCCGGCGTACGAACCGCGCGCGGTCAAGGGCATTGGCATCACCTACGCCACCTCGACCATGGGCGCCGACCACACCGCCGGCTACACCATTGCACCCGAAATTCTGGGCGTAATGGGCAAACAAGATCCGCTCAGCCCCCAGGGCAAAGCTGCGCTCAGCCGCGCCTTCCAGGCGACGACCGCCTTCATCGACTCGAGCGGGCACTGCCTGTTCATTGCCTTCGCCATCCTGGATATCGCCAGCGGTTATCAGGGCATGATTG
>JBBIQB010000082.1:0-13960 GCA_037442545.1 Bellilinea sp.
ATCCTATCCGTACCATCCGGCGTTCAATTTTAGCTCTTGATCATCGCGGATGCCTGGAAGAAATAGGTGCACGCTTCGCGCCAGATGGCGCGCCTTTGATGGCAAATTCTTGATTGTACATATTTGGATAAGTTGGGAGGATATTGAAAAATCCGCCAATTGTGGTAGAATTTTGCTTACCATACGGTCCGGGAGAAATCCCGGCGCTCATCCAGAGAGGTGGAGGGACCGGCCCGAAGAAACCTCGGCAACCGCTGCAAAATCAGCAGGTGCCAACTCCGGCAGATACCGCCGAACGGGCGGGATTTCTGGAAGATGAGAGCAAACCATTGCACTGGTGTGCCTCTCGTCAGAGAGGCGTTTTTTATCCATGACAACGAGGAGCGCATGATGAACCGCAAACTGACCCGCCCGGCTTACTTGCAGGCACTCGAAAACAAAGTGCTGGTGTTCGATGGCGCCATGGGCACCAGTTTACAAAAAATGAACCTGACTGCCGAACATTTTGGCGGCGAACGCACGCTGGGCTGCAACGATTACCTGGTCATCACCTACTCGCAGGCGGTGGAACAGGTACACCGCTCGTTTTTGGCGGTGGGGGTGGACGTGATCGAAACCAATACCTTCCGTTCCAACCGCATCACCCTGGCAGAATACGGCTTGCAGGAAAGGGTGCTGGAAATCAACCGCGCTGCCGCCAGCCTGGCAAGGCGGGTGGCAGATGAATTCAGCACTCCGCAGCAGCCGCGTTTTGTCGCCGGCTCGGTTGGACCCTCCGGTAAACTGCCCTCGATGGAAGACCCGGAATTATCCGATGTAACCTATGAAGACCTGGCGCAAGTCTTCTGCGAGCAGGCGCGCGGATTGATCGAGGGCGGGGTGGATGTGATCCTGATCGAAACCTCGCAGGATATCCTGGAGGTCAAGGCAGCCATCGCCGGTATCCAGCGTGCCTTTATTGATACCGGCGTTTCCCTGCCCATTCAGGCACAGGTTACCCTGGATACCACCGGGCGGATGCTGCTGGGCAGCGATATTTCGGCGGTCCAGACGATCCTGGAAGGGCTGGCGATTGACGTCATCGGGTTGAACTGCTCGACCGGACCGGAACACATGCGTTTGCCGATCCAATACCTGGGTGAGCAAACTTCGCTGCCGGTATCCTGTATCCCGAATGCCGGACTGCCGCTTAATGTGGATGGGCAGGCGGTGTACCCGCTGGAGCCGCTGCCGTTTGCCGAAGCGCTGACCGAATTTGTAGAAAAACATCACATCAGCGTGGTGGGCGGCTGTTGCGGCACCACCCCGGAACACCTGCGCCTGCTGGTCGAACGGGTTGGCGGCAGGCGGCGGCCGCCGCGTCCGGTGGTACAGGTGCCGCGCTTGGCATCCTCGATTCAGGCGCAGCCGATGCTGCAAGAGCCGCGCCCCTTTTTGATTGGCGAACGGCTCAACACGCAGGGATCGCGGAAATTCAAGTCGCTGATCCTGGAGGAGCGCTACGAGGATATACGCGAAATCGCCCGCGAACAGGTCGATTCCGGTGCGCACGGGCTGGATGTGTGCGTTGCGTTGACCGAGCGCGGCGACGAAGCCGAGACGATGCACAAAGTGATCAAAAAATTGGCGACAGCCGTAGCTGTGCCGCTGGTGATCGACACCACCGAAATGGACGTGCTGGAATCCGCCCTGCAAACCGCGCCGGGACGCTGCCTGATCAATTCGACCCACCTGGAGGGCGGACGCGCCAAAGCCGACCAGATTTTTGCCCTTGCCCGCCAATACAACGCCGCGGTGATTGCACTAACCATCGACGAGCAGGGCATGGCAAAAACCGCGCAGCGCAAGGTGGATATTGCCCGGCGTATTCATGCTATTGCCGTCGAACAACATGGACTGCGCCCGTGCGATCTGGTTTTCGATGCGTTGACCTTTACCCTGGCGACCGGAGACCCGGAATTTGCCCGCTCTGCCATCGAGACGATCGAGGGCATTCGCTGGATCAAAGCCGAACTGCCCGGCGCGCTTACTTCGCTGGGGGTGAGCAATGTGTCCTTTGGGCTGGCGCCGCGTGCGCGGGCGGTACTCAACAGCGTGATGCTGTATCACTGCGTGCAGGCTGGGTTGGATATGGCGATTGTCAATCCGAGCCACATCACCCCGTATGCCGAAATTTCACCCGAAGAGCGCGCCCTGGCGGAAGATTTGATCTTCAACCGTCAGGCAGACGCCTTGCAGCGTTTCATCGCCCACATTGACCAGCAGGAACTCTCTGGACAGCCGCGGGGCAGCAGCCCGCAGGTTGCGCTGCAATCGCTGACGGCGGAGGAACGGCTGCACTGGCGCATTCTCCACCGCCAGAAAGATGGCGTGGAAGCCGATATCGATGAAATCCTGGCGCGGGACGTGCATCCCAGCCGGCACGAGTGCGCGGTGCATATCCTCAATCAGGTGCTGCTACCGGCGATGAAGGAAGTGGGCGACAAATTCGGCAGCGGTGAGCTGATCCTGCCGTTTGTGCTCCAATCGGCGGAGGTGATGAAGAAGTCGGTCGCCTATCTGGAAAATTTCCTCGAAAAGAAGGAGGGGGTGAGCAAAGGCTTGATGGTGCTGGCGACCGTGTACGGCGACGTGCACGATATTGGCAAGAACCTGGTCAAGACGATCCTGTCCAACAACGGCTATGACGTGATCGATCTGGGCAAGCAGGTGCCGGCGGAAACGATCATTGCCAAGGCAGTCGAGGTCAACGCTACGGCGATTGGCTTGAGCGCGCTGCTGGTCAGCACCAGCAAGCAAATGCCGTTGATCGTCAATGAATTACAGCGGCGCGGCTTGAATTTTCCGGTGTTGATCGGAGGCGCGGCGATCAACCGGCGTTTCGGGCGGCGCATTCTGTTGACCGAGGCGGGCGAATTCTATGCGCCGGGTGTGTTCTACTGCAAAGACGCCTTCGAAGGGCTGTCCACCATGGATGCACTGGTCAATCCGCCCGAACGGGAAAAATTACTGGCGGCGGTGCGGCGCGAATCCGAGGTGGAGTTGGGGCGCACAACCCGCAGCCCGATTCAACCTGAAATCATCCGCCGCTCCGCGCTGGAGATGGCCGGGGACATTCCCCGCCCGCCCTCGTGGGGGGTGAAGGTGGTGCACCAGATGCCGCTGGAAGCGGTTTTCGAGTGCCTGTTCAAAAATGAGCTGTTCCGCCTGTCGTGGGGCGCCAAGAACGCTCACGGCGAAGCCTGGGAGGCGTTGGAACGGACGTATGAACAGCGCTTGCAACAGATGAAACGCGAAGCCGTTCGCGATGGCTGGCTGAAACCCAGAGGGGTGTACGGCTACTTTCCGGCGCAGGCAGACGGCGACGATTTGATCATTTATGAGCCTGGCAGCGTTCAGGCGGGCAGCCCGGCGGAATTAACCCGTTTCAGCTTCCCGCGCCAGGTAGATGGCGAGCATCTTTGCCTGGCAGATTACTTTGCGCCGGTAGATTCGGGCAAGATGGATGTGGTCGCTTTTCAAGTGGTCACAGTGGGACGGCAAGCGAGTGAGCGTTTCGACCGGTTGCAGGCGGAAGGCAATTATTCCGAGGCGTATTTCACCCACGGGCTGGCAGTGCAAACGGCGGAAGCCGCCGCCGAATACCTGCACCGCCACATCCGCCGTGAACTAGGTATCCCTGCCGGGCGGGGCAAGCGCTATTCGTGGGGTTACCCAGCAATACCCGATCTGGCGGATCACGAAAAGGTATTGCGATTATTGCCGGCGGAAACGGAACTGGCGATGACGCTGACCGAAGCCTACCAGCTCGTGCCGGAACAGTCCACGGCGGCGATTATCGTCCATCATCCGCAAGCGCGTTACTTCAATATCGGCGAGAGCCGGATCGAAAAATTATTGAGATCGTGAGGGTTTACCATGAAAGAAAGCCCATTTCTAACGCTGATTCAAGCCAATCGCCCGGTGCTCTCCGATGGCGCGATGGGTACCTTGCTCAACCAGCGTGGAGTGTCTTTTGAGCGCTGTTTTGATGAGTTGAACCTGACCGACCCGGCGCTGGTGGCTTCAATCCACCGCGAATATATCGACGCCGGGGCGCAGATCATCCAGACCAACACTTTCGGCGCCAACCGCTTCAAACTGGCGAACCACGGGCTGGAAGGACGCGCCGCGGAGATCAACGCCGCAGCGGTTGAGTTAGCCCGCCGGGTGGTGATGGCATCCTTCAAGGACGTGCTGATCGCCGGGGATATTGGACCGCTTGGGGTGCGTCTGGCGCCGTTCGGGCGGGTACAGCCGGAGCAAGCCCGTCAGGCGTTTGGTGAACAAATTGCCGCCCTGAGCAAGGCAGGGGTGGATTTGTTGATTGTCGAAACGATGACCGACCTGTACGAAGTCCGGGAAGCCATACAGGCGGCGCGCGCAATTGCGCCTCACCTACCGGTGGTTGCTTCGATGACTTTTACGCGGGATGACCGCACGCTGCTGGGTGACGATCCGGTCAAGGTGGCGCGCGGGATGCACGCCGCCGGAGCGGAAATGATCGGGGTCAACTGTTCGGGTGGTCCCAACCAGATTCTGCGCATCCTCAAACAGATGCGTCAGGCACTGCCGGAAGGACGTTTTTCGGTCATGCCCAACGCTGGTTGGCCCGAACGGGTTGGCGGGCGCATCATGTACCCGGCGTCGCCGGAATATTTCTCCGAATACGCGCTGGCTTTCTGGGAGGCGGGTGCCAGCCTGATTGGAGGGTGCTGTGGTACAACCCCGGCGCATATCGCGGTGATGCGCCAGGCAATCGACACCCGCCCTCTGGAAAAGTTCACCAATGGTTTTTCTCTTGCGCTGGTCGAGAAGGAAGAAACCAGTGATGAAAAGCAAGCCCCCACCCAACTGGCACAAAAACTGGCGGATCGTTTCGGTGGAAATGGACCCGCCGCGCGGATTGACCATACAGAAGATCGTGGCAGGCTCCAGCCTGCTGGCAGAAGCAGGGGCAGACGTGATCAACGTTGCCGACAGTCCCATGGCGCGAATGCGAATGAGTCCGTGGGCAGTTTGCCGGCTGATTCAGGAAAAGGTCGGCATTGAAACGGTGCTGCACTTTCCCACGCGCGGGCGCAATTTGCTGCGCGTTCAGGGCGACCTGCTTGCCGCGCACGCGCTGGGTGTGCGCAACGTGTTCGTGGTGATGGGCGACCCGACGGCGATTGGCGATTACCCGGACGCGATGGATAATTACGACCTGGTACCCTCGGGTTTGATTAAATTGATCAAGCAGGGGTTTAATGCCGGGGTGGATCATGCCGGGATTGGCATTGGTCAGCCGACGACCTTCTTTGCCGGGTGCGCGCTGAATCTCAACCCGCCCAACCCGGAGGAGGAACTGAAGAACCTGCGGCGCAAACTGCGCGCCGGGGCAGATTACATCCTAACCCAGCCGATCTATGATTCCCAGCCTGCGCTGTGCTTTCTCGAGCGCATCAAAGCCGAAATCGATGGTTTCGATACCCCCATCCTAGTGGGAATTTTGCCGCTGGCTTCCGCGCGGCACGCCGCATTTTTACAGCACGAGGTGCCCGGGGTGGAAATTCCCGAAGTGACCCACCGGCGCATGGAAGCCTCCGGAGATCAGGCTGCCCGCGAGGGCATCAGGATCGCCATCGAACTGATCGAGCAGGTGCGTTCCTTTGGACAGGGCGTGTATCTGATGCCAGCCTTCAACCGCTTCGATTACGCTGCCGAAATCATCGAAAGTATCCGCCAGTCCGAGCCGGAACATCCGTAAGCCGTATCGCGGATCTCCCCGCGTTTCTGCCGCAACAGCCTCAAGCAGCCGGTAATCCACCGCATCCGCACGGTCAAAAAGTCTGCCGGGAAGGGCTGAGATAGAGGACTGAAATGAGGCTGAAAACAAAGACTTGAAATGTACTTGCAATGTTGAATGAGCGGAAATGTGCTAAACTTTAACGAATCCAATTCCTGTGGGGAGAAGCGAGTGAGACGGATACTGGTACTTTCAGATATTCACGCCAACCTGGATGCGCTGGATGCGGTTCTGCGAGATGCCGGTAAAACCCATGCAGTTTGGTGTTTGGGCGACCTGGTCGGGTATGGTCCCGACCCGAAAGAATGTGTTGAGCGGATTGCCAGTCTGAATAACCTGGTGTGCCTGCTAGGCAACCACGACGCAGCAGTGACCGGAAAACTGGAGCTGTCGGCGTTCAACCGGGATGCGATCCTCTCGGTGCAATGGAGCCGTTCACAGCTCAACCGCCAGCAGATCGAATTCCTGGGGGGGCTGCCTGAAATCGTCGCTATGGAGGACGTTACCCTAACTCATGGCAGCCCGCGTAACCCCATCTGGGAATACTTGCTCGACCTGAACACGGTGCAAATCAATTTTCTGCACTTTTCGACCCCATTTTGCTTTGTTGGACACACTCACATTCCCATCTGGTACACGCTGAACAGCAACGGCGACGAGCACGTGGATTGGATGACGCCGCGGGCTGGCGAGCCAATGATGATCCTGCCCAAAGCCATTCTCAATCCTGGTTCTGTCGGGCAGCCGCGCGACCGCGATTCGCGCGCCTCGTATGCCATTTATTATCCGGATAACAAGCACTGGGAACTGCGGCGGGTAAACTACGATATTCGAGCAGTGCAGCGCCGCATTCTGTCTGCCGGACTGCCCGGCAGACACTCCGCGCGTCTGGATGAAGGCTGGTAGGGGAACGAAACGCGGTGGGTTAGCGTCATAGCCATAAATCAGCCCTTTCACTCAGGAGGAGAAACATGTTCAAGCGAAGTCTGTTAGTTTTGGCTATGATGGCGTTGCTGCTGGCTGCCTGCGCGCCAGCCATACAAAGCGCCGAAAGCGATTTTGCCCTGGAAAAGGAAATGTCTGCCGGCGCGCCGCCGATGGCGCCGATGGAGGCGTACGATTCGGGAATGACTGTCGAACGGGCAGCGGTGTCTCAGGAGTCGGTGGTCAATGCGGTTGAGCGGCTGGTCATCCGCAATGCCTACCTGGGCATCGTGGTCGAGGACCCGGCGCAAACCTTGACCGGAATCATGAAAATGGCGGAAGAGATGGGAGGGTTTGTAGTCAATTCCAATCTTTACCAGCGGCAATTACAGGATGGCATTCAGGTGCTGGAAGCCAACGTCACCGTGCGGGTTCCGGCTGCCAGACTGACCGATGCCCTTGAGCAGATCAAGGCTTACGTTGAAAACCCGGATACGGACGTGTTGTCCGAAAACATAACCGGTCAGGACGTGACCAGTGAGTATACCGATTTGAAGTCCCGCCTGCGCAACCTGGAAGACGCCGCGGAACAGCTGCGCAAGATCATGGCGGAGGCACGCCGGACTGAGGATGTACTCAATGTGCTCAACGAACTGCGCAACGTCAATGAACAGATCGAACTGCTCAAGGGACAGATCCAGTATTACGAAGAATCGGCAGCTATGTCGGCGATCAATGTGAGCATTCAGGCGCAGGAAACCATTGCCCCGTTGAGCATTGGCGGCTGGAAGCCGCAAGGCGTTGCCCGCGACGCGCTGCAAGCGCTGATCAATGCCTATCAAACCATCGCCAACGGTCTGATCTGGGCGGTCATCTTCTGCCTGCCAATTGCCCTGCCGGTTGCGCTGGTGCTGTACCTGATCATCCGCGGTGCACAGCGCGTGCGCCGCAATCGCAAAGCCGCTGCCGCATCCGCGATAGCTGCTCAACCGCCTGCCGCCCCTCAGGAGTGACGGATGGTTATGGTCAGCGGTTCGCGATTGGAGCGGACGTAAATTCGCGTGCGATGGTTTGCAAATTTCTCGCAATGCAGCGTCTCCCCCAAGCAGACCGCTTGAACCGCTTCGCTTTCCAGAATTAAGTCGAACCAGCCTTCAAAGGCGCGTCCCAGGTCGAGTACCAACTCGACCTGGTTTTTTTTTGTCTGCCAGGTGATCACTTCCAACCCCTGGGAGACGTGCAAGTTGCTGCCGGCATAGCACGCTGCCGGGCGGGCGGGGTATGCTGCCAGCAAACTGACCCCATGCGCCAGAATGGCAGGCATAGTGAAAGGTTCACCTTCCCGCGAGGGGGCGCTGAAATCGTCCCAAAACGCATGAAGGGTATAATCCCCATCCGGCAGGCGGAAATCAGCCGGATTGAAGGTCCATGCCAGCGGCTGGTCATTCCAATTGAAGCGTGCCAGCACATGCCAGCTGCCGATTGCGCTTTGCAGGTCGATGCGCAGTAAGGCTGGCGGGGTCGATTCGAACAGGTCGATGATCTCGGCAGTTTTACCAATCACCGGCAGCAGCACCTGTGCTAGGCGCAGACGGTCTGCCGGCAGGGCGGGCAGATCGTCCGAAACCAGCAGCGAGCCACCGGTCAGCGCGATGGCAGTTGCCAAGGTATGCACCTCCGCCAGGGTCAGGCGGGTGTCGGGGCGCACTAGCAGGCAGTCGGGATCGTTGATCCACCAGCGGCGGTGAAGCGGGGCGCGGGTGAGAATATTGTTGATCGAGTTGCGTGCCGAGGGTATGTGAGCTTCGTTTTTGAAGGGGAAGCGGATATTGTAAAAGGCGGGCAGCCAGTCGCCGCTCACGTCCGCGCCAATGCGCATGGCATCCACCAGACCCAGGACGCTGCCCAGCGGCGCGCCGCAGCCGAGCAAAAAGGTGCCCGTCCCAACGGCGTCACGCAGGGCTTGCATTCCTTTTCGCAGCACCTGGGCGCGGGTTTGGGTGGGGTCGTTATAAACACCCGGCAGCGCGGCGGCGTAAAGAAAGTCCAGTTTCAGGTAGGGATACTTCCACTCCTCTTTGGCGGTCTTGACCACCCCGCAGGCGTAACCCAGCGCTTCCGGTACGGTCAGATCCAAGCCGTGAGTGAAGGCGTTCCAAACAAAACCGGCATTGACCGGTTTGCCGCGCTGGTCGCGCAGCAGCCAATTGGGGTGCTGGTGTTCAAGTTGGGATTTCGGATGGACGATGAACGGCGCCAGCCACAGACCGGGAGTCAGTCCGGCAGCGCGTATGCGGTCTGCCAGCGGAGCAACCCCATCCGGGAAGGTGGGTTTGAAGGTGTACCAGTCGCCAACCTGGGTCTCGAAGCCATCGTCGATCTGGATGAATTCGAGCGGCAACCGGCTGCGGTTGGCTGCCACGGCGTCCAGGTTGTCGATCACGCTTTTGGCAGTGACGTTGGTGTAAAAATGATACCATGAGCACCAGCCGGACGGGACCGATTCCGGCAGCTGCACCTGGTTTTCCACTGCGGCGCTGTCCAGGTAGGTTTCGAGCAGGGTCGGGTCCTCCAGCGCGCCGGCGGCGAGGACAGCCCAATCGGTGCACATTTCCCTGCCGCTGTCCAGGCGGGCGTGGTCGCCGCCTGCCCACAACCGCAGGGATGGACGGTCGTACAGCAGGGCTTCCAGCGTGCCGAAATGCTCGTGCTGCGAAAGGAAGCCCGTCAGCAACGCCGTCCGCTGCCGGGTGTTGGCGACCAGTCCAAAGAAGTCCGAGGTGAAGTAGCCGGGCTGCTTCCAATCGGGCGTGCTGGCGTTGATCACCATTGGTTTTTGAAATCCTCCCAGTTTCGAGCGCCGGATGGAATCCAGGGCGGAATATGCCCCGGTATACGACCAGGACTGCCAGCCGTTGGCGTAAAACCAGGTCTGATGGGGTGAGAATTGCCCTCCCAGTGAAACCTGACTGTTCGGGTTTTGTCCACCGGCGCGCAACAATTCGATCTGGTCGATCCACAATGGCTGGTCGCCGCGGTTGATCAGGCGGATGCGCCACAGCAAATACGGTAGCGCTGCGCATAGAGCAAATTCCACCTGTGCCCACAAACCGCCAGGATATTCGCCGCTGCGCCAGGTGGATACGGACAGATTGCCCAGGCGGGAGGGCAGAACTTGATGTACGTCCAGGGTATAGGGTTGTCCGGGCTGGGAGGAAATGCGGGTTTTTTTGTCGAACTGCTGGTAGGTTATCCCCCAGCGTATGCCTGTCAGGCGGGGGAGGCGGTCGTCATGGGGCAGGTAGGCGAACGAGCCTTTTTCCGGGTCGATTTGGAGCACGAAGTGGGGATTCTCGCAGGCGTGCATGGTTCCTCCGCTGGAAAATTGATATGGTATTGACCGGTTTGGATTGGGGAGAACGTTCCTGGCGCAAGTATAATTGAGATTCACAGGATGCTGTCATGAAATCCCAGGCTGGACGGTTTCAAACCATTGTTGCCCATCCACGGTCGCTGGCGTATTGGGTCTTCCTGCCCGATCCGCTGCCGGTTGGCGGCGAAGAAAATCTGCCGCTGCTGCTGTATTTGCACGGCGCCAGCTCGCGCGGTCATGACATTGGTTCGGTGTTGAATTCCGGGCTGCCGGCTTTATTGCAGCAGGGGTTAGATGCGCCGTTTATCGTTTTGGCGCCGCAATGCCCGCCCGAAACCTGGTGGTCGGATCACCTGGCTGTGCTGGATGTGTTATTGAAGGATGTGATCGATCGCTACCCGGTGGATGTCAACCGCGTACTGGCGAGCGGGTCGAGCATGGGCGCTTACGGAGTCTGGCACCTGGGGGTCACTTTTCCGCAGCGGTTTGCCGGTCTTTCACCGCTATGCGGCGGCGGGGCGTATTTTTACGGATTTCCCGAACGGGTCCAGGTGCTGCGCGACGTACCTGTGTGGGCGTTTCACGGCGAAAATGATCCGATTGTCCCGCTGCGCGAAACCCAGGCGTTGGTGGAGGGGTTGCAGGCGGTGGATGGCAAGGTGAAACTGACCATCCTCCCGGACGGGGGGCACGACATCTGGCGGACGGTGTACCCGATGCCGGAATGGATCGAATGGGTGATGGCGCAGCGCCTGGAATTAGGTTAAAGGCGCGGTAGCAAGATGCCCTGCTGGTTCTGATACTTCCCTTTTTTATCGGCGTAGGAGATTTCGCACGGCGCGTCGCCCTCGAAGAAGAGCACCTGGGCGATGCCTTCGTTGGAGTAAATTTTCGCCGGCAGCGGGGTGGTGTTGGAAATTTCCAGGGTGACAAAACCTTCCCATTCCGGCTCGAAGGGAGTGACGTTGACAATGATACCGCAGCGCGCGTAGGTGCTCTTGCCAACGCAGATCGTGAGCACATTGCGCGGGATGCGGAAATACTCCACCGTTCGCGCCAGCGCGAAGGAATTGGGCGGAATGATGCACACCTCGCCCTGGAAATCCACCATGGATTGGGTGTTGAAGGACTTTGGATCGACGATTGCCGAAAAGACATTGGTGAAGATCTTGAATTCATCGGCAACGCGAATATCGTAGCCATAGGAAGACAGCCCGTAGGAGATGACCCCGTCGCGTTTCTGATGATCGACGAACGGTTCGATCATGCGCTGTTGTTGCGCCATGCTGCGAATCCAGTGATCGGGTTTGAGTCCCATGTTTTATACACTCCCTGTGGTTCGGATGATTTAGAGCGTCAAGCCCCCGCGCTCCATCATTACTTGGCGCAGCGTGGCCTCCATCTGGGCGGATTGAGATTCGAGATGTTGCAGCCGGGTTAGGATTCCTATGGTTTGCGGAGTTTCTTCCAGGTTGTTCAGGTTGATGCGCACGTTATAGGCGGCGCAGGTCAGGGCGGCGCGTGCCAGAGTGGCTGCCGATGCAGCGTCGGAGATAGCGTTCAGGTTGCCGCTTTGGGCGAGTTCGAGAGCAAACCGCTGTCCATCAAGGCAGTGCTCGGCGGTGCGCAGCGGCGCTTGCGCGGCGGTTAGGGTGGCGGACTGTATGGCGAGGTTGCGCGCCGCTTCCTGTTGAGGATCGTCTTTGGGCAGCTTGAAGGCAGCCATGACCGCCTCGAAGGCTTGGGCGTCCGCCTCCACATCCTGCAGCAATTCAACCCGCAGGTGCTCGGCGTGCTCGAGTATCTCCCACATGCGTTCTTTGACCGCTTCGTATTTCTTTTTGCCCATCGTCAGGCGGGAGACCATGGCGACCAGCGCGGCGCCGACCGCGCCGGTGTGCGCGGCAGCCGAACCGCCGCCGGGCGTGGGGGTGGCGCTTGCCAGGGCGTCCAAAAAACTGCTTTCTTTCTGGGCTGCCTCCGCCGGCTGGGTGCGCATTAATTCCATCAGGCGTTGTTCGAGCAGCTGGTCGGGCGAAAATTGGTCCAACTGCAAATACCAGATGGCGGCATCGTTGAGCGCTTCCTGGGGCAGCAGCCCGACCAGTTCGGAGTGGTGGATGCCCACTCCATACCGTTCGGCTTCGCGGCGGATCAGTTCCACCACCCGGGCGATGGGAGATTGCCGGTAATTGGTCAGGTTCATCGAAACCTGAGCGCGCCCTTCCACCAATACCCCCATGGCTTTGACGTAGCGCAGTCCACCGGAGGAATGGCGCAAGGCTTTGGCAATTTTTTGGGCAATACTGGTGTCGTTGGTGTTGAGGTAAACATTGAAGGCAATCAACGGTTGGCGCGCGCCAATCACGGTTGCGCCCGCAATGCTCAGCCGGTCGGGTCCAAAATCTGGCCGCCGGTCGGGGTTGGCTGCAATTTCGTGTTTCAATGCCTCGTACTGCCCGCGGCGGATGTTTTCCAGGTTTTGACGCTCGGGACGGGTGGCGGCTTCTTCGTACAGGTAAACGGGGATGCCCAATTCGCTGCCAACCCGCTTTCCCAACCGGCGCGCCATTTCGACGCAGTCCTGCATAGTCACATCGCTGATCGGCACGAAGGGCACCACATCGGTGGCGCCGATGCGCGGGTGTGCCCCAACATGTTCATCCAGGTTGATGCACTGGGCGGCGCGGGCAATGGCTTGAAAGGCGGCTTCCTCGACCGCTTCGGGAGGACCGACGTAGGTGACCACCGTGCGGTTGTGGTCGAGATCGGAGTGCCGGTCGAGGACGTGAACGCTGGGTACACTCTGGATGATTTGCAACAATTCTTCGATGATTTGTGGACGGCGAGCTTCGGAGAAATTGGGGATACATTCAACCAGGGGGGTGGGCATATTAACCTCTTGTGGTTGGGATAGGTCAATTATAATCGCTTGCAGGCAGTTGTTATCTAAAAGGAGGTTGATATGTGCGGACGGTTTACACTGACACTCGACCCGGATGAATTGCGCGAAGCGTTCGACCTGTCCACCATGCCCGCGCAGTGGGTGCCGCGCTATAACATTGCGCCATCCCAGCCACTGGCGGTGATTGTGGACGCCGAGAGGCGCGCGCTGGAATTCCTGCGTTGGGGATTGGTGCCGTCCTGGGCAAAGGACATATCCATTGGGCAAAAGATGATCAATGCCCGTTCCGAGACGATCACCGAAAAACCTTCCTTCCGGACGGCGTTTGCCCGGCGGCGCTGCCTGATCCCCGCGGATGGATTCTACGAGTGGACCAAACCCGACCGCAGCCGGAACCTCCCGGCTGTAGCGCATTATTTCCGCCGCCGCGGCAGACAGCCGTTTGCCTTTGCCGGGTTGTGGGAGTTCTGGCAATCGCCCGAAGGGAATGAGTTGAAAACCTGCACCATCCTGACCACCACCGCCAACCCATTGGTGCAGCCGGTGCACGAGCGCATGCCGGTTCTGTTCGCCCCGACGCAAGCCTGGCAATGGCTGC
The DNA here is from genome assembly GCA_037442545.1 of Bellilinea sp. Classification (GTDB taxonomy): domain Bacteria; phylum Chloroflexota; class Anaerolineae; order Anaerolineales; family Anaerolineaceae; genus Bellilinea. The sequence goes on from JBBIQB010000082.1 coordinate 13,628, forward strand.
AACCCCTGTCCGCGTCCGAGTTGCTTGCCCTGCTGCGACCATTTCCGGCGGAGGAGATGGAAGCCTACCCGGTCAGCCAGGCGGTCAACGATCCGCGCCGCGATGACCCGCTTTGCATCCAGCCAGCGGGCGCTTGAGGGTTTCGGTCTTCGCGGATTTTTCGCAATTTCCTTGACCGCTGCCAGGGGTGGTGGTAGAATTACGCCCGTTGTTGCCCCCATCGTCTAGGGGACCAGGACGCAGCCCTTTCAAGGCTAAAACGAGAGTTCGAATCTCTCTGGGGGCACCTTAACACGAAAGCCCTTTTGGGCTTTTTTGTTTAACAGAAAACGA
>JBBIQB010000082.1:13970-14709 GCA_037442545.1 Bellilinea sp.
TTTTTTTGTCAGCCCTTTCACACCATCGAGGTGGAGTCAGGCTAAAACGAGAGTTCGAATCTCTCTGGGGGCACAGTAAATTAATGCGTTTGAATCTCTCTGGCGCGGGGTGCTTGCTCCGACGACGAAAGGAGACCGCCTCAATGAACGATCAGGATGAATTCCGCCTTGCGACCCTGCACCTTGCGGCGGATTTCTGTGACGCTGCCGCGAAGGATGGTTTCACCTGGCAGAGTTAAATCCAGCCCAAGCGTCAGGCGGCGGTTCTTGCCGCCGGTTTTTTCGATGTCCTCCAGCAGGCTGTTCAGGCGGTACGGGGTGTCCATGAGCACCACGGGAACGTTGAGTTTGAGATGGCGACCTAATTCTTTGCGGCGCTCCTCCGGGGTTCGCGAGAGAAATCCGGCATAAATGAACTGTTCCGGTTTGAAATCCAATACGCTCAACAACGCCATGAGCGCGGATGCGCCCGGCAGCGGGCTGACGCGGATGCCGAAATCAACTGCCTGGCGGATCAAATCTGCGCCGGGATCGGCGAACACCGGCGTACCAGCATCGGAGATCAGCGCCATACTCTCCCCGCTCAGAAGGCGTTGAACCAGGGTAGCCGAATCAAATTGCTCGTTGTGCTCGTTGAGCGGAATGAGCGCGCGCGGGGTTATCCCCAACTGCTTGAGCAGCGTGCTCCCCTGGCGGCGCTCCTCACAAATCACTGCGTCCACCTCCTGCAGCAGTTTAA
>JBBIQB010000083.1:0-14661 GCA_037442545.1 Bellilinea sp.
CAAAAAGACCTGCAGCGGCTGAACATCCTCGAACCGGGCGTGTGGTGCCGCGCCACCGACCACATTGCCGAGCAGATCGATTTCATTCGCTGCATCGAGCAAAAGGGTTTTGCCTACTGCACATCGGACGGCGTATATTTCGATACGAGCAAACTCCCCACCTACGGCCACCTCGGTCGGCTGGACATCGAAGGGCTGCAGGCAGGCGCACGGATCGAGATGGGTGAAAAAAAACACCCCACCGATTTTGCGCTGTGGAAGTTCAGCCCGTCCGACCAGAAACGCCAGATGGAATGGGACAGTCCGTGGGGAACCGGCTTCCCCGGCTGGCACATTGAATGCTCCGCCATGTCCGCCAAATACCTGGGCGCGTATTTCGATATTCACTGCGGCGGCGAGGATCACATCACCGTTCATCACACCAACGAAATCGCCCAAACCGAAGCCTGCTATGGTACCCGCCTGGCAAATTTCTGGCTGCACGGCTATTTTCTCCAATTGGATGACAACACCCGCATGTCCAAGTCCGGCGGGAAGTTCCTGCGCGTCGAAACCCTGATCGAAGAAGGCTACGACCCACTTGCTTACCGCATGTTCTGCCTGTCGGCAAATTACCGGCAAAAATTGAATTTCACCTGGGAGGGGCTGGACGGCGCCGCCAAAGCCCTCGACCGTCTGCGCCAGGCATTTTACGATTGGGACGCCCCCTCCACCCCGGACACGGGGTATCTCAACCGGTTTACGGTAGAGATCAACGACGACCTGAACATGCCGCGCGCGCTTGCCCTGACCTGGGAACTCGTCCGTTCAGATTTGCCCGCGGCAGTGAAGAAAGCCACCCTGATCGAGTTCGACCGCGTGCTGGGATTGAACCTAGCAACCTGGCAGCCAATGGAAGAAAACGTCCCGGCGGAAATCTTACACCTGGTTGAAGCCCGCCAGCAAGCCCGCATCGAAAAGCGCTGGAAGGATGCCGACGCGCTGCGCGACCAGATTGCAACTGCCGGCTATGAAGTGCTGGACACGCCCCAGGGCGCCAAAGTCAAGTCGCGCCGCGGCGCTTAAATCCGCTTGAAACCAATGGTGAAGGTGCTGCCCTTGCCGGGCTCACTCTCCACCCGCATCTGTCCGCCGTGCTGCTCAATGACCTGGCGGGCAATCGACAGTCCCAGCCCAGCCCCGCGAAACAGGTGACCGCCGATTTCGTCCAGGTGGAAAAAGCGCTCAAAAATCCGCGGCAGGATTTCCGGCGCGATACCCACCCCGCAATCCTTGATACTCACCTGCGCCCATTCACCCGCGCCGGCGGCGGTCACCATCACCTCGCCGCCGTCCGGGCTGAACTTAATTGCATTGTCCAGCACCGCCGCCACCGCCCGGCCGAGGCTTTTTGCGTCTGCCTGGACAAGCAGCGCTTCAGCCGGAAGTTTCAAGTTCAACTCAATGCCCTGATTTTGGGCAGCCCGCTGGTAGGATTCGACCGTGCGGGCGACGATCTCCCCCAGATCGGTGGATTGAAATTCCGGCAGGATCAATTCCATCTCTTGAAGGAACAGGATGTCATTGGTCAAGGCAGTGATTTCCTGGACATTCCGCACCACCGTTTCCACCGCCGCGCTGAGCGCTTCACCTTGCAGCCGGCCAGAACGTATCATTTGCAGAAAGCCGTTGGCAGCCATCAGCGGGGTACGCAGCTCATGGGCAATGGTGGTCAGAAACTGGCGGCGGGCGGCTTCCTGCTGGGAGAGTTTGGCGTACGCCTGGCTCAATTCGGCGGCTTTTTTGCGCAAATCGTCAATCGCAATCTCGTCGTTTTCGCGCAGGCGGCGGCTGACTTCGCGCACCATCGCCAGCGAAAGCCGGCTGTTGGTCTGCAACAAGATCGAAAAGGCATCCCGTTCCAATTCCAACACCGTCACTGGCGTCAGAGTTGTGATGGTCGCCGCACGCGGCGCGTCGTGGATGATTGCCATTTCCCCGAAAAAATCGCCCGCGCGCAGGATTTTGAGCAGCCGCTCCTCGTCCTCGCTGAACTTCTTGGTAACCTGCACTTCTCCATTAATCAGGATGTAAAACGTGGATTCGTAGGCGCCCTCACTGGTCAGGCGAACTTGCTGCCCGTACTGACGGATTGCCCCCAGGCTGACCATTTGCTCGGCTTCCTCATCTTGAAATCCGGGAAACGCCCGCTTCAATATATCGACCAGCTCAGGTTTTTTGTTCATACCCACCAAACCCCGTTTTTCGGGAGACATTGCCAGCCCCCTGTGGATGATTGAGGATGCAGATTCGGGCTTTCCCCCTACCCACCCTAACAGAAGGCAGGACGGATACAACCCCGAATTGGCGTTATTTTAATGAAGTATTACCCACTTAAGAAATTTTGACAAGTTGTTAACCTGCCTTTTTCTGTGGGTTAACCTTCAAATGCTATCATTCCAACAGTAAACAGATCCAAAAGTTTTTTACAAGGAGAAGAAAAAATGCGTCGTTTCAAGAGTACGTTTGTATTTGTGATCGTGCTGTTTAGCCTGGTCCTGGCTGCATGCCAGCCCGCGGCGACGCCAACAGCTGCGCCACAAGCAACCCAACCGCCTGCGGATACGCAGCCTACCCAACCGCCTGTGGATACGCAGCCTACCCAGCCACCGGCGGCGACTGAACCCACCCCGATTACCGTTGAACAACCCAAGATCCAATTACCCGAAGTAGATCCGGGCACTATTAGTGGCGATATTTACGCGGCGGGTTCCTCCACCGTCTTCCCGCTGGCTGAAAAAGTTGCCGAACTGTTCAAAGCCGACGGCTTTGAAGGACAGGGCAATCTCAAGATCGACTCGATTGGCTCCGGCGCGGGTTTTGAGCGCTTCTGCGTCACCGGTGAGACCGACATTGCCAACGCTTCCCGTCCGATCCGCGACACCGAGATTGAAGCCTGTGCTGCCGTCAACCGCACGCCCATCGAATTCCGCGTCGGCACCGATGCCCTGGCTGTGGTCATCAACCCCCAAAACGACTGGGCAACCAACCTGACCATCGAGGAACTCGCCAAGGTGTTCTCCTCCAAGGTCACCCGCTGGAACGAAGTCAACCCCGCCTGGCCGAATGAACTGATCAAACGCTACTCCCCCGGTACCGACTCCGGCACCTTCGACTACTTCGTCGAAGCCGTCATGGACGAAATCTACGGTGAGGATGCCGGCAAGGAATCCATCCTCAAAGCCGCCAACACCCAGTTCTCCGAAGATGACAACGTCCTCATTCAGGGTGTCAGTGGCGACCAGTTCGCCATCGGCTACTTCGGCTTCGCCTACTACGAAGAGAACAAGTCCCGCGTCGGCATCGCCTCCGTCGAAGGCGTCACCCCCGACTTCAACACCGTCGAAGGCGGTGAGTATCCCCTCGCTCGCCCGCTGTTCATCTACTCCGACGCCGGCGTGATGCAAGCCAAGCCCCAGGTGGCTGCTTTCGTCAACTTCTTCCTCATGAACGTCAATGAAGTCATCGAAGAGGTCGGCTACTTCCCCGCCAGTGCCGCCGCTCTGGATGGAGCTCGCCAGGCATGGCTCGACGCAATGGAATAAGAATGATGCTATAAGCACCTTGTTGAGGCTGGTATCCATCAGGGTACCAGCCTCTCATCCTGAAAATGACGCAAACGGGAAGAATATAGAGATGATGGAAGAAACAATCACAAAAAAAGGAAGAACTGTTCCGTTCAACCGCACTGTTGACCTGCGCAGGCAATTTCGTCCGTTGGAAAGCCTGATCCAGGCGATTCTCTTCTTTTGCGGCGCGGTTTCGATCTTCACCACCTTTGGGATTATCTACGAGCTGGGCAAAGAAGCCTGGCTGTTTTTCGGCAATCCCGATATCAGCTTGGTTGAATTCTTTACCACAACCAGCTGGATCCCTGCGATTGGCGAGTTTGGCGTCCTGCCGCTGGTCAGTTCGACATTGATCACCAGCGCTATTGCCATGCTGGTCGCCCTGCCATTGGGCTTGGGATCAGCCATCTACCTGAGCGAATATGCCTCTGCCCGCGTGCGCAGCATCCTCAAACCGATCCTGGAAATCCTGGCCGGCATTCCTACGGTCGTGTATGGCTATTTCGCCCTGACCTTTACCACGCCGGTCCTGCGCGCGATTTTTGGCGATGACACGGTCAGCATTTACAACATGGCAGCCGCCGGCTTGACCATGGGCATCATGATCCTGCCACTGGTCAGCTCGATGAGCGAAGATGCCCTCAGCGCTGTACCGCGCGCGCTGCGCGAAGCCTCTTATGGCTTGGGCGCTACCCGCTTCGAAACCGCCGTTCAAATCGTTGTGCCCGCTGCGCTTTCCGGGATCATCGCTGCCTTCATCGTCGGAGTATCCCGCGCGGTGGGGGAAACGATGATCGTGGCTATCGCTGCTGGGGCGGGGCCGAATTTCACCTTCAACCCTTTCGAAGCCGCCGAAACGATGACTGGTTACATTGCCCGCATCAGCGGCGGCGATCTCGGATACGACACCCCCGATTACAACAGCATCTTTGCCATTGGCCTGCTGCTGTTTGCCATCACGCTGACGCTCAACATTATCAGTCGCCAGGTCAGCCGCCGCTTCCGTGAGGTTTACGAATGAAATCTCTACCCTCTACCCCATCCGAAACCTCACTGGATACCGAGCTGCAGCTGTTCTTGAAGCGCCGCCACCGCAACGCCAAAATCTGGCAGATCATCTTCTATGCCTCAACCTTGATTGCCATCGTTTTCCTAGCAACCCTGCTGATTACTATTGCCAACCGCTCCTTTGGGTACGTGGCGATTGAAAACCGGGTCGATCCCGACAGCCTCTCCACCCGCCCGCTGGAGGAGTTGAACGATGCCGAGCTCGCCGGGATCATTCGGGAAAAACTGCGCCCCAACCGGGTCAAGACCATCGAGCGCGCGGGTGCACTGGAACAACAAGGCTACAATCGCCTGTACGAGATCGTGATCGAAGAAATCGTGCAGCCCGAGGTGATCCGCAGTTTCACCCTGCTGGAATCCGTCTTCCGCCGTTCCTGGGTGCAACAGACCATCGCGGCGGAATACCCAGGTGCAGAGATGGAGTTCCGTTCCTGGCTGAATACTCGCTTCCTGCAAGTTCCCATGGCCAGCCAGCCCGAACTGGCAGGAGTACGCACGGCAGTGCTGGGCTCCTTGTTCCTCATTCTGATCACCATATCAATCGCTTTTCCGCTCGGCGTAGGCGCTGCCATCTACCTGGAAGAGTATGCCGTGCACGAGAGCCGCATCAACCGCTTTATCCAGACCAACATCGACAATCTCGCTGGGGTGCCTTCCATTATCTACGGTATTCTCGGGCTGGCAGTTTTTGTGCGCGCCTTTAGCACCTTCACTTCCGGCGCCTTTTTCGGCGTGGAAGGCGCAACAACCGGACGCACGATGCTTTCGGCTGGCTTGACCATGGCGCTGCTGATCCTGCCGATTTTGATCATCAATGCCCAGGAAGCCATCCGCGCCGTGCCCAATTCACTGCGCCAGGCTGCGTTTGGATTGGGCGCCACCAAATGGCAGACCGTCTGGTATCATGTCCTGCCCTACGCCATGCCCGGCATTCTCACCGGCACTATCCTGGCGGTATCCCGCGCCATTGGCGAAACCGCGCCGCTGATCGTTGTTGGCGCGTCCACCTTCCTGGTGGCAGATCCGAGCGGTCCGTTCTCCAATTTCACCGCCCTGCCGATTCAGATTTACAACTGGACCACCCGTCCCCAGGACGCATTTCGCAATATCGCCGCGGCAGCCATCCTGGTATTACTTATTTCATTGCTGTCGCTCAATGCAATTGCCATTTTGCTGCGCAATCGATTCTCAAAACGGATATAATACAAACCATGACCGAGAACAACCACTATGCCATCGAGGCAAGTCGTCTAAATATTTATTACGGCAATTTTTGCGCCGTACGCGATGTCAATCTCAACATCGAACGCAACAAAATCACCGCCATCATCGGACCTTCCGGCTGCGGCAAGAGCACCGTGTTGCGCGCTTTCAACCGCATGAACGACTTTATCCTCAGCTCGCGGGTAGACGGGGAGATCCGCTACCACGGCAAGAACATCTACGCCCCGGACGTGGACGCGGTGCAGATCCGCCGCATGATCGGGATGGTTTTCCAAAAACCGAACCCTTTCCCGAAAACGATCTATGAAAACGTCGCCTGGGGTGCGCGGATCAACGGGTTTCGCGGCAATAGCGACGAACTGGTCGAGGAAACTTTGCGTGCCGCCGCTTTGTGGGATGAAGTCAAGGACGACCTTAAAAAGAGCGCCCTGGCGCTTTCCGGTGGGCAGCAGCAGCGCCTGTGCATCGCCCGCGCTCTGGCTGTCAAACCGGAAATCATCCTGATGGATGAGCCCTGCTCGGCGCTCGACCCGATTGCCACGCTAAAAATCGAAGACTTGATGCGCGAACTGGCTGAAAACTACACCATCATCATCGTCACCCACAACATGCAGCAGGCAGCCCGCGCCTCCGACTTCACCGCGTTCTTCACCATGGCAGAAGACCGGGCAGGCGAAATGGTGGAATACGGTGCGACCAAACAGATCTTCACCCGCCCCAAAGATCAACGCACCGAAGATTACATCACCGGTCGCTTTGGTTAAAAAATACCAGGAAAGGCTTTTCCATGCCCCGCGATACTCTCAACCGACAGATCAATCAAATCCGGGATGAAATTCTCATTCTGGGCAGCATGGTGGAACAAGCCACCCTTTCGGCTGTGGATGCATTGAAAAAACGCAACCACAAAGCCGCCCGTGAAATCTTTGAGCAGGATCAGATCATCAACGAAAAACGGTTTGCCATCGAAAACGCGGTGATCATCCTGATGGCAACCCAGCAGCCCATGGCGCGCGACCTGCGCCAGATGGCAGCCATGCTGGAAGTCAACACCGAACTGGAACGCATGGGCGATTACGCCAAGGGAATCGCCAAGGTCACCCTGCGCATTGGCGAAGAAGAAATTAACATGCCGGTGCAGGAAATCGAAAAAATGGCGGAAATCTCCATCAGCATGTTGCACCGCGCCTTGAGTGCCTTCATTTCCGAAAACACCGCCCTCGCCCTCGCCATCCCCAAGGATGACGACCTGGTCGATGACCTGTTCAACGAAGCCTACCGCAAGATCATCGCCGCCATGATCGCTAATCCATCCCTGATCGATCAAACCAACCTGATGCTGTGGGTCATCCATAACCTGGAGCGCATGGCGGACCGCGTTACCAACATTTGCGAACGCACCGTGTTCAGCGCCACCGGCGAGCTGTTCGAAATCGACGGCATGGACGAGGACGATCTCAACATCTAAATCCCCCGGCTGTCACACCCGCACCATAAACCCGCGACTAAACCTCGCGGGTTTTTCGTCAGGTCGAAAAGAAGAGCACAAGCAATGCTATAATCCAATTATAGGGTTATTCGTTTTGGAGGATGGAAACATGGCGAAAAACAAACCCAATCCAGACGTTCAAATCTTTGGCGCGGCCATCATCATGCAGCAGCTCACCTTGCTGGTAGCGGAGATTGAGGGGGTCAAAAAAGCCGAGGACATCGAGGCGGTTCACCGCATGCGCGTGGCAACCCGCCGTTTGCGCAGCGCACTGCCAGTCTTTGGTCCGTTTTTGGCGCCGCGCCGTTTTGAAACCTGGCGCAAACGGATTCGCGGCATCACCCGCGCGCTCGGCGCCGCGCGCGACGCGGATGTGCAGATCGAGCATCTCGCCCAGCTGGTCAGCAGCCTGACGCCACCCGAACGAGCCGGCGTGCGCCGCCTGTTGCTGCGCATTCGCCAGCGCCGCCGGGCAATGCAAGCCGACGTCAATGAAGCCTTGCGCCAGTTCGAAAAAAGCAGCCTGGTGGTGGATATGAGCCAAAAACTGCCGCCCTACGAAATCTACCGCAGTCAGTTGAACCTGCAATCGCCTGCATTGCTCAGCACTGCCGCACAGCATATCCAGGCGAATCTGGCGGAATTTCTCGCCTTCGAGCCGTACGTATCACAGCCCGAATGCGTCAGCGAACTGCACGCCATGCGCATTGCCGCCAAGCAACTGCGGTATACAATTGAATTCTTCGCTCCGCTTTATGCGGATGAATTGAAAAGCATGCTCAAAATCCTGCGCAGCTGCCAGGATGCACTCGGCGCCATCCACGACGCGGATGTCTGGGTGGCAACCCTGCCGGAATTTATTGAAGAGGAACGCCAGCGAACGGTGGACTATTTCGGTCACCCGCGCCCGTTCAAACGCCTGCTGCCGGGATTGTTGTTTTACCGGCAAATGCGCCAGCAGGAACGCGAGCAGCTCTACCAAAAATTCGTCCAAAACTGGCAGCAATGGCAGCAGCAGGACGTGTGGGGCAGCCTGCGCGCCGCCGTTTTGCAGCCGTTGGCAGTCGAGTCGGGCGAACCCGACCAACCTGCCGGGGAGACCAGCCCGGCGGAGAGCAACAGTGATGCAGCCAACTGAAACGCCGTCACGACAGCGCGGGGTTGGCTTCATTGACATTGGCACCAACTCGGTTCGCCTGCTGCTGGTGCGCATCAATCCTAATAAAACCTATCATATCCTCACCGCCCAGAAAGAGGTGGTGCGCCTGGGGGAAGGGGAATTCATCGAGCAAACCTTGCAACCCGAAGCCATGCAGCGCGCCATCACCGTCTGCCGGACGTTCGCCGAGCTTGCCCGCCAGCGCCAGGCGGAAGAGATCATCGCGGTCGCCACCTCCGCCACGCGCGAAGCCGCCAACAAGAGCGAATTCATCCAGCGCCTGAAAGACGAAGCCGGGCTGGACGTGCGCGCCGTCTCTGGACTCGAGGAAGCCCGCCTGATCTACCTCGGCGTCATCTCCGGCGTGCACCTGGCAGACCGCCAGGCGCTGCTGGTAGACATCGGCGGCGGCAGCACCGAGATCATCGTCGGCGACCAGCAACAGTACCACCTGCTCGATTCGCTCAAACTGGGCGCCATTCGCCTGACCACCATGTTCTTCCTACCCAACGAGCAGGAGCCGGTTTCGCCCATCCGCTACGCGCTGATCCAGAATTTCGTGCGCAATATCATCGTGCGCAGCGTGCAGCGCATCCAGCCGTACAAAATCGATGTGCTTTACGGGTCGTCGGGGACGATTCTCAACCTGGCGGACATCGCCACGCACCGCTTTTTCAAGCGCAAACTGGAACGCGACGACGAGATCACCCATGCCCAGTTGAAAGAAGTGGTGCAAATGCTGTGCAGCGTTGACCTGCCCACCCGCCGCCAGATTCCCGGCATCAACCCCGACCGGGCAGACATTATCATTGCCGGCGCCGCCATCATCGACACCCTTATGGAAGAGTTGAAACTGCCCGCCTTCCACCCCAGCGAGCGCGGACTGCGCGACGGCTTGCTGATGGATTACCTCGCCCGCACCGACCAGTCCCTCGCCCTGGGACAAATGACCGTGCGCGAGCGCTCGGTGCTGCAACTCGCCCGGACGGTCAATTTCGATGAACCGCACGCCCGCCACGTTACCCGGCTGGCGCTGCACCTGTACGATTCCGGTTACCAGATTGGCTTACACCGCCTGGGACGCTGGGAACGCGAACTTCTCGAATACGCCGCCCTGCTGCACGACATCGGCGCGTTCCTCTCCTACCAGAACCACCAGATGCACACCTATTACCTGATCCGCAACGCCGACCTGCTTGGCTTCGATCAAAAAGAGATTGCCATCATCGCGCTGGCTGGTCTGCACCACCGCAAAGCGCTGCCCAACAAGAAGAATCCTGATTTCGCCGCGCTCGACAAGGACGCCCAGGAAGCCGTGCGCGTATTGGGGATCATCCTGCGCCTCTCGGAAAGCCTTGACCGCAGCCACACCGGCGCGGTGCACCGCGCGCGCTTCGTCGCCGGCGACAAGCGCACTGTCGGATTGGAGTTATTCTCCGACCAGGACTGCCAACTGGAGGTGTGGGGGGTGGAATCCCACGTCGAGGCGTTCGAAAAAACCTTCAACCGCTCGCTGGAGGTGCGCGTCATCGCGCGTTCATCCAATAGTTAACCGGCGATTTACGGAATGGTCGACAGCCATTCCACCGGCTGCCCGAATACGTGCTCAAAGGCATCCGCCACGCGCCGGGCAACGGCTTCCACCGAGGGCAGCGGGTCGACCCACTCCTTCAGGGCGGACATCTGTACCCCATCCAGTCCGCAGGGAACGATTCCCTGCCAGTAGCCCATCTCCGGCTGGACGTTGAGCGCAAACCCGTGGCGGGATACGCCGCGCGCATCCACCTTGACCCCGATCGAGGCGATCTTGACCGGGGCATTTCCGCCGCTGCGCTCTACCCATACCCCGGTCAACCCCTCGCGCTGCACAGCAGGCAAACCGTATTCGCGCAGTACGCGTATCAGCACCTGCTCCAGGCGGCGCACATAGCCGACGAAATCCGCCTGCGGCAGGCGTTCGCCCTGCCAGCCTGGCGCCGCCAGCGGCAGCAGCGGGTAGCCGACCAACTGTCCGGGACCGTGATAGGTGATGTCCCCGCCGCGGTCGACGTCGAACACGGCAATCCCGCGCCGTTCGATCTCCTCCGCCGCCCACAGGATGTGCTGCCTGCCCCCGCGCCTGCCAATGGTGTAGGTATGCGGGTGCTCCAGCAGCAGCAGGCTGGGCGGCTGATCGCCCGCGGCGATACGCTCCGCCAACCGGTTTTGCAACTCCCAGGCACGGCGGTAATCCACTTCGCCCAGCCAGACCGCCTGGATGGCATGGTGGTTCTTGTCCATGCAGCAATTGTAACCATTTCGCCGTTTTTCGGCGGGGGCGAATCGGGTACAATCAAGCATATTTTTTCCAAGAGGTTTCTCCAATGACCGCGCTCGCCTCCGACGATATGCCCGTCTTTGCCGTGCCCGATCCCGCGCTGATCCCGGTCAGCTCGCACCTTGCCGCCATGCAGCCTTTCGAGCCGAACCGAATGTTCTTCATCCGCCAGTCGTTGGACGTATACCGCCAGCGCAACCCCTCCGCCCCGGTTTTCGATGCCTCGCAAGGTGACGGCGGGGCTAGCCTGCCCGGCACGCCCGCCCACATTTTGCGGCGGGCGGCGGAACTGCAAATCGAGCACGGCACTGCTTACGATATGCCCAACGGCAGCCAGGCATACCGCCAGGCGGTGGTCGAACAGTACTGGCGCATCGATGCCGGGCTGGGCATTTCACCGCAAAATGTGCTCGCCACCTCCGGCGGGCGCGATGCGCTGCAAAAAGCCTATATGGCCATGCTGCACCTGGGTCACCGCCGGCAGGGCGACGTGATCATCACCTCGCGCGTGCCGTGGGTGTGCTACACCTGGGGACCCTACGGCATCGGCGCCAATGTGATTTGGGCACCGGGCAAAGCCGAAAACGGCTGGGCTTACACGGAAGACAGCATCCGCGAGACGATAGCCTTTGCCCATCAGCACGGGCGCAAGGTCGCCGGGCTGATCCTCACCTCGCCGGATAACCCCACCGGGCACACCTACAGCGTTGACGAGCAGGCGCGCATCGCCCGGGCTGCCCTGCAAGCCGGGGCAGCGTACGTCCTTTTCGACTGGATGTACCACTACGTCACCGACGAACAGCACATGGACTTAAACGCCTTCCTGCGGCTGTTTTCACCCCAGGAGCGCCAGCGGCTGATGTTTCTGGATGGCATCACCAAAAGCCTGGGCGGCTCCAACATCCGTAACTGCCACCTGATTGCCAGTGAAGAAGTCGCCCGTTTCCTGACCGTCTGGTCAACCCACACCATCGTGCCGACCTTTTATTCCATGGCAGTGGCAATGGCGGCATACGAAGCCGGCTTCGAGGAGGTTTCGCGCCCGCTGATCGAGCCGGTCAACGCCTCGCGTAAGGTCTTGGGCGCGTTTTTGGAGCAGCACGATTTCGAGTACATCCTCGGCAAAGGCTACTACACCTTCATCCACGTCAAGCGCTGGCTGCAGGCAAAAGGCTGGCAGGAATGCGCCCCGCTGGGCAAATACCTGGCGGAGGAATTCGGGCTGGCAATCGTGCCGGGCGAGTTTTTCTCCCCCTACGGCAGGGAGTGGCTGCGCTTCTCGTACGCCCTGCCGGCTGAAAAAACCATCGCCGCCGCGCAGCGCCTGCTGGAAGGCTTGACCAGCCTGGAAAACTGAGCCGGCGCCCGCCCTTTTGCCCGCGGCAGGAAAGGGTGGCTTTTACTCCCCTTTCCAGCGCTGAAAGTGCGGTAAATCCGCCACACCGGCAAACAAATCGCGCTCCACCCGCCCGTTCTGCGGCAGAGGGTCGTACAGCATGTACAATTCACGCGAGGCAAAATAACGCCGCAGCGGCGCAAACAGTCCGCCGGTCAGCGAACCCCCGCCCTGGCTGGCGTGGCAGCGCGACGCTTCGTCGCGGATGTCTGCCACTTTGCGGTAGTCAATCACTGCATGGGTAGGAAAATCTACTTCGCTGATCGAGACCAAGTCGATGTCCTTGTTGCGCCCAAACTTGCGCGGGTCGCGCCCAAAAAGGCGCAGCACGCGCACTACAAAGCGCAGGAAGCCGCGCGGGATGGTCTGAAAATAAAATTTGGCGGGTTTGAAGGACGGCAAGCCCTGACCGTCCCGCCAGTTAGCATCCGCCGCGAGCTGGAACGCCCGAACGGTGGCATTGTGAATCTGAATGTGGTCCGGGTGGCGGTAGCCGCCAATGGGGTCGAAAGTGATCAGAATATCCGGTTGCAACTGGCGGATAAAGGCGGCGATGCGCGCCGCCACCACCTCCACCGGCTGAGCTGCCAGCGCATTGGGATGCTGGTTGTCCGGCGAACCGGGCATGCCGGAGTCACGGTAATCCAGAAAATACACCCCGCTCAAGCCCAATTTTTCCGCGGCGCAGCGCAGTTCGGCTTCGCGCCGCTCGGCAATGCTGGTGAACCCGCGCAAATATTTCTCATCCACATCGCCCACTTCGCCGCGTGTGGCGCAAACCAGATAAGTTGCCACTCCGCGGCGGGCGTAATACGCCAGCGTCCCGCCCATGCCAAAGGTCTCATCATCTGGATGAGCCAACACCGCCAGTAAAACCGCCTTTTCCTTCATCTTACTCGGCTCGCTATCAGTATTTGAGCATCTGCGCATCGACCTGATCCGCCCAGGCGTTCAGCCCGCCGCGCAGGTTTTTCACCTGCTGGAAACCGGCCGCCGTCATCAGGCGTACGCCGCGCGCCGAGCGCACGCCGGTGCGGCAGAAGAGTACATATTCACTTTGCGGATCGAGATCCTTCAGCGCGTGCCTCAATCGTTCGTAGGGAATCGCCAGCGCGCCCGGCAGGGCAGAGACCTGCTGTTCCACCGGATCGCGCACATCGATCAGCCGGATCGGCTCGCCGCCCTTCAAGCGGGCATCCAATTCAGGCGGGTCAATATCCTGCCCGGCGCCAACCGAATTCAGGTTGGGGTTGACCGCCGGAACCCCGCAAAATGCCTCGTAGTCGATCAACCGCTGGATTTCCGGGTTATCCCCGCACATCTTGCAGCGCGGATTCTTGCGCAAGTGGATGATTTGCACGCTCATCGCGAGCGCGTCATACAGCAGCAGTTTCCCAATCAACGATTCGCCAACGCCGAGAATCAACTTGATCACCTCAGCCGCCTGAATGGTGCCCACCGTTCCCGGCAGTATGCCGAAAACGCCCGCGTCCGCGCACGAAGGTACACTGTCCGGCGGGGGTGGCTGCGGGAACAGGCAGCGATAGCAGGGTCCGCGCGTGGCATCGAACACACTCACCTGCCCCTCGAAGCGAAAGATCGAGCCGTACACGAACGGTCTGCCGGTCAGCACCGCCAGGTCGTTGAGCAAATAACGGGTGGGGAAGTTGTCCGTGCCGTCCACCAGGATATCGTACGGGGCGGCGATTCGCTCGGCATTGGCAGCGCTGAACACCTCGTTGTACACGTCCACCTGAACGAATGGATTCAACGCGTTCAGCCGGTCGCGGGCTGATTCGACCTTCAACTTGCCAACCCGGCCGCTGTCGTGAATTATCTGGCGCTGCAGGTTGGAGGAGTCAACCGTATCGTAATCCACCACTCCGATCCGTCCCACACCCGCGGCTGCCAGATAGAGCGCGATCGGCGAACCCAGCCCGCCGCTGCCCACCAGCATTACCCTGGCAGCCTTGAGCCGCCGCTGACCTTCCAGCCCCACCTCCGGAATCAGCAAGTGGCGCGAATAACGCAGGATCTCTTCCTGACTCAATTCGCTGTTTGGTTGCATCTTGTCCTCCTGCCACATTACAGTTGGATACGTCAAAATTGTACTACGCCCAAAGAGGAATTCAAAGGAAAAAATGCGCAGTTGACCGGTAATTGCCCCCATCCGCCATTCTTCTGCCCGGATGGGAGCGAAAACCCCAAAATTCCGTTACAATAAGGATATGCAGGTTGTCCTTACTCATGAGCAGGCGGATTTCGATGCCATTGCAGCCTTGATGGCTGTCCACATTCTGAACGAGCACTCCATTCCGGTGCTGCCGCGCCGGACAAACCGCAACGTGCGTTCCTTCCTCAACCTATATGGCGCCGTGTTGCCTTTCCTCGAGGCGCGCG
>JBBIQB010000084.1:0-6332 GCA_037442545.1 Bellilinea sp.
GAAGCCCTGATCCTGGAGATGAACCTGATCAAAAAGCACCGCCCGCGCTACAACATCCGCCTCAAGGATGACAAGCGCTACCCCTACATCAAGGTACACTGGGCGGATGCCTACCCCAAAGTGACCGTCACCCGCCAGATGCTCCAGGACGGCTCGCGCTATTTTGGACCGTACACCAGTGTTTGGGCAGTTCACCAAACCCTGGATGTGCTGCGGCGGATTTTCCCTTACCTGACCTGCGACCGGGTCATCACCGGCAAAGATGAACGCCCCTGCCTGTATTACGATATCAAACTGTGCAGCGGTCCGTGCATTGGGGCTGTCGATCAGGCCACCTACCGCCAGATGATCGCCGACCTGGGCGAGTTCCTCGAAGGGCGCACGGCGCCGATTGTTGACCGGTTGCGAATCGAGATGGAGCAAGCCGCCGAGGAATTGCGCTTCGAACGGGCTGCCGCTCTGCGCGATCAGATATTGGCGATCGAACGGGTGGTCGAAAAGCAAAAGGTGATCAGCAGCGAACAAATCGATTCGGACGTGATCGCCATTGCCCGCGACAACGGCGAAGCCTGCGTGCAGGTATTCTTCATCCGTTCTGGAAAACTGATCGGGCGCGAGTATTTCATCCTCGAAGGCGCGCAGGGCGAGCCCGACAAGGAAGTCATCGAGGAGTTCATCAAGCAATTCTACGCCGAAGCCGCCAGCATTCCGCAGCAGGTGCTCCTGCCGCAGGAGGTGGAGGAAGCCCAGATCATCAGCCAGTGGCTGCACAGTCGGCGCGGCGCACCCAAAGTCGAACTGCTTGTGCCGCGCAACGGACCGCCCCAGGAACTGCTTCAACTGGCAACCGAAAACGCGATCGAGACGCTGCGCGCGCTCAAAGCCCAATGGGAAGCCGACACCAACCGCCAGTCGGAAGCCCTGGCGGAGTTGCAGCAAGCCCTGCGCCTGGCAGAGCCCCCCAACCGGATCGAGTGTTACGACATTTCCAACACGCAGGGCACCGCCGCGGTGGGCAGCATGGTGGTCTTCGAGCAAGGCGTGCCGCGCAAGTCGCTCTACCGCCGTTTCAACATTCAAACCGTCAGCGGTCCCGACGATTTTGCCAGCATGGAGGAAGTGCTCACCCGCCGTTTCCGCCGCTACCAGGCGGCGCAGGAGCAGCGCAGCCCGGGTGGTAAACTCGACCCGTCGTTTGCCTTCCTGCCCGATTTATTGATCGTTGACGGCGGCAAAGGACAGCTGGGGCGGGCGGTCGCCGTGCTGGAAGCCTTCAATCTGAGCGACAAAATCACCGTGGTCGGACTGGCAAAACAGCAGGAAGAACTGTTCCGCCCGGGAATAAAACAATCCCTGCTTCTGCCGCGCAATTCGCAAGGTTTGTTTTTGATCCAGCGCATCCGCGACGAAGCCCACCGTTTTGCCATCACCGCGCACCGCAACCGGCGCAGCAAAGCCGGGCTGGCTTCGCGCCTGGAAACCATCCCCGGCGTCGGTCCCAGCCGGCGCAAGTTGCTGCTTCAAAAATTTGGCAGCGTCGAAGCCATCCAGCAAGCCAGCCTGGAGGAGTTGATGAGCGTCAAGGGCATCAGCGCGGAAATTGCCCAAGCATTGAAATCCCAACTGGATTAAACCCGCTCAACCGGCAGGCGGGGCGCTGTTCACGCCGGCAGCCGCTTCGGCTCGCAGCCCGAGCATGTGGGTGGAAAACGCCCACACCCCCAAACCCAGGGCAACGCCGAACCATAGCGTCGCCAGGCGGATGATGACCGTTGCCGCAGACGCAGCCGAAGGCTCTGCCGCAGCCACCAACACCAGCATCCCAGCAATGGAAGCTTCCAGCGCGCCCAACCCGCCGGGCAGCGCCGAAACCGCGCCCACAACCGTGGAAAACGCCAGCACGAAAACCGCATTGGAGAGCGTTTCCATCGTGGCTGAAAAGCCCAAACCGGTCAGGATGAAGTAAAAGCCCACACCCTCACCGAACCAGGATACGAACCCCAATCCCACCCCCACCAGCGTCGCCTGCGGGCGGAAGAGGATGAAACTGCCTTCGTAGAATTCGCGCAGAGAGGGAACCGCTTTGCCGATCAGCGGCAGCCGAGCAATAAAATCCAGCACACCCAGCGCCAGCGGGCGAATTTGCGAAACGACAATCGCCGCCAGCAGCATGCCCAGAATCACGGCGAAAGCCGGCCAGTACTGCGGGTGAGCAATAACTCCCAGCGCCGAGAGCATCAGCACCGCCAGCCCATCGCTGATGCGTTCGGCAACAATCAGCGAAACCCCGCGCGCCACCGGCAGCCCGGTTTGCTGTTCCAGCCAGACACCCTTAAACACCTCGCCAACTTTGCCGGGGGTAACCGCCAGCGGGAAACCGGCAACGAATATGCGCAGACTTTGCGTCCAGGCAAAACCGCGCACCCCCACCAGGCGCAGGTAATATTGCCACTTGAGGAAGCGCAGCCCATAATTGAACAGGGTGAATAATAACGCCAGCGGGAAGATGCGCCAGTCAAACGCCCACAACAGCTGCCCAACCTGACGGACATCCCCCAACAGCGCCAGTCCGACCATCACCAGAATCCCCAGCAGCAAGCCCGGCGCCATCTTGCGTAAGATCGTAGAATGATCGGTTGGTTTGCTGTGTCGCGCTGCCTGCATGGGGCTGATTATAACCCAGGCTTTCCGGAATTCGGTCGAATGATGCGGCATGGTATAATAAAACCATTCACAACGCCAGTTCGCAATGTTTGCACGGCAAATCGGTCCATTTCCCCTATTCCATCAATTTGCAGGAGGAGAAACGTGAAACGCTCATTGTATTTGTTGCTGTCCGTGTTGTTTGTGGCTGTACTGGTGCTGAGCGCCTGCCAGCCCGCCCCAGCCCAGACACCGGAACCCCAGGAAGGTTACCCCGCCAACGGCGAAAAAGCAGAAGAACCCGTTATGACCCCGCAGGAAGTCTATCCGGCGCCTGTCAGCGGCAGCCTGCGCATTGCCACCGACGCCACCTTTCCACCCTTCGAAATTGTCGATGAGACCACCAAGGAATTGACCGGCTTCGACATCGAACTGATGAGAGCGATTGCCGAAAAAGCCGGCTTCACCCTCGAATGGAACAACCTGCCCTTCGATTCGGTTCTGGCAGGGCTTTCGCAATGCCAGTTCGACCTTGCCATTGCTGCCATCACCATCACCGATGAGCGCAAAGAGCAAATGTTGTTCTCCGATCCATACATCAACGCCGGTCAAATTGTAGTCGTCCGGGTCGATGATCAATCGATCCAGTCGAAGGATGACCTGGCGGGCAAGACGGTTGCCGCCCAGTTGGGCACCACCGGTGAAATCGAAGCCCGCAAGATCGAGAATGTCAATTACAAGCCCTACGACACCTACGATCTGGCGTTCCTGGATCTGGCGAACGGGCAGGTGGATGCCGTCATCGCCGACTATCCCACCGCGCTGGGTTTCATCGGACAGAATGTCGACAAACTCAAAACGGTAGGTGAAGTCTTCACCGAGGAATCCTACGGCATCGCCATCTGCAAAAACCGCGCAGATCTGCTTGAACCGATCAACTCCGCCTTGAAAGCCTTGAAGGACGAAGGAAAAATCGCCGAACTCGAACAGACCTGGCTGGCGGGTGAATAAAACACCAGCCTGACCGGTTGAGGCACGGGGCGGGTGGATCGACCTGAGCGGTCATCCACACCCCGTGCCTCTTTGTTTATCCTGTCTGATTGAACTACAGGAGTGAACCTCGATGCAAAACACAGTCGTCCGGGGTACCCGCCCGGCGCGCGGCGGGCAAAAGTTCGACCAGTGGTGGCTGCTGGTGCTGGCAGTGATTGCCCTGCTGGCTGTTCTGGTCACAACCCAACCCAACCCGTATGGTCGTATTCTCAATTTTGTCAGCGATGGCATCTGGATCACCATTCGCACCACCGCCATTTCTTTTTTCCTCGTCCTTGTTTTGGGGTTGTTGGTAGCCCTCGCCCGTCTATCCAAGAGTTGGATCATCCGCGGGATCGCCACAGTGTATGTGGAAATCATCCGCGGCATCCCGGTTCTGGTGCAATTGTTCTTCTGGTACTTTGCGTTCCCCGCCGTGTTGATCAGCATTGGCAGAACGTACCAGATACAATCGCTGATCACCTACAAAGCCGATCCCAACTTCATGGCGATCCTGGGCTTGACGGTCTGCTACGCGGCATATATGAGCGAAGTGTACCGCGCCGGTATTCAGAGCATCTCCAAGGGACAAATGGAAGCTGCCCGCAGCCTGGGGATGAACTACATCCAGGCGATGCGCTACATAATTTTGCCCCAGGCAGTGCGGGTCATTCTGCCGCCGGTAGGCAACGAGTTGATCACCCTGCTCAAGGATACCGCACTGGTCAGCGTGGTCAGCGTTTCCGACCTGACCCGCCGCGGGCGCGAATTTATGGCAGCCAATTTTATGCCAATTGAAACCTGGCTGATTGTTTCGCTGTTGTACCTGGTGATGACCCTGATTGCGGCGCGAGTGGTGCATTACATCGAACAAAAAACCAAGATCGAGAGGTGATCCATGAGCCCTGCACCCATCATTCACATCGAAAATGTACACAAACACTTTGGCAGCGTCCACGCACTGCGCGGCGTCAGCCTGGATATTCATCGCGGCGAGGTCGTAGTCATCATTGGTCCCTCCGGTTCGGGTAAATCCACCCTGCTGCGCTGCATCAACCGGCTGGAGGAATTCGAGCAGGGAAAAATCATCGTCGATGGCATCCCGCTTGACACCGCCGCCAACATCAACGCGGTGCGCACCGAAGTAGGCATGGTCTTCCAGCAGTTCAACCTGTTTCCCCACCTGACGGTGATCGAAAACATCATGCTGGCGCAGCGCATCGTGCGCAAACGCAGCAAAGAAGAAGCCACCCAGGTGGCAATGGGACTGCTGCACAAAGTCGGCATTCCCGAAAAAGCCAAAAACTTCCCCGGACAACTGTCCGGCGGACAGCAACAGCGCGTTGCCATTGCCCGCGCGCTGGCAATGAACCCCAAAATCATGCTGTTCGACGAACCAGCCAGCGCGCTCGACCCGGAAATGATCCAGGAAGTACTGGATGTCATGGTCGCCCTGGCAAAGGAAGGCATGACTATGGTAGTCGTCTCGCACGAGATGGGCTTTGCCCGCGCCGCCGCCCACCGCGCCATCCTGATGGATGACGGGCAGATCATCGAACAAGCCCCACCGGATATTCTCTTCGCCAACCCCACCCAGGAGCGCACCAAGATATTCTTGAGTAAAGTACTCCATTAATTCACCCGCTTTTGGGTTGACCCAGACCTTTACAGAGCAGGTATAATCAAAACAGAAAATGACGTTCGAACAGCAGCGTTCCTGATTGGACTGGCATGGCATCTGTGCGATCCTCAAATCCCCATCCCAAAACCCCTCGCGGCATCCCGCTGGTTTTCCGGCTGGGGATCATCTTTTTCGCGCTGCTGCTGTTGAGCATCGCCAGCGCATCCCAGGCGCAGACAATCCAGTCGACCACCCTTTCCCAGCTGGCGCCGGCGGTCTGTCCTCCGGCGGGCTGCGCCGCCGGGCAAACGCTCAACTTCCGCGCCTCCTTCGACCTGGGCGGTTATGTGGCGGCTCCACCTGCCAATGTGCAGGTGTGCATTTACACGCCAATCAACTGGTCTGCCGAGAGTTTGCGCCTCAACCTGACCGGCGGAGTGACCGGGACTGCCTACCAGAACGGGATTACCAACTGCAGCGTCCCACCCTCTGGGTACAACCTGCTGGGCGGCGCTCAGGCTTCCCTCTTGCCCGGCGCCTTCGGCGACTGGCTGGATTTCTCCTTCCGCATTGGCAGCACCGCCACTGCCAACGGATCGGTGCTTTTTCAAGCCTTGGAACGAACCGGCGACGCCACCTGGTCAACCCCCAGCCAGGCATTTTTGGGCGTTGCGGTAATCCCCACTGCCAATACAGTCTATGTTGCCAACGACGCCCCCGCCTGCGGGGCTAATTCGCCCTGCTACCTCAATTCCGCCGACGACCTGCCCGGCGGCATTGGCACCGGCTTGAAGGACGCCATCGATTCGAACCCCCTGCCGGCTCAGCCGGCGACGATCATCGTCAGCGGCAATTACCTGGTCAAGAGCAACGCCGTTCTGGTCGACAAACCCCACACCCTGCAAGGAGTCAACAACTCGACCATAACCTACTTGGGAACGGTTTGCACCCAGCCGGTGTTGAGAATCACCGCTGGCGCCACGCTGCGCGACCTGAACATCAATGACGGCTACTGCGCCACCCTCAGCCGCGACCT
>JBBIQB010000084.1:6401-14428 GCA_037442545.1 Bellilinea sp.
GGTAAGGACGCGGTCAACATCCTCGACGGCAACGGAAATGTCAACCTGCTGTTCAACCACATGACCAGCAACACCGGCTATGCCGTCTGGCGGGCGGCAGGCATCGGTTTGGGCAACGTGCAGGCGGTTGCCAACAACCTGTACGCCAACCGCAGCGGCTTTCAAATCGAGTGCAACACCAAGGGACAGGTCGATCACAACTTCTGGGGGTTTGGGGTCGGTTTAACCTCTGCTGTGTCGCAATGCGCCTACGCCAACGGCAAGCAGCTTGGCGCGCCCATTCTGGCTGCCGCCGCCAGCCCCGGGGTAAGCGCCGAGCAGGTCACCGTCGGCACAACCAAAGCCTACACTGCCAACGGGCTAGTCGGCTTCCAGCGCGCAGCAACCGGCAGCGATTTCAACATGTTCATCCTCAATCACGGTTCGGGTAGCCCGGACAATGTGCCCTTTACCGGCGGCATGCCCGGCAGCCTGACACCGTGCTCCAATTACTATGATATTTTCCTCGCCAGTGACGTGATCACCCCGCCGGACGGGCTGGAGCTGTTCTTCCGCTACGACGCCACCAGCGGCTGTACAGTAACGGTTGAGAGCGCCGCCTATTGCGCCAGCGGCAACCCGGCATTGATCCCGTTATGGTGGTACGATCCTGCCAACAACGTCACCGACGGCTGGGACACCACCGGGCAAAACCCGGCTGGCAGCGGCGCCGGCGGCGCCACCGGTCAGGTCACCGCGTGCAACCCGGCGTTGAAAGAAATTCAGGTTTCGATCGACGCCAGCGGGCGTCCCAGCAGCGCCAACGATCTGTTCTTCACCCCGTTCGTGGTCGGCTTGCTGCCACAGCCCACCAGCGTCATCTTCAGCCAGTTCAGCGGGGTGCCTGGCGACACCCGGGTCGCCGTCCAGTGGACCACCACCAGCGAGATCAATACCACCGGCTTCTACGTTCTGCGCAGCCTGACCGAGAGCGGCGGGTTTAGCCGGGTCAGCCCATTCATCCCGCGGCGCGGAAGCGGCGTCGGCGGCGCGTCTTATGAATTTGCCGATAGCGGTCTGACCAATAGCACGCCCTATTTCTACCGTCTGGAAATCATCGGCAACAGCCAGGAATCGTCGTTTAGCGGCGTCATCCGGGTCATCCCGCAGCAGCCCGTGGCGACCACCACGCCCACCCCAACCCTCACCGTGACTGTCACGCCGACCCCTTCGCCGTCGGTGACGGTCACACCAACCCCCACCATTACCGGCACAATTCACACCTCAACCGCCACGCCAACAGCCACCCCAACCGCCACAACCACGATGACCCCCACCGTTACGGTCACCCCCACCATTACCGGCACGATTCACACCTCAACCGCCACGACAACGGTCACCGCAACCGTATCGCCGACGGGCAGCATCACCCCAACCCGCACCGTCACGTTTACGTTGATTCCTACCCGCACACGCACGCGCACACCGGTGATCTTCCCGACTGTGGTGTACCGCTCGCCCACCCAGCTACCCACCCGCACCCGCTTCCCGACCCGCACCTCCACGCCCTTTAGCGGCACGCCGCAATTGACCACCACCTTTTTTGACGGCTACCCCGCCCCCCAGGGAACCGGAACGCGCAGCGTGACCCTGACGCGCGCCGCCACCGTTTCCGGCACCCCGCCAACCCTCCCGCCGGACAGCGGCTATCCAATCGGGGGCAGTCCCACTGCGCAAGCCACCGGCGGCTATCCGGGAGCGGAAGGTAGCCCGCCGCCCACGTTGCTGCCCGATACGACCACAACCCCCGCCCTGACCCCCGGGCAAACCGGTACCCCGCCGGTCACCCCGCCTGGGGACAATTCACCCATCGGATTTCTACAACGCTATGGGGGATACCTGCTTGCCCTGCTGGTCAGCGCAATTCCTCTGCTGGCGGGTGTATTGTATTATCTGTATCGCAAAAATTTGCTGCATTTTCCATTTTTGAACCGGCGTTCCAAACCGGAATGAACCGGCAGGGGGATTTTTTGACATTTGTCTTCATTTATGCTATTCTTTGGGCTTGAATTCCGCCTGGAATGACCTACAATACAAATAAATTTATGGAGCAGGTATGCAGCGAGAGCGCATTTCTGAAAATGTGTATTGGTTTCAAAGCGAAATCTACGCCCAGGTAACCGCCGGGGCAGTGACCGGTCCGCAGTGGGCGGTGGTGATCGACACGCTTGCCGTGCCGGATGAAACTCTTGCAATGCGTTCTTTCATTGAAGATCAATTGGGGGTGCCCGTCCGCTATGTGATCAACACCCACCACCACGCCGATCACACCTGGGGCAATTGCTTTTTTCCCGGTGCAACCGTAATTTCACACGTGCTGTGCCGCAACCTGATGGAACTGCGCGGACCCGCCTCGCTCGAATCCGCCCGCCGCCAAAATCCGGCATTCCGCCAGGTCAAGCTGGTTTTCCCGCACCTGACGTTCGAAGCGGGGGATTTATCTTTGCGGGTGGGCAAGAAAAATCTGATCCTGTCGCACACTCCCGGACACAGCCAGGACGGTATTTCCGTGCTAGTCGAAGAGGACCGGGTTTTGTTCGCGGGTGACGCATTTCTGCCGCTGCCCTACGTTGTGGATGGTGACCCGGACGTGCTCGGGGAAACCATCAAGAAGATCGGGAAAATGGGCTTGGAAAACATCATCCAGGGACATGGAGACATCATTCTGCGCGGGGAAATTGACGAATCCGTCCAGGAAAACCTTGCCTACCTGAACTCGGTGCGCAAAGCGGTTAAAACCGCCATCCGCCGCCGCAATCCACTGGAAGCTATTGCCAACATCGACATCGAATCGTGCGGCAAGAGCCGGGTTTATTTGGGCGGGTTGGCGGAAGAACTGCACAAGCGCAACGTGCGCTTTTTATTCAAGCAAACCGCGGCGGAAGAAGGCGTGGTCATCACGCCGGTGGAATAACGCGCTCAGGCGTGTTTTCGTTGAGGTCGGTTCGTTTTGATCGCGGCTGCTCTTTTTTGATTGGCGCCTGCGATCTTGTTTTTGGCAAGGTAAGCGCGCAGCCCAACCGCCCGCTCGCTGCCCTCAATCAGCCGTTTGATGTTCGGTCGCAGCGCCCAAAGCACGGCTGCCAGCGCGCTAAGACCAAAACCCACGTAAATCCAGGGCGATGACCCCTCCACGGCTCTTACCAAAAAGATCACCGTGGCAAAAAACGCAATGCTCATCGTAGTCACCGAAGCGTAGCCGATCAGCACGTAAACCAGCAGCGCCAGCGGGAATATGATCAACGCCGCCGGCGGGTAAAGCGCCAGCGTGGCGCCAAAGGCAGGCGCGCCGCCCGCCCCGCCGCGCAGGCGAATGCCGGTAGAATGTGATTCGATCAGGAATACCGAATAATTGTGACCCAGTATCGCCAGCAAGCCGCTGGCAGCCTGCACCCAGGGCTGATCCGGCAACAAGGCAGCCGCAATCCACACCGCAGCCGACCCTTTGAGAATATCGAATACCGCCGTGAACAAGCCGGCTAAAAAGCCCGCCGCCCGCATCGCATTGGTTCCCCCGGTGCGGCCGCTCTCGATCTGGCGCAAATCTTTCCCACGCGCAATCCATACAATCAACAAGCCAAACGGGATTGAGCCAGCAATATAGGCAGAAATCAGGGACAGGACAATTTTTCCAAGGTCTTCCATTGGCTACCTCCTAAGGATGCAATAAAAAACACTAAACGATTCGCCAAGTTACGCTCAATTCGAAAATATTAATGGAATCTCATCAAACGCGCCTGATTCGATCCTGAATCCGCGCACTTGCCAGCCGTCGGCTGCTTCTGGCGACCAGATCAGCACCGCCGTGCCGGGATAAACAAATTCACGGATGTCGGTTTCCGAGGGGTATGCCGGACCCGCAGGATGGGAATGGAACATGGCGATCAATTCCATGCCGGACTGCTCAAACCGTTCGAACGCCGCCAGCATCTCCACTGGATGCATATAAAAGCGCACTGGACTGCGCGCCTGATTGGTGATCGGCACGACCAGTTCAACCTGCTCCCCCCGCCCGCCCAGCATCCCGCAGGCTTCTTCCGGCAAATGGACGCGGATATGGGCTTCCATTTCCTCCCGGTGTTTGTAGCGCAGCCTGAGGGCTTGCAATTACGTCCCCGCCAGCAAAGACAAGCCGACCAGCACAACCGCCATGATGACCGGTTCGATCCAAACCGTCTTCCACGGCCGCCCGTCTTCCACCCCGACTGCCAGGTGGGTAATCCCATACGCCACTGCCAACAGCAGCAAACCAAACCGCAGCGGAGAAAGCGGCAGGTAGTGCAAGCCGGCTGCCACCTGGCTGACCACCAGGGTAATACCCGCAGCCCAGTGGATGAACCAGCGTCCGCCGCTGCGCAGGTACAGGGAGCGTAAACTCACCAGGAACAGCGCAGGCGCCAGGGTCATCAGCAGCGTGTACAGCCGCAGCCCGGCAGCGCGCACACTCACCGCCAGTACCAGGAACAACGCAAAGGACACCGCGGTTAACCCAATCGACGCCGGGGCATGACGGATGTCCTGCGAATCGACCACGATGTACTCCGCCATCACCACCAGCAGAAACAACAGCCCGCCCAGGGCAAACACCACCCACCACTCCGCGCCGACTTCCAGGGTGGTCAGCGGCACACCAATTGCCCAGGCAGTCAGGGCAGGCAGCAGCCAGTGCGGTAAACGCACCTGTCCTTCCAGGTGCGGGTGAGATTGGATCAACCAGTCGGTTCCGGCTGCCGCCAGCAGCGAAACCAGGACGGCAACCACAGTGGTAAAATTCAGGCGCATCTCGAACAGGAAACCCGGCAATTGCAGGCTGATCAGGCGGTCAGGCAGGGTAACGAACGGAGTCAGCGCGTAAGCAAGCAAAATGACCGCCGCGACCATGCTCAGGCGGTTCGCATTCGGCAGATGCTGGTGGGATTGCATAGCCCGATTGTACCGCTTTCAGCCCTTGTATGCCAGTTTTTGCTCCGCGTCAGACGTAAAGCGGTCGCTGGAGCAGATGTGGTAAAATTCATCCGATATGGCTTCCGAAGCAGACTTTCAACCAACTTCGCCGCCGCGCTTGATCCCAACCATCAGCGCTGGTTTCAACGCCGTCGCCGCGAACCTGCGCTTAATCCTGTTACCGATCGTGCTCGACCTGTTCTTCTGGCTGGGTCCGCAGTTCCGCCTGGACAAACTGGTTGCGCCGGTGCTGGAGGAATACCTGGCATTGTTCAACCGGCTTAATTCCGCCGAAATTGCCGCGCAAATGAACCAGGTCAGCCAGGTGTGGCTGGAGAGCTTGCAAATCTTCAACCTGGCGGGCGTGGTGCGCACCTTTCCCATCGGTGTCCCCAGCCTGATTGCCAATCGCGGTGCCGATCTGACCCCGCTTGGCAGCCCGCAGATTATTGAGATTGAGTCGTATTCCCTCGCTCTTGGTTGGTGGGTGCTCTTCGTGCTGGTGGGTTTTTTGCTTGGTTGCGTTTATCTCAGCGACCTGGCGCGTTCCATCTCCGAAACGCGCCCCCCGTTCGACTTCAAGAATTTTCTCCACCAAACCAGCCAGTCCTTCCTTTTCGTCATGGCATTTTTCATTTCTTTGCTGGTCATGGGTATTCCTGCTACAATCTTGATCTCCATCCTCGCCATGATCAACCCCAGCCTGGCAAGCGCGGGTTTGCTCTTTATCCTGTTCGTCATTTTATGGGCATTGTTACCGCTGGTATTTACTCCGCACAGCATTTTTCTTGGGCAGCGTAATCTGCTCGTCTCGGTATTGACCAGCGCCCGCCTGGTACGTTCCTACCTCCCCGGCAGCGGGTTGTTCATCCTGGTGGCATTCTTGATCGCCCAGGGCATGGACATCCTCTGGCGGGTTCCAACCCCCGATTCGTGGATGACCCTGGTTGGCATACTGGGACACTCCTTCATTTATACCAGTCTGTTGGCAGCTAGTTTTATTTATTTTCGCAACGGACTGCGCTGGCTGGCAGAAGTGATTAAACAGCAGAATACGCAAACGGTACAACAAATTTGAAATCCGTTCCTCCCCTGGCAACCAGAGGGGGAAGGATTGGGCGTTAATCTTTCTGGAGGTTTATCCGTGGTACAAGCAGCCGATCTTTCTTCGTACGGAGCAAAAGATATTCAGGTGCTGGAAGGGCTGGAAGCCGTCCGCCGCCGACCGGGCATGTACGTGGGCGGTACCGATCTCAAAGCCCTGCACCACCTGGTTTACGAAGTGGTGGATAATTCCATCGATGAAGCCCTGGCGGGGTTCTGCAACCGCATCATCGTCACCATCCATGCCGACAGCTCCGTGACGGTGGAAGACAACGGACGCGGCATCCCGGTGGACATTCACCCGGAAAAGAAAAAATCGGCGCTCGAAGTGGTCATGACCACCCTGCACGCCGGCGGCAAGTTCAGCCATTCCAGCTACAAGGTCTCCGGCGGTTTGCACGGCGTGGGCGTTTCGGCGGTCAACGCGCTGTCGGAGTGGTGCCAGGTCAGCGTATGCCGCGACGGTCAGCGGCATTTCCAGCGCTACGAACGCGGTATCCCCCAGGAAGCAGTCAAAATGGTGGGCAAATGCGATCCCCATCAGACCGGAACGACCACCACCTTCAAATTCGACCGGCAGATCTTCAAGGATGATCTCGAATACAAGTTCGAAACGCTGGCGCAGCGCTTTCGCGAGATGGCGTTCGTCACCCGCAAAGTGCTCATCCGTCTGGTGGACGAGCGCAGCAGCCGCGAAACGAGCTTTTTGTTCGAGGGCGGAATCATTTCCTTCGTGCGTTTCCTCAACCGCAACCGCACCACCCTGCACCCGGTCTTCTTCGTCGAAAAAGAGGTCGAGTCGGTCGGGATTGAGGTGGCAGTGCAATACACCGATGCCTACGCCGAATCGGTGTATTCGTTTGCCAACACCATCAACACCATCGACGGCGGCACCCACATGACCGGGCTGCGTACCGCCATCACCCGCGTGATCAATGATTACGCCCGCCGCAACAGCCTGCTCAAGGACGCCGATCCCAACTTCACCGGCGATGACACCCGCGAAGGCATGACTGCAATCGTCAGCGTCAAACACCCCGACCCGCAGTTCGAAAGCCAGACCAAGGTCAAGCTGATGAACCCGGAAGTGCAAACCTACGTCCAGCAGGTGGTGGGCGAAGCCTTTTACGCCTTCTTGGAGGAAAACCCCTCCGCCGCGCGCGCAATCGTGCAAAAATGTCTGACTTCCGCCCGCGCCCGCGACGCTGCCCGCAAAGCCCGCGACCTGGTCATCCGCAAATCCGCGCTGGAAAGCCTGACCCTGCCGGGCAAACTGGCGGACTGTTCCGAACGCGACCCCAACAAAACCGAGATGTACATCGTCGAGGGCGAGAGCGCCGGCGGCTCCGCCAAACAGGGGCGCGACCGCCACTTCCAGGCAATCCTGCCTTTGCGCGGCAAGATACTCAACACTGAGCGCGCTCGCTTGGATAAAATCCTCTCCAACAATGAAGTCAAGGCATTGATCTCCGCCCTGGGCACCGGCATCGGCGAGAGTTTCGACCTGAGCGGTTTGCGCTACGGTAGGGTGATCATCATGACCGACGCCGACGTGGACGGCAGCCACATCCGCACCCTGCTGTTGACCTTCTTCTTCCGCTACATGCAGTCGCTGATCGAGGAAGGACACCTCTACATTGCCCAACCGCCGCTATACCGGATCGCCTACAAAAACAACGTCCAATACGTCTATACCGAGGCGGAAAAAGACCGCGCATTAAAAGAATTGAACGTTTCCAGCGACAAGGTCTCGATCCAGCGCTACAAAGGTCTGGGTGAAATGAATCCCCAGCAATTATGGGATACCACCATGAACCCCTCCAACCGCACCCTGCTCTCGGTCAGTATCGAAGACGCAGCCGCAGCCGACCGGACCTTCGACATGTTGATGGGCGAAGCCGTGCCACCGCGCACGCGTTTCATCACCACCCACGCGCGCA
>JBBIQB010000085.1:0-1386 GCA_037442545.1 Bellilinea sp.
AAAAAACCGGGGGAGGGGCGCAAAACTGGCTCCTTCCCCGGAGGGGGGACGCAAGACCTTTTGGGAAAATTGGTGGAATGACCGGATACATACCCTTCAAATCAAAACCGCCCGCAATCTTGTCAGGCGAATTCATGCGTACCGCAATAGTTTACCATAATCCCTTGCCGGTTGAAGAGAAAACTCCTCCCGGCAAGGAGAGGAGTTGGCTGGTCAGAGGAGATAACCCATGCGGCTGCATTCATTACCTGGGACAAACGAACCTACACCGGGTTTCTACCGTTAATCAGCCCGTTCCCGGTAAAGACGGGCTTTTTACAATGTATCGCCGCGGGGATTACTGATTGGTGCTTTTGTGTTCCAGGGTGCGGGCGAGGATGTCTTCCTGCTCGCTGGAAAAGTTTTTGGCTTTTTTGGCTTTTTCTTCGCGTTTGCGGTCTTTTGCCCGTTCCATGGCTTCTCGCATGGCAATTTCCATGGCGGTGGGTTCGGCTTCGGCAGCCTGATTTTCGCCGCCCAGGTTTGCCAGTTCTTCGAGGTTTTCATTGTATTCGCCGCCGCGGGACTTGCGCGCCGAGCCTTTTTTGGGGCGGCGGGGTTTGTCCTTTTTGAATTCCTTGGGGGCTTCCTCGACTTCTTCTTTGACCGGTTCCGGCTGCAAGGCTTTCAGACTGAGCTTGATCTGTTTCTTCTTTTTGTTGACGTCAATCACCTGAGCTTCCAGCTCATCACCTTCATTGACCACGTCGGTGGGGGTGCGCACGTATCCATGCGCCAGCTCACTGATGTGGATCAATCCGGGACGCTCGGCGCCAACATCCAGAAAAACGCCAAAGTTTTCGATGCGCACCACCTTGCCTTTGACCACCATGTCGGTTTTGATGTCGCGCCATTCGAGATCGAGCGGTTTGATCATGGTCAGTTCGACGCGGTTGTCTTTCACCCGGCGCACCCAAACATCGACCACCTGACCTTCTTGCAGAGCATCTTTGACGCTCTTGATCGGCTGGTCGTTGGGGGCGATGATTTGGGAAACGTGGAGAACGGCGCGCTGCCCTTCCCCGATTTCCACCACTGCGCCTGCCAGGGTCGTCTTGATCACTTTACCGTCAAACTTCATCTTGGGTTTAATGTCGAATTTCGAGTTGCTTTCCGCAACAGCGGGATTTTCCATAGGTTCTTCTCCCAGAGATCATGTTTCAGCGAAGGGTGATTATACCCCTTGAAGGCTGAACTGTCAAACTTAATATAGGAAAATTGCCGCGCGGACGGAGTCGTGTGATTGCGCCGTCCGCACGGCAGTACCAGGCAAAATCCGTTAAGCAGGCGCGCCAATGATGGGCGGCAGCGGACGGAAAGCGACGCAGGCAAGGGGGTAATAAAAAG
>JBBIQB010000085.1:1412-2588 GCA_037442545.1 Bellilinea sp.
ACATGCGCGCCAAAATTACCTGGCTTGGGAGGGGGCTTCGCCGGTGAGGATCAACTCAATGGCTTTGTCCAATTGCGGGTCGCGGTTGGCGTCCCGATCTTCCTCGGTCATCTCGACGATCACGTCCGGCTGCAATCCTTCGCCATTGATTTGCCGCTCGTTGGGGGTCAGCCAGCGGGCGATGGTGATCTTGATTGCGCCGGCTTCATCGGTCAACAGCTTCCAGGATTGAACGGTGCCCTTGCCGAAGGTCTTGACGCCGACCAGCACGCCGCGCTCACGATCTTGAATGGCGCCGGCAGTGATTTCGGATGCCGAAGCTGAGCCCTCATTAACCAGCACCACCAGGGGGATATCGGTCGCCAGCCCGCCCCGGCGCGCCTCAAAAACGGTTCTTTCTCCGTCGCCGTATGCCTCGAACATGACGACGCCGTCATCGATGAATTGGGAGGTGATGTTGATGGCGGTATTCAGGTAACCGCCGGGATTGTTGCGCAGGTCGAGCACGATTCCAACTGGATTCTGGTTCAGCAGTTCGCGTAATTTCGTGCGCAGGTCGCGGTCGGTGCGTTCGCCAAATTGGGCGATCTGCACGTAGGCAACCTGGTTATCCAGCATCCGTCCGGTGACGGTCTCGATGGTGATCTTTTTGCGGACAATACTGACCTCGAACGGCTCGGTTTCACCGGGGCGCGCGATGGTCAGGCGGACGGTCGAGCCGGCCGGACCGAGAACGCGGCGCAAAACGAGTTGGGGATCCATGCCAACCACATTCTCGCCATCAACGGCAACGATCTGGTCGCCAGCCTTCAAGCCGGCATTTTCCGCCGGAGAACCTTCCATCGGGCTGATGATGGTGAGCAGATCGCCGCTGGTATCCACCCAGGCGCCGATACCTTCATACTCGCCGCGAAGCGGGGCGTTTGCCTGCTGGTACTCGTCCAGGGTCATGAAGCCGCTGTATGGATCGTCGAGTGCATCCAACATGCCGCGGATGGCGCCCTGCATCAGTTTCTGCTGGTCAAGCGGCTGGTCGACATATTCCTGGTGCACCAGATCCCACGCCTGCCAGAATGGTGCAAACAATTGTTCACGGTCAACCGCTTCGGGGGTTGCCGCGATGGGCGTTTGGGTGGAAGAAAAGATGGGCAGATTCCGTAAATTCACCGTGGGGGG
>JBBIQB010000085.1:2608-14279 GCA_037442545.1 Bellilinea sp.
AGACCAATGCTAAAACTCAATCCCATCAGGATGGCGGCGACCAGTGAGATGAGTATAAAACGGACAATTTTCGCGTTCATTGCCTACTCCGTAAATCGTCTACAGTGGGTAAAAAATAACACGGTCAGGTTAACTATGAATGAGAAATCCGCGCTTTGTCCAACCTCAGGATGATTTAGGCGAATCGTCTGCATCATTCAACTTTCGCACCTGTTCCGAAAGTTCGCGGAGTTTTTGCTCTTCCTTCTCCCAAGGATTTTTCAGCGTCTTCATCGTCTCGGACAGGATGCGCGCTTCGGACGGGTCGGATTTCTTACTGCGCAGCAGGGCAAACAGGCTGAGATTGGTCACCAGTACGATCACGCACAGTAAGCCAATCGCAATCCAACCGATCAACGAAATGTCATTCATCCTGACCCCGGGGAGCGCAGACAAAAATTGACATCGAATAGGTCCGGCAGGCTGCCAATGGTGTGGATGTGGTCATGCGCCACCGGCTGGGCGCCGTTTGTTCCAACCAGTATGGTATACAGTCCCAGGGAACGTGCTGTCTGGATATTGCGCGGCGAATCCTCGAAGAGAACACAACGCGCCGGGTTGGTTGCCCCCAGTTTTTGGAGTGCCATTTGAAAGGCTTCCGGCATGGGTTTGCAGTAGGGGGATACGTCCAGAATATCGATAATCTGGTCGAAACAATCCGCCAGTCCCAATGCACTGGTGACCCGTTGGGCGTGCGCGCGGTCGCCGTTGGTGAAGATGGCTTTGCGGATTGGAATGCCGAGCAGCGACAGGCGCAGGGCGGGATGCGGGTCAAGGTAATGCTGCATCGGTAAGTCGTGGACGTAATCCAGGTAGTCGCGGGCATCGATGCCATAGAGCAGTTCCAGTCCGCGCAGGGTGGTGCCGTATTGGAGATACAGATCGTCGCGCAGCCGGGCGACTTCATTCAAAGGCAAATTGAGACGCTCGTGGATAAACTGGTTGATGCGGTCACCAATCTCGTCCCACACCCTGGATTGGGGCGGGTACAGGGTATCGTCTAGATCGAAGATCAACAGTTCGGGTTTCATGTGTTTTGAGTATAATCGAAAATAGCCGGGCAGATATGAAATAGAAAAGGGAGAATACGGGTTGCCCATACGCATACTGGCAGACGAAGTGGCATCGCAGATTGCCGCCGGAGAAGTGGTCGAGAGACCGGCATCGGTGGTCAAGGAATTGTTCGAAAACGGATTGGATGCCGGAGCGCGGCGGATTGAAATTCGCATTGTCAATGCGGGCCGCAGCCGGATCGAGATCAGCGATGATGGCGAAGGGATTCGCTTCGATGAACTCAGCCTGGCAGTAACCCGCCATGCAACCAGCAAGCTGCAATCCGCCGAAGATCTGTTTCAGATTCGCTCGCTTGGTTTTCGCGGCGAGGCACTGGCTTCGATTGGCTCGGTTTCGCGCCTGACGGTGATCTCGCGGCACAAAGATGAAGCGATTGGCGGCAAATTGGTCGTTGAGGGGGGCAAGATCATCAGCCGGGAGCGGGTGGGTATACCGGTGGGCAGCGTGGCGCGGGTGGAGGAGTTGTTTTTCAACGTACCTGCCCGCTTGAAGTTCCTCAAATCGGATGTGACCGAGAGAAACCAGATCAACCAGTTGGTTACCCGCTATGCCCTGGCGTATCCGCAGGTGAGTTTCAAGTTGATTCAGGACGAGCGCGAGGCGCTGTATACATCCGGCAATGGCAATTCCCGCGAAGTGCTGGTGCAGCTGTACGGCGCAGACCTGGCGCGCCAGATGCTGGAAGTTGACCTGGCGGATGAGGAAATCCAGATTCACGGATTTATCAGTCCGGTGGGATTGACCCGCTCGAACCGCAAAGAGATCACTTTTTTTGTCAATGGGCGCTGGGTGCAGGATGCCAGCCTTGGCAGCGCTTTGATCCAGGCGTACCATACCTTGCTGATGGTTGGCAGGTATCCCCTGGCAGCCTTGATGATCCAACTACCGGCGGAGGCGGTGGATGTCAACGTGCACCCGGCAAAAGCCGAAATCCGCTTCCGCGATGCCGACCGGGTTTTTCGGGCTGTGCAGCGAGCGGTCAAGCGGGCGTTATTGGCGTATTCACCTGCGCCGCAAATGCCGAACATTTTTTGGAAGCCGCTCTCCAGCCCGCCGGCAATCGATCCCGCCTGGGACATGGCAAAGGAGTTGAGCCAGCCGCCAGGGGAAACGCCGCCGGATGAACCCGAACCAGAAGCCGCCAGCAAAAGCCCGGCGGACCTGCCGGTTGGCGAAATGCCCTTGCTGCGGGTGATTGGTCAGGTGGGGGCGGCTTACCTGGTGGCGGAAGGACCGGACGGGTTGTACCTGATTGACCAACATGCCGCCCACGAACGGGTGTTGTTCGAACGGTTCACCCGCCAGGCGGGCAGGCAGATTGCCTCGCAACAGTTGTTGGAAGCCGTGACCTTCCAGCTGGCGCCGGCTGCCGCCAGTTTACTGACCCAGCAACTGGACTACCTGAACCGTTGGGGTTTCGAGGTCGAACCGTTTGGCGGCAACACCTTCCGCGTCCGGCGGATTCCGGCACTGTTAAGCGGCATCGATCCGGTGACGGCGGTGCGGGCGCTGGTCGAGGATTTCGAGGAGGATGAATCGCCGCTGCAAGCCGAGATCGAGGCGCGCATCATCGCGCGGGTGTGCAAGCGGGCGGCGGTTAAAGCCGGGCAAATTCTTTCCGGTGATGAGCAGCGCGCCCTGGTGCGCGACCTGGAACGCTGCCAGTCGCCGCGCACCTGCCCGCACGGCAGACCGACGATGATCCATCTTCCGGTTGACCTGCTTGAACGCCAGTTCGGGCGGCGGGGAAGCCGCTGACGATCAACGTGCTTGCAGGCAGCGAACGATGGCGGGTAACACCTCTGCTACATCGAACGGCAGCAGCAGCGTTGCGCGCCGGTCGAGGTAGGTCGGCGAAAAGGTGATGATGATCAGTTTTGCGCCGTTTTCCAGCGCGTAGAGCGGCAACTGCGCGGCTGGGGTGACTTCCAGGGCGCTGCCCACCACCAGAAACAGGTCTGCCTGCTCTGCCTGTGCTTGCGCCGCGTCCCACACATCCATCGGCAGCATTTCCTCGAAGAGCACAATTCCGGGTTTGAGCACCGAACGGCAATTTGGGCAGGTGGGAATCTGTTCCCGAGCGATGAAGACATCCAAAAAA
The DNA here is from genome assembly GCA_037442545.1 of Bellilinea sp. Classification (GTDB taxonomy): domain Bacteria; phylum Chloroflexota; class Anaerolineae; order Anaerolineales; family Anaerolineaceae; genus Bellilinea. The sequence continues at coordinate 5,823 of JBBIQB010000085.1, forward strand.
GCGTTTGTGGGAAAGTTCTGGCGGCATTTGAGACAGGCGAGGGTTTCCATCGAACCGTGGACTTCATACAGGCTGTGGGTGCCGGCGCGCTGGTGAAGACCATCGATGTTTTGGGTGATCACCGCCCGCAGGTAGCCTTCCTGTTCCAGTTGAGCCAGCGCCAGATGGGCTGGGTTGGGTTGGGCGTTGAACATCTGGCGTGCCAGCGGACGCAGCCAGTTGAAAAATTTTTCCGGCTGGTAACGGAATGCGGTCAGCGAGGCAACCTCCATAGGATTGTTGCGCGTCCACACACCGGTATTCGCCGAGCGAAAATCCGGGATGCCGGAGGGGGTGGAAATGCCTGCACCGGTAAGCACAACCGTGTAGTGTGATTGGCGAACCAAGTCCGCTGCCAGGCAGGCGGCTTCGTCCGTGGTTTGTGCCATTATTTATTCAAGCGTTCCGCGTAGATCGCTGCCAGGCGGTTGATTTGCTGAGTGAGGATGCCATCCGGCTGCAGCTGAATCATGGGCACGTTGCGCAGCGCGGCGTGGTAGGATTGCTCCGGCGCCGGCGGAATAACCAGGGTGATCGGCTTGCCGAGCATTTCTTGAATTTGCATGGCAGATAGTTGCAGGTCGGCGCGCACGCGGTTGACGATGACCACGTTGAGCAGCTTGGATTTGCCAAAACCAAACTCGTTTAGTTCGTCCATCAACTGGTTGGTGCGGCGCAGCGAATACGGCTGCGGTTCGGCAACCAGGATCAACTCGTCGCATTGGGCGAGGATGCGGTCCAAGCCCGGCATAAAGGGGTTGCCAATATCCAGAAAAACCACCTTTCCCAGAGTGGCGAGTTGTTGCAAGGCGGCTTCTAGCTGCGGCAGGGCATTTTGCAAGGCGTTGAAGTCTTTGCTGCGGCTGTTGGCAAGCAGCAAGCGGATGCCGTAAGTGGTCAGCACCAACTCTTTTTCAACCGCGCTACGGGTGACTTCGCCGCTGCGCATGTTAAGCAGATTGTGCAGCCCTTGGGCGTTGGGAAAATTCAACTCTCCTGCCCAGGTGCCCTGTCCGGCGCGCAGTTCTGCAGCGATGACCTCTTTGCGGGTGCGCTGGTGATAGGCGATGGCCAGGTTGAGCGCCAGGGTGGATACCCCCATGCCACCTTTGGCAGCCAATATGCCAATCATTGCAGCGCTTTTTTGCGCCGATTGCCCGGTGCGCATCCGGGTGCGGCTGAGCAATGCTTTGATGTGGGCGATCAGTTCGGCGGGGTGGACGGGTTTGGTAAGGTAATCGTCGGCGCCGGATTCGTATCCGGCGACCTTGTCGTCCACCTGAGATTTGGCAGTGAACATCAAGATGGGGATGTCGGCGGTTTCGGTTGACCCCCGTAATTGCTGCGCCACCTGGTAGCCGTCCATGTCGGGCATCATTACATCCAGGACGATCAAGTCGGGATGTTCTCTGTGCGCCTGGGCAATCCCTTCGTTGCCGTTGCGCGCAGAAATCACTTGGTAGCCCTGCCGCTGCAACATCAGTCCCACCAACCGCAGGGTCTCCAGATCGTCATCCACGATTAGAATTTTTTCTGCCATTTGCGCCTCGCTGAAAATTGGCTTGGAAACAGTCTAGCACAATCTAATATGCCCGACAAGTGGAATTTTGGTTGTAGTTCTGTTACAGTAATGGTGCAAAAATCGCGTCAATGCAGGCGTGCTATAATCGAAGTGTGTATACCGCCTTTCAAAAAATTTTAACCCAAAAATGCGCAATTAAGTGGGATCGTCCACTGGTTGTGGGTGTATCCGGCGGCGCGGACAGTCTGACTCTGCTGCACTTGTTGACGCGGGCGAAAGTGCCGGCGCTGGCAGTGTATTTCGATCACCAGCTGCGCAGCCAGGCAGCCACAGAAGCGGAAATGGTTGGAAACCTGGCGCGCGAATGGGGGGCGGCTTTTTTGACCGGCAGCGCCGATGTTCGCTATCTAGCGTGCGATCAACATCTTTCGCTGGAGGCGGCTGCCCGCCAGGCGCGCTACGCTTATTTGTTCGACATGGCGTGTTTGCACCATGCGCAAGGCGTGGCAACCGGACACACTGCCGACGACCAGGTCGAAACCATCCTGCTGCATCTGTTACGCGGCAGCGGCTTGGATGGACTGCGCGGAATGAGCTATGTGACGCGGCTGGAGCAGTTCTCAACCAACCTGCCGCTGTTTAGACCCATGCTGGGTTTCTGGCGGGCGGAGATCGACACCTACCTGCGCGAGCATGGCATTCACCCATTGGAAGACCACACCAATCGGGATATACTTTTTCAGCGTAACCGCATCCGGCATGAATTAATTCCGGCGTTACAGACTTATAATCCGCAGATCAAGGCGCGCATCGTGTCACTTGGTCAGAGCGTCGAGGACGGCTTGCGTATTTTGCAGCCCGTAATAAAACAAGCCTTCGATAAGGCGGTTGTCGATTGTGGGGAGGGCTGGTTGACCTTTTGCAGCGAGTCGCTGCGTTCCCTGCAGCCGGAATTGACCGCCTTTGTCTTGCGGCATGGCATCCACACATTGCAGCCGTTTAACGAAGACATTACCCGGGCGGCAATCGAGCAATGTGTCGAGCAGATCCATTCGCAGCGCCTGGATGGCAGCCTTGTATTGGGGGACGGCATCGAACTGGTGTTCGCCCAGCAGCGGCTGTATTTACGAAAAGGCGAGGCAGCCATCCGGGAGGCTGATTATCCTTGGATGGATGCCGGGGTGACCCTCACGCTGGAAGCGCCGGGCCATCTTGAATTGAGTCACGGTTGGGTGCTGCACGTGGAGCAAATTGACAAGGGGCAAACGCAGCCGTCCTTTGGCAGCCCCTGGCAGGCATGGCTCGATGGCGAGCGAACCACATTTCCTCTCGAAATTCGGGGGTGGCGAGCGGGCGACCGCTTCACGCCGTTTGGGATGGCGAATGGGAGCGTCCGCGTGGCAGATTTTCTCAACCAGAAGCGCGTTCCGCGACCGGTGCGGAAAAATATCCCCCTGGTACTTTCGGCGGGTGAAATTGTCTGGGTGGCGGGCTTGCAGATCGGCGAAAAATTCCGCGTCAGCGAGCGATGCGGAACTCTTTTACGACTGCGGGTGACCCGGATTGACGGTGCGGGTTAAGCCTGCTCACTCAGCTGGCGTAATTTCATGCTGATTTCGCGCCACTGAATTTTGGAAATACCCAGCTTTTGGCGGATGTGCTCGCGGTTGGTATCCGATTGCCAGTCGCGCAAGGCACTCGTCCAGCGGCACATATCGAAGGATAAATGCTTGCTTAGTCCGGCTTCCTCGCCAATGTCTTCCAGCAAGTATTCGAGTCGGCGCGGCGACCAGGGAAAGATGACATCCTTGGGTTGGTATTGCAGCAGATATTCCTGATAACTTTCGATCCAGGTTTCCGGCAGCGCAATTTTGCGTTCCTTGTAGCGGTTGCGCGGGCTGGCATAGCGTACGAAGAGCATCGCACCACCCGGCGCCAGTGGATCGATGTGATTGGTGTGGATTGCCAGACATTCGCCCTTTTTGATGCCTGTGGCAAGCAGCAATGCCAATACGGTGTAGGGGCGCGCATCCGCCTTTTTGGCGCTGCGGTAGGCATTGGCAACCTCGAGGGCTTTTTCTTGCTCCTCGCGGGTTAAAACGGTGGGCAGCGGGCTGATGACCGACTGTTGGACGACTTTTTCTGCCGGATCGACCAAGATGCGCCCGGATTGATGCAGCCAGCGAAAGAAGGCTTTGATCGACGTGACCCGGCGCGCCAGGCTTTTTGGACTACAGGGAACACCGCGCCCGTTTTGCATCCAGTAGAGGAAGTTGTTCAGGTCGCGGGTGGTGATCGAACCGACCGCGCGGTCCGGCGGAAGGTAACCGGACAACAATTGTAAGTCGTTCTGGAAAGCTTTTACTGTGTAAGGAGATTTTCCCTGGTCGAGCAGAAAAATCTCCCAGGATCGGATGGCGGGCAATAAAGGGGTCTGGGATGTAATGTGAAGTGATGGGGTGGAATCATTAGGCATGGATACGCTCCGTGCTCCCTGGATTTTCGCATAGCCTTACGGCAATTCGAGTGTACAACAGAATTCGGGGAAAGTCAAACCCTATTTTTGACCCCGCATCACTCGACGTTGAGTGCCTGTACGAGAATCGCCTGAATCCGCTCTGGAATTGGAATGAGAACCTGAGCGCCGGTATCCGTGGTGTAATTCCACACTTCCCCAGGACCAATGGCATAACGCTGAATTTTACCCGGATTGGAGACCAGTCCGGGTGCAAAGGTAGCCAGTTTGATTGCCAGGTCGAGCGGTATGTCCGTTTCGACGTTGTTGCGAAATTCCTGGTACAGCTGCGGGGCTTTGGTGATGGCGTCCAGGGTCATCAATTTTTTGAACACCGCCAGAATCACTTCCTGAGCGCGGCGGCTGCGGTCGAAATCGTTCGAACTGTAGCGGGAGCGCACGTACCACAGGGCTGTTGCGCCATTCATGTATACCCGCCCCGGTCCCACCGAGCAGTACCCATTGACCGCCTGGGGTAATTTGCAGGTGTCGGTCAGGTTTTGGGCAGTTTCAACCTCGACGCCGCCAATGCGGTCGATGATGTTGATAAAGCCCTGGAAATTGGTCATTACAAAGTAACTCGGAATGATGCCGAAATTGGTTTGAAACGTAGCCTGGGTGAGGCTAAAGCCGCCGTATTGTTGGGCGGTGTTGATGCGCTGCTGACCGATGCCCGGAATTTCCACGTACAGGTCGCGCGGGAAGGAGACCATGCTAACCGCGCCGGTGCGCGTATTGATAATGACTAGAAGGATGACATCCGTGCGGAAACCGGCATTTGGACGCCAATCCGAGCCGAGCACCAGCACAGTTACAGCATCGGCAGGGATCTCAACCGGATCGGGCGTGGTGAAATCGCCCGGCGTGGGGGTGACTTCAGCCACCGGTGTAGGCATGGAGGGGGTTGGGGTGAGCGGCAGTGGCATGAACGGGGTGGGAGTGGCTGGCGCGTTGGGGTCGAGGGTGACAATCCGTTGAGCGACCGCCTGCGGGATGGCTTGATCCGGACTGGCGAAGCCGGGAAAATTGCAGGCAACGGATACCAGGATGATCAGCAGAAAGATGAATAATACTTTGCGCATACTATGTCCCTCAAGGCGTAGCCGTGGTTGCTGGGGGCGGCTGGGTGGTATTGGTCGAAGCCGGAGTCACCGTGGTTTCGGTGCGCGTCGGTTCAGGTGAAGGCGTAAGAGTCTCCATTGGTGTAGACGTTGGGGTGATGGTAATAGTTCCGCTGGGGATGGGTGTTGGAGACAGTGTCGGGGGTACGGTTGGCGTTGCCGGAGGTGGTTCCGGCTTGTCCGGCAAGGCGGTGAAGGTGCTGGTTGCGACATTGGGCACCCAAATGCGCGACCCGGCGACGATCAGGTCGCCGTACAGGCAGTTTGCCTGGCGCAGCTGCCAGACCGAGACCCGGTAGAGCCCGCTCAAGCGGGTCAAGGTATCTCCCGATTGAACGCGGTAGCGCACCCAGCCGCGCGGCGCGGCGCAGGCAGGCGCAGCGCTGGTTGACGCTCTGGAGCGGGTCGCGGAGGTCGAAGGGGTTGGCAGTGCAGGGAGATAGATCTGCGCGCCGGCAACGATCATCTCGGAAGCAAGACAATTGGCGGAAAGCACAGCGTTAAGCGGGACGCTGCGCTGTGCAGCCAGGTCGCTGAGCGTGTCGCCTGCCTGCACGGTAATAATTTCCCACCCGGAGGGCATTGGGCAGGCTGTTTGGGTGGGGGGCAGCGCGGTTTCGCTCACAACAGGCTGGGTTGGCGTTTGAGGCAGCGCTCCAATTGGGGTTAGATTGGGGGGCGGCAAGGTCGGCCGCGGGGTGGCGCTTGGCGGCAGCGCCAGATTGCCTTCCAGGATGCCGGTGGTCAGCGCGCTGAGCACCATCAAACTGGCGGCGATTACCGAAAGAAATGGTACAACCCCGCGAATGAACCTGTTCATGAAGGATGATTTTTTCCGTTGAATCCAGGCTTTTGAACGGGCAATAAGATACTAAACGTGGAGGTCTTGCCCACTTCGCTTTCCACCCAAATGCGGCCGCCGTGCGCTTCAACCAATGTCTTGGCAATGGACAATCCCACTCCCGAATCGCCAACTCCGCGAATGGGCAGGTTTTCGACATTGTAGCGGCGGGAAAAGACGCGGTTCAATTCCTCGGCAGGAATTCCGCCGCCCTCGTCGGTGATCAACAAATGGACGAATACCTCGGATTTTTCGCTTTGTTCCAATTTGACTTTGAGGTTGATGCTGCCCTCTGGCGGCGTTGCCGAACCGGCGTTTTGCAGCAGGTGGATGAACACCTGGTGGAGTGCGTCGCGGTCGGCATAAAAGGTGGGCAGGTTTTCGGGGATATCCATGAGCAGATTGATCTCTTTTTCGCGCAGGATATCCGCCATATCGGCGATTGCCTGATCGAGGATGGTTTCGATGTCCACCGGTTGCGGGGCAAGTTCAATCGGGCTGAAATTGAAGACCGAGGTTTTCAACAGGTCATCCAGCAGACCCTGGATGCGGTCAGAAGAGGCTTTAATGCGCTCTAAAAACTTGCGTTGCAGTGCGCCAAGGATGCCGACGGATTCGTTCATCAATAGATCGGTATAACCGATGATGGAGGAAATTGGCTGGCGGAGTTCCTGAATGATAGAGACGACCGCCTCGGTATCCTTGCCGGAAATGCCCCCACTTTGATCGGCGCGGGATTGCAGCTCGATGATGCGCATGTTGGCGTTCGCCAGAGCATTTTGCAGGCGGGCGGTTTCCTCCAGGGATTGGCGCAATTCTTTTTCCAGGTATTCGATTTCCGCCGGGGTGGATTGTTCCGCCTTCAAATCATGCAAAGCTTCGCGCAGGCTGCGATTCTCATCTTCCAGGCGGTTGATTGTCTCTTGCGCTTCGCGCTGCAGGGCAAGCAGCCCGGTTATTTCCAGGGTTTGATTGGTTTTTTCCACCGGTGGCAAGGCTGCCAGCGGGGCGCTTGCGCGCAGGCTGTGGATTTCGCGGTTCAATGCCTCCATCTCGACTTTGGACTGCGCCAGCCGGGTTTCCAGCGATTCGATCACCACCTGCGGGTTTTCGGTTTGCAGCCGCTGCCAAAGGTTGGCGCTTTCTTCGATGATGCTGGCAAGCAGGGTTTGTTCTTCGATACTCCATTCGTGTCCGGAATAGGGCGAGAAGACCAGCGCAGCATGGGAGGATGCTCCCAGTCCCTTGAACGGGATCATGAGGATGTTGCCGGGGGTTGTCAATCCGATCGCCTGGGTTATGGTATTCAGGTCGGGCGAGGGCGGCTCACTTTCGGTGGTCAGGCGCAGGGCTTTGTGGCGCTGCAAGGCGCCGCAAACCAAGGGAAGCCTGGCGTTATCCAGGGTAATGGTTGCAAGGGTTTCATCGCGGATGAAGTCGTAGCCGTATTGAAGCGCAACCGGGCGGTATGGATTTTCCTGTTCGACCAGGAAAGTGAGGTCGGCGGACAAGGTCTTACCGATGGCTTGGGTGTAGGCGGCGAGCGCGGCATCCATTTCGTGGGCAGCCGCCAGCCGCGACCAGGAGTACACGGCGCGCGGGTTCATCACCGGACGCCTGGATGGCTGGGCGGCCGGTTGCGGCTCGACGATTACGGCGGGTGGGGCGACAACCGGAAGGCTGATGACCGACCGGGCGAGCGAAGGCAGGACGGGAAAGACGCAAATTTGCGCCAGGCGCAAGGCAGCCGGGAAAGCGCCAGTGCTGTCAGCATAGAGCAGGTGTGCCAGATTGCCCGCCACAATAACCAAAAAGAATGCCAGCCCGGTCTCCCAATTGGCAGTGCGCTTGATCAGAAGAACCAAAACGGCTGCCGCAAGGATCAGTAAGGTGAAAAGCGTCCAGCCCAGGTTGAGAGGGGATTGGTTGAAAGTGGGTGCAGCCGGCAGGGTAGGATAAACCGCCAGACTGGCGAAAAAGAAAACCCCCGCGGCGAATGTGGCTGCCAGGCAGGCAATATCCCAGCTGCGTTTCGGTTGGGGTACCGTCCACATCCAGGCAATTATGAGCAATGAAACCGCTGTGACCAGCCGGTCGAGCAACGGCAGGGTGGGATTGGCTTCGACCAGGTTTTGCCAGCCCAACGCGCTCAACCCAAAGAGCAGCAGCTGCCCGGATAACAAGGCTGCCAATCCCCACAGCATACGCTTCGCGGTGGTTGCGTTTTTTTCATCGCGCACCAGATGGACTGCCTGAAAAGCAGCCAGGACGGCGAAAACCAGGACAAGATGATAAACCAGGTTTCCAGGCGGTTGAGTGATTAGGTTAAGAATCTGGGAGAATAACACGGTCATCGGATTGCCATTCTAGGGTGTGTATGCAAACCATGCTAAACTTTTCGACATGGTATACCGAGGCG
>JBBIQB010000086.1:0-14032 GCA_037442545.1 Bellilinea sp.
GTTCGGTATGCTGCTGGTTGGTCCGTATAACGACCGCGGTTGGAGCCAGGCGCATTACGATGCCGGCTTGTATGTCGAAAGCAAGATCCCCGGCGTGAAAATGATCTACATCGACAAGGTCAATCCTGCCGACCGGCCGGGCACCACTCCCGATCAGTTGGCTGAGGATTTGCTGTCCAAGGGTGCGCAGTTGATCATCTTCAATTCGGATGACATGAAAGACAGCGCCATCAAATTTGCCCGCGCAAATCCGGATGTGCCGGTGATTCACGCCTCCGGCGATACCTCCTGGAAGGACGGCGTCAATTACATAGAGTTCGCCAATTTAGGCAACTCGATGGGACGCATGGAATACGGCAAAATGATGGCAGGCTGCGCCGCAGCGCTGACCACCCAGACCGGACAAATTGGCTACCTTGGGGCGTTGATCAATGACGAAACCCGCCGCCTTACGGCTTCGGCTTACCTGGGCGCCAGGTACTGCTACGAAAAATACGCCGGGAAGAATCCCGCCGATTTGAAATTCAAAGTGACCTGGATTGGTTTCTGGTTCAATATCCCCGGTTTTACCGCCGACCCGACCCAGGTTGCGGACGACTTCTTGAACAGCGGTCATGATGTGATCATCTCCGGCATTGATACCACCGAAGGACTGGTGCAAACCAGCAAACAGGCTGCGGCTGGCAAGGAAGTCTGGGCTGTGCCGTATGACTACAAGGGTTCCTGCGCCGAAGCGCCGGAAGTGTGTCTGGGCGTGCCGTACTTCAATTGGGGTCCCCTCTACATGCGTGAAGTCCAGGCAGTCAAAGATGGCGCCTTCAAGTCGTACTTTGAATGGGTGGGTCCGGACTGGACGGATATCAACAATCCCGACACCAGCGCCGTTGGTTTTACCTTCGGGGATGCGTTGAGCGAAGAAGCCCGCGCCAATCTGCAAATGTTCATCGATGAACTGGCGGGCGGTCTCAACCTGTTCGCTGGACCGTTGAATTTCCAGGATGGCAGCCCGTACCTCGCGGAAGGAGAATTTGCCACCGACCTGCAGGTCTGGTACTTCCCGCAATTACTGGAAGGAATGGAAGGACAGAGCGTTCCTAGCAACTGATCCTGTATAGGGATTAACGCGAGGGCTGCCGGGTGCCCGGCAGCCCTCCCTCCAAAAACGGATCACACAGTGTAAACCGGCTCTGTTTGCTACGAGGCGAAGGAATTATGAAAGTTGAGCTGACCAATATTCACAAGCGCTTTGGTGCCGTCCATGCCAACAACGATATCAACCTGACGGTCGAATCGGGCATGATCCAGGGAATCCTGGGTGAAAACGGCGCCGGAAAAAGCACGCTGATGAAAATCCTGTCCGGGTTCTTTCATGCGGATGAAGGGGTGATCCGGCTGGATGGCAAACCGATTAAAATTTCTTCGCCGTCGGATGCCATCAAATATGGGATTGGAATGCTGCACCAGGACCCGCTAGATTTCCCGCCGATGCGGGTGGTGGATAATCTTTTGATTGGTCATGAAGGCGGCTTTTTCCCAAACCGGCGCGAGGTCATCGCGGCGTTCAACGAGTTGCAATCCCGGTTTGGTTTTCAAATTAATCCTTTAGGGTATGTAGATACCCTGACAGTTGGCGAACGCCAACAGCTGGAAATTTTGCGCCTGCTCTGGTTGGGCGCGCGGGTGCTGATTCTCGATGAGCCGACTACGGGGATCAGCGCCTCGCAAAAAGAAAAATTATTCGAAACCTTGAAAATATTGGCATCTCAAGGGATGTCGATCATTTTTGTTTCCCATAAACTCGAAGATGTTGAAGGGTTGTGCCACCGCGTGGCTGTGCTGCGCAAAGGCGAACTGATTGGCGTGGTTGAACCACCTTACGTTACCAACGACCTGGTGACGATGATGTTTGGCAGGGTGGTCAGTCTGGATGAAAAGCGGCGATACGAGACCTGCGATGGCGCTTTTTACCTGGATCGGGTAGCCATCGAAGATTACCGGCTGGAAATCCGCAATATCAACCTGTCCATGACCTGTGGTGAGGTGGTTGGACTGGCAGGCATGGAGGGCTCCGGACAATTGCAATTCCTGCGTACCTGCGCAGGGCTGATCCGCCCTGTGGCAGGAGAAATTAACCTGGGCGGTAAACGCCTGACCGGCAAGCCGTACCGAACCTTTCTGGAAGCGGGCATTTCCTACGTGCCGGCGTCCCGCATGGAGGAAGGCTTGATCCCCGGTCTTTCCTTGACCGAACATTTCATCCTGGCGGAAGAGCAGCGAGGATTTTTCATCAATTTCGACAAAGCCCTGTCGGTAACCCGGCAGCGGATTGCAGATTTTAACATCAAAGGCACGCCGATCAGCCGGGTGGAAGCCTTGTCCGGCGGTAACCAACAGCGTGCGCTGCTGGCAATGCTGCGCACGCCGGTTAATTTGTTGTTGTTGGAACACCCCACACGCGGTTTGGATATTGAATCGGCGATCTGGATCTGGGGTAAGTTGAAGGATCGTTGCAAGCAGGGCTCCAGTATTATCTTTATTTCATCCGACCTGGAGGAAATTCTCCAATACAGCGACCGAATCCTGGTCTTTTTCGGCGGTAGAGTGTCAGAGCCCCTGGATGCGAACACTACATCGGTGGATCAATTGGGGCAATTGATCGGTGGCAAGGGTTTTTAAGTCTGTGCTGAATGGATTGGAGTTGTTATGCTGAACACTTCATCACGCTGGATGGGAATCGGCTTTCAGCTGCTGGCAATTGCGCTGGCAATCATGTTCACTACATTGGTAATGCTGATTGCCGGCGCCGATCCGCTGCAGGTTTATCAAAATATCATTGTTGGTTCGGTCGGTTCGGTCGGCAAGATGGCGGATATTCTGGTTGCGTGGACTCCGCTGCTGCTCGCCACGGCGGGATTGTTGATGACGTTTACGGCTGGTTTGTGGAATATTGGCATCGAGGGACAAATCACCCTTGGGGCGATCTTTACCACATGGGCGCTGCGTTTGCTGCAAAATTCGGATTTGCCGCCGGCATTAATCATGGCAAGCTCGGTTCTTGCCGGGGCGCTGGGTGGAATGCTTTGGGCAGGTTTTGTCGCGCTGTTGAAAATTTTCGGCAATGTCAATGAGATTTTCGGTGGACTTGGAATGAACTTCGTCGCCACCGCATTGACTATCTGGTTGATCTTTGGTCCTTGGAAACGCCCCGGTGTTGGCTCGATGAGCGGCACCGAACCGTTTCCGACAACCCTATGGTTCCCAACCCTGCCGGATTACCGTTTGAGTTTATGGTCGTTGGGGATTGGGATTATCGCCATTATCATTGTCTATTTCCTGCTGCGCGGAACGTATTTCGGACTGCGCTTGAAAGCCGTTGGCCGCAATGGACGGGCTGCCTTCATGATGGGCATTCCAACCGCGCGCTACATGTTGATGGCGTTCTTGATCTGCGGTATGTTGGCTGGTCTGGCAGGCGCCACCCAGGTGCTGGCGGTGTATCACCGCCTGATCCCTGCCATTTCCTCCGGGTACGGTTTTCTGGGCATGATGGTTGCCATGCTGGTCAACTATCAGGCGATTTGGGCGGCGCCGGTGGCGCTGTTCTTTGCCGCGTTGAACATCGGCAGCATTCAATTACCCATCGTGTTGAAGCTGGACTCAGCGCTCTCCGGTGTGCTGCAGGGAGCGCTGGTCTTGTTCGTGCTTCTGATGGATGGCGTGCGCCGCCGCCTGACCCGCTTGCAATGAGGTTACTGCAATGGAAACTCAAATCATCCTGATTGGACTGGCGGGTGTTCTGGCATCCTCTGCGCCGATTGTTTTCGCGGCAATCGGCGAAACCATCACCGAGCGGGCTGGGGTGATCAACCTTTCGGTAAATGGTACGATTCTTTTGACTGCCATGGCAGGTTTTGCGGTGGCAGTCAGTTTTGACAGCCTGCTGCTTGGATTCATTGCCGGGGCGCTTATTGGCGGTCTGATCGCATTGATCGTTGCCTTCAGCAGTATTACGTTGAAGCAATCTCAGGTTGCGGTGGGGTTCATCCTGGCGCTGATGTGCCGCGACCTTGCCTATTTTCTCGGTAATCCGTTTATGGGGCTGCAGGGTCCGCGCGTCCCCGCGATGCCGATCCCCGGACTGGCAGACATACCGGTCATTGGCACCGTCTTTTTCCGGCAGGACATCCTGGTCTACGCCAGTTTCCTCTTGATCATTGTCGCGTATGTATTCGTGTTCAAAACCCGCTCTGGATTAATGTTGCAGGGAATCGGCGAAAAACCCGCCACCGCCTTTGTGCGCGGCGCCAACGTGAATAAGATGCGCTATATCTACACCTTTATCGGCGGGATGCTGGTTGGGTTAGCCGGACCGATGTTCTCGCTAAGCGTCAAGGCTGGCTGGAAAGGCACCATCTCCGGGCTGGATGGTTTTGGTTGGATTGCGCTGGCAATCACCATCTTTGGCGGGTGGAATCCGCTGCGGGCTGCCTTCGGCGCGTACTTGTTCGGCTTGTTGCAATGGCTGGGGCTGGTGTTGCAGCCCAGCCTGCCGGGCATTCCGTCACAAGTTTTGCAGGTGTCGCCTTTCCCGCTGATGATTTTGACCTTGCTGCTGGTCAACATCGGCAATGCCGAATGGGTTGACCGCACCCTGGCAGCGCTACCGGAGAAAACCCGCCATTTCCTGGCGCAGCTGTTGCGTTCGCTGCGCACCTCACCGCCGGCTTCGCTGGGGGTGCCTTTCGAAAAAGAGTAATATGCGGGTGATTGTTGTGGAAATCGAACCGCTTATTGCAAAAATCTATCAACTTGAGGATACTTAATTCTATGAGTGAATTTCTTGGTTACCGTTGCTCGTTATGCAAGACAGAATATGCTCCTGGTCAGGTCACTTATACCTGTCCACAAGATGGCGGCAACCTGGATGTCGTCCTGGATTATGCCGCAATCCGCCAGAAATACCAGATCAACGACATCGTTTCACGCTCGGATTACTCCATCTGGCGCTATCTACCGTTGATGCCGGTCAAAGACCCCGGCGGGGAAGGCACACCGCTGCGCATGGCAGGTTGGACGCCAACCTACTACCCCACCCGCCTAGCGGAAAGACTCGGCATTCGCCACCTGTACATCAAAGACGAGGGACGTAATCCGACCGCATCCTTCAAGGACCGGGCTTCCTCGGTGGTGGTGGCGCGCGCGCGGCAAATTGGCGCCGAGGTGGTGGTGACCGCCTCGACCGGCAACGCCGGCGCAGCGCTGGCTGGCATGGCAGCGGCGGTTGGGCAGAAAGCGGTCATCTTTGCGCCGAAAACCGCCCCGCCTGCCAAAGTGGCGCAGTTGTTGGTTTATGGCGCCCAGGTTATTCTGGTGGACGGCAGCTATGACTCGGCGTTTGACCTGACCGTTCAGGCTGCCAATGAGTTTGGCTGGTACTGCCGCAATACGGGCTACAATCCGTTTACGGTTGAAGGTAAGAAAACCGCCGCTTATGAAATCTGGGAAACGGTGATCCGGAATTTGAAACGGGATTACCCGCCCCTGTCTATATTCGTCCCAGTGGGGGATGGCAACATCATCTCCGGCATTCACAAGGGTTTCAAAGATTTGCAGGCACTGGGCTGGCTGGAAAAAATGCCGCGCATTTTTGGCATTCAATCCGAAAAGTCCGCGGCGGTTGCCAATGCCTATTTTAGAGGCGATGAGGTGATTGAGCCGGTGCAGGCCACGACCATCGCCGACAGCATTTCGGTTGACCTGCCGCGCGATGGCGTCCGCGCGGTGCGGGCTGCCCGCGAAACAGGCGGCGAATACATCACGGTTTCGGATGAAGAGATCATCGCCGGGATTGGTGAACTGGGACCGCTGGGTATTTTTGCTGAACCGGCGGGTTCGACCAGTTACGTCGGACTGAAAAAAGCCATCGCGCAGGGCAAAATCACTGCGGAGGAGCCGGCGTTGGTGCTCAATACCGGCAGCGGTTTGAAGGATATCCGCGCGGCGATGCAGGCGGTTGCGGCGGCGCCGATCATCGAACCCACCATGAATGCCTTGAAGAAGCACCTTGGGTTGTGATCTTGATCCGGACTAGCCAATTGTACAGGGTTAGACACAAGCGAACATGAACGAAAACCCTCAATTTTCGATCATTGTTCCCATCTATAACGAAGCCTGCTGCTTGCACGAGCTGTACCGGCGAATAGCCGAGGTAATGGATAAAAGCGGCGGGAGTTGGGAACTGGTTTTGATCAACGATGGCTCGCTGGACGAATCGCCGGAGATTATCCGCGAACTGGCAACCCGCGACCCGCGCGTCCGCCCGGTGATCTTTGCCCGCAATTTCGGGCACCAGATTGCAGTAACCGCCGGGTTGGATTATTCGCGTGGTGACGCAGTGGTGATTATCGATGCCGATTTGCAGGATCCGCCGGAAGTGATTCTTGATTTGATCGAAAAGTGGCGCGCCGGTTACGAGGTGGTGTATGCCGTACGGGCGGAACGGGAAGGGGAGACCTTCTTCAAGAAACTTACTGCCTCCTTGTTCTACCGCATCATTTACCGTATTACGGATGTCAAAATCCCGATGGATACCGGTGATTTTCGCCTGATGGACCGCAAAGTGGTCAATGTCTTGAATACCATGCGCGAACATCACCGCTTTCTACGCGGCATGGCTGCCTGGGTCGGTTTTCGCCAGACCGGGGTTTACTACAAGCGGGCTGCCCGTTTTGCCGGCGAAACCAAATACCCGCTGCGGAAAATGCTGAAACTGGCGCTGACTGCCATCACCGGTTTTTCCTACTTGCCGCTGCAAATGGCAACCTTCCTGGGATTCGTATCCGCCGGACTGGCAATCCTGGCGATTCCGGTGGTGGCAATCCTGCGCGCTGTGTATACCCAGGCTTTTTTTGGACAGGCATCCACGCTGGTTGCTGTGCTGTTCTTCGGCGGGGTGCAACTCATCTGCCTTGGTATTTTGGGGGAATATATTGGCAGAATTTATGATGAGACCAAGGGGCGCCCGCTGTATATCGTCAGCGAAAGCCCTGAAGACTTTAAGAAAACAAATCTTTCAAATTTAGAGGAGAAGACTGAATGACAACTATTGACCTGACTGTAATTCCAGAGCGCCGAGAGCGCGCCTTGCAGCGGGTGCGGGAGCGAAAGATTGTTATCCCAACCTATGCGCAAATGAAAAATCCGGCGCTCGTCCCCGATCACGTAAAAGAAGAATTGAGGCACATTGGTTTGTGGGACGTTCACCCGCGCAACCTGTTCCGGATTACCTGGAAAAACCAACCGGTTGCCAAAGGTGGTTTGTTCGATGGGGTCAATTTCATCGAGCTGCCCTCCAGCCTGACGGGTGTTCCGGCGAGGGTGATCGGTCTGGTAGGCAAGTGGTTTCCCACGGGCGCGCACAAGGTCGGCGCGGCATTTAGCTGCCTGGTGCCGCGGCTGGTTACCGGACAGTTCGATCCGACCACCCAAAAAGCAGTATGGCCCTCCACCGGCAACTATTGCCGCGGCGGCGCGTACGACTCAGCCTTGCTCGGCTGCCAGTCGATTGCCATTCTGCCGGAAGGGATGAGCAAAGAACGCTTCGAATGGCTTTCCAAGATCGCCGGCGAAGTGATTGCCACGCCTGGCTCCGAATCGAATGTCAAAGAGATCTTCGACAAGTGTTGGGAATTGCGCGGATCCGGTCAGGATTTGATGATCTTCAACCAGTTCGAGGAGTTTGGCAACTATCTCTGGCATTACGAGGTCACCGGTCACGCTATGGAAGATGTGCTGAAACAGGTGATGGGACCCAATGATACCTATCGCGGCGTGGCTCTCACCACCGGTTCGGCGGGGACGATTGCCTGCGGCGACTACCTGAAGCAAATCTTCCCGCAGAGCGTGATCGTCGCCAGTGAAGCGCTGCAATGCCCGACGCTGCTGCAGAACGGGTTTGGCTCGCACCGCATCGAGGGCATCGGCGACAAGCATGTGCCGTGGATCCATAATGTCAAGAACACCGACATGGTGGTAGCCATCGATGACAATTCGGTGGTCGATATCCTGCGTCTGTTCAACGAACCGGCAGGACGGGAATACCTGGTGCGCAAGGGTGTTCCGGCGGAATTGGTTCAACAGCTCGATCTGTTTGGCTTCTCCGGAATCGCCAACATGCTCTCAGCGATCAAAGCCGCCAAGTATTACGAGATGGGTGAAAACGACGTCATGTTGTTCGTGATGACCGATTCGATGGAATTGTATTCTAGCCGCATCCACGAATACCGCCAAGAATTCGGCGAATTTACTGCCTTCGATGCCGCCGAAGCCTTTGCCAGCGACCTGCACGGCGAAACGACCGATCACCTGATGGAGTTGACCTATGCGGATCGAAAACGGGTTCACAATCTCAAATACTATACCTGGATCGAACAGCAGGGAAGAACCTACGAAGAGATTCAAGCCCAGTGGTATGACCCGCAGTACTGGACAGACGTGCAAAAGCAGGTCGAGGAAATCGACGCGCTGATCACCGAGTTCAACCAGCGCGCTGGGGTCAAATAACCGCCGGCGAAGCGTGAAATTTTACAACCAGCAGGGGGGCGGCTGCCAGTCGCCCCCCCGTAACGCACCGGCGGGTTTGCTGACTGTATAAAGACAACTGGCTTTGGTGCTACCAGACCGGCGGGATGGACTATAATTCCGGTAATTCTGATCGAACGGGGTAGTGGCTGTGCGACTGGCAGTTCCGGATAGCGCATTCATTCTAATCGCGGTGATCACCCAGCCGCGCGATTTGGAAATTGCCCGGCTGTTGGGCTGGTACCGCATCCCGCTACGATCTGCGCCCAAGATTCTGGCGGTGGACTACCTGGCATTTTACCAGACCGGCGCCTTCGGCGAGCAGCAGCGCTGGCGCATTCACTACCTGGCTGCGGTGCGCGGACATGAATTGACCACCCGGGCGCAATTGCTGCGCGATGAACCCGATCATCCCCGCGCAAACGAGGAATATTACAAAGTGCAAATCGGTCCGCTGGAGACCGTCCAACCACCGATTGTGGCAGAAAAATGGCGGCGGGTGACCTTTTTATACACCACCGGAACGCGCTTTAACCGGGCTGCCAAACTTGACCAGCTGGTTGTGGACAGTGAGGATCGGGCGGTATTGTGGCAAGGGTTGCGCGAGCGGATGATGCGCCACCCGTCGTATGAAACGGGGGCGCTGCCGGAATACTTGGAACAACTGGATGCGAGCCTGTTGGCGATGCTGGGTGACCGGTCAGCGGTAAAAGAGACCCAGCCGGAGTACGAATTCGATTGAGCCGGCGAGAAAAAAGTTACAGTAATGGATAAAAAGGAGACGACAATGAACTTATTGATTCGAGGAGGAACACTGGTCACTGCCGCGGATACATTCACGGCAGATATTCTCGTCTCCGGCGAGAAAATTGCCATGATTGGTACGAATCTGCCTGCGAGTGAGGACACCCGTATCATCGAGGCGGGTGGGCGAATGGTGCTGCCCGGCGGTGTGGATCCGCACACGCATTTCGATCTGCCGATGTACGACACGGTTTCCTGTGATGATCACTATAGCGGACACAAAGCGGCTGCTTTTGGCGGGACCACGACGGTGATCGATTTTGTCCCACAGCAAACCGGCGGTTTGGAAGCCAGCGTGACTGCCTGGCGGGCAAAAGCGGATCCCAAAGCGGCGATCGATTTTAGTTTCCACATGAACATCACCCATCTGGATGAGCGAATTGAGGCGGAAATTCCATCCCTATTGGGCATGGGGATCAGCACATTGAAAGTGTTTACCGCGTACAACAACCGCCTGCGCCTGTCGGATGAAAACATCTTCAGGACTATGCGCATAGCCAGAAAACACGGTTTCCTGACCATGATCCATGCGGAAAATGGGGATGTGATCGAATTATTGATGGCGGAAGCGTTGGCTGCGGGCCGCACAGCGCCGGAATGGCACGCGCTCACCCGACCTGCCTGGACAGCCGTGGAAGCAACGCTGCGCGGCTCCGCGCTGGCGGCGCTGGCAGAAACAGCCCTGTATGTGGTTCACATGAACGCCGGCGCAGAGGTTGACCAACTGGCATATGTACGCTCGAAAGGGTTGCCCGTCATGGGCGAAACCTGCCCACAATACCTGTTTTTCACCATCGACCATTTACGCCGTTCGGACGGCGCCAAATGGGTTTGTTCGCCGCCAATGCGCAGCGCAGAGGATAACCAGCGTCTTTGGGAAGGATTGCAGAAGGGCATCCTGCAAGTCATCGGCACCGATCACTGCGCGTTTTTCTACGATGGTAGCAAACCGATCCTATATGAGGGAAAACCGGTTGCCATTCCGGGCAAGGAATTGGGTAAGGATGACTTCACCAAAATCCCCAACGGCTTGCCAGTGGTCGGCGACCGGCTGCCGGTGATTTGGACGGAGGGCGTGGTGCGCGGCAGGCTGACCCCCAACCAGTTTGTTGCCCTGAACAGTACCAACCCGGCGAAAATCTTTGGATTATATCCGCGCAAGGGCAGCCTGACACCGGGAAGTGATGCGGATATTGTCATTTGGGACACGCAGCGCGTTGTGCAATACGGCGTTGCCAAGGCTCACCACCGGACGGATTACAATTTATTTGAAGGCTGGCAGTTGACCGGCTATCCTGAAAAAGTGTTTTTACGCGGTAATTTGATCGTGGATGGCGACCAGTGGATGGGAAAAGCCGGAATGGGTAAATTCCACCAGCGCACAGGAGACAATCCCATCCTGTAAGCATGTTGACACTGCTGCCGGTACTTTTCATCCTGTTGGTTGCAGGGCTCGTGTTTGGGCTGTATTGGAGCGAGCCGGGACGTCGCTATGCCTGGCTGGTATCGGTTGGCGGTATGCTGCTCGCCTGGGGCGGGGTTCTGGCGTTGCGCTGGTTCGAACCCGCGCCGTTGGTCTTTGCCCACTGGCGCCCATTCGACCCGCAAAACGCCGATCCAATTCTGTTCCGTTGGGATTCCACCAGCTGGGCTTACGCCTTTGGCGCAGTCAGCCTGGGGTTGGCGGTCATCCTGACCGCGCCGGTGCGCTTCAAGTATAACAGCACGCCGCTCTCTTGGGCTGCCGTGATGACCTTCACCGCGGCTGGCTTGATTTCAATCTTAAGTGGGTCGCCGGTTGCCCTTGCGGCTGCCTGGATGATCTTGGACGTACTGGAATTGATCTACGGAATGCTGGTGATCCGCGATGACCAATACCGCCGGGAGGTGCTGGCTTCGTTTGCCTTGCGGGTATTCGGCACATTTTTGCTGCTGGCGGCAATTGTGCTGGCAACCCAGCGGGGCGAGACGCTGACCTTTGAACGTGTGGCAGCGGAGCAGGTCTGGCTGCTGATCGCTGCGGTTGTGCTGCGCCTGGGTGTCTTCCCCATTAATGTCGACTACGAGCAACGGCTGCCGCTGCAGCACGGCTTGACCAGCCTGATGCGCATCACTGGTCAAATTGCTGCGTTGAGCTTGTTGGCAAAATTACCGGCAGGTCTGGCGCTGCCCGAATCGCAAACCATCCTGGTGACGTTGATCGCCGTGATTGGCGTGTACAGCGGGTTGATGTGGCTGATCGCTGCCAGCGAAATCAACGGGCGCACGTTTTTCGGCTTGGCGTTTAGCAGTATGGCATTGATCGCGGCTGGGTACGGTAATTCACCATCCACCCCGATTTGGGGGATCGCGATCCTTGCCTGGGGCGGAATGTTGTTTTTATTTTCCGTGCGCAGCCGGCGCTTGCTGCTTCTTCCGGTACTGGGTGTGGTCAGTTTATCTGGCTTGCCCTACGCACCGCTATCCTCTGGTTGGCAGGCTGCCGGGGCTTCGTTGGGTTGGACGTTGTATTGGGTTGTTTTGCAGGTGATCCTGATCGGCGGGTATATCCGCCATGCGTTGCGGGAAGGGGAAGACAGCCGCGCCTTGGAACCCTATGCGCGCACGACATACACGCTGGGCTTGTTCCTTTTGCTTGTTTCCGGCTGGCTGGTAGCTGCTTTTGGCGTTCCGGGTGGGCTTACCCTGGGAGCGTGGTGGGCGGGTTTGTTGACGCTGGTGCTGTCTGTCCTGGCGTTCCGGCTGATCCGGCAGGGCGTTGGCGTGGAAGCCGGCAATTCCCGCCTCACAGCCTGGCTGCGCCAGGTGTTCCAGGTCTTGTCCGGCGCGATTACGGCTTTCCTTGGCTTGAACTGGTTGTATCGCCTGCTGCGGATGATATTTCATGGCGTGCAGCGCATTCTGGGCATTTTTTCGACCCTATTCGAGGGCGATGGCGGCGTGCTCTGGTCGATCTTGCTGCTGGCGTTGTTGATTTCACTGATCGGCGGAACTCAATGAACGCAATTCTGGATCTTCTTCCGCTTATCCTGCTGTTGCTATCCAGCCTTATTCTGGTAGTGTATGGGAATTGGCGCTGGTCGGTTGCCGCGCTTGCCGCGCAGTACGTGGGTGTCTTTTGGCTGGTGAGCCAATCCTTGCCGTTGGGGCTGGCGGCGGTCAAGCTGGTGGTTGGCTGGATGGCAATTGCCGTGCTGGCGGCTTCGCAAGCAAGCCTGGAAGAAACCATGCCCCAAAACGACCTGCCCGGCAGGATTTTCCGGATTTTGGTTACCCTGTTTGCCTTCATCGTTGTGTTCTCAACCGAACCCCAGGTGCAGTTCTTTCTGCCCGTTCAACCCCCGGTACTGACCGGCGGGATGATTTTGCTGGCGGCAGGTTTGATTCAAATGGGATTGACCGTGGCGCCGTTTCGATTGATCATTGGACTGCTTACGTTCATCTCCGGATTCGAAATCATCTATGCTGGTCTGGTGACCTCGGTGTTGGTGGTGGGTCTGCTGGGGGTTATCACGATTGGGCTGGCATTGGCAGGCTCCTATTTCATCCTGGCAGCCGGTTTGGAGGAGCGCCGATGAGCGCGCCGTTGATCTGGATCATTCTGCCGCTGATCGCCGCGATTGTGCTGTGGTTCCTGCGGCAAAACCGGACGCTCTCGGTTGGGATTGCGGTGTTCATCACTGCCCTGCTCGCGCTGCTGGCTGCCTTTGTACCCATTGGCGAACCCATCCGCCTGGGTGGGCTGCGGCTAGAGATCGCGGACAGTCTGTTTGTGCTGGGTCGCCGTTTTGTCCTGACCAATAACGAACGTTCCTTCCTGACCCTGATCTACGGCGCCGGGGCTGCCTGGTTCATCGGCGCGTTGGGCATTTGGGTTCACCGCTTTTTCGTCCCCTTTGCCCTGGCTGTTCTTACGGCGCTGATTGCAGCATTTTCGGTCGAGCCATTCCTGTTTGCCGCGCTGTTGGTGGAGGTTGCCGTTTTGTTCAGTATCCCGCTGCTGGTGCCGCCGGGAGAACCGGTCAGAACCGGCGTGCAACGTTACCTGATTTTTCAAACCCTGGGAATGCCTTTCGTGTTATTCGCCGGGTGGGTTTTTGGCAGCGGGGATACGGCGCAGATCGATGCGGAATTGCTGATCCGGGCGGCATTGATGCTTGGACTCGGTTTTGCTTTCTGGCTGGCGATCTTTCCATTCTATTCTTGGGTGCCGCAGCTGGTTAACGAGACTCACCCGTTTGCGGCGGCGTTTGTATTGAGTTTCGTGCCAGTGTCCATCCTGGTTCTTGGATTGGATTTTGTCAGTGGCTTTGGCTGGCTGCGTAGTTCGCAGCAGTTGTACGAGGTATTACGAATTGTTGGAATTTTGATGATTGCCACGGCTGGAATCTGGGCTGCCTTTCAGGACAATCTGCTGCGCATCTTTGGCTACGCGGTCATCCTGGAATCCGGGTTTGCGCTGCTGGCAATCGGGTTGAATACGCGGCCGGGTTTGATGTTGTTCGCTGTCGGGTTATTGCCGCGGTTTCTTGCCCTGTTTGTCCTGGCGCTGGCGTTGGGCATCCTTAAAAATCACCGCCAGCCGCTGGATTTCGACCAGATGAGAGGTTTGTTCCAGCATTACCCGCTGACCTCCATCGCGCTGCTG
>JBBIQB010000087.1:0-13818 GCA_037442545.1 Bellilinea sp.
GGGGGTTTCCTGCGGCGGCGGGCTGCAAGCCGCCAGCAGCATCACCCCCAGCAGAACGAATAGGTTTCGCATGGCAGGGATTATAACCTAACCCGCTCACGCCCGCATTGCCAGGTTTGCGCAGGAGGAGCAGCAGTGGGTTAACCGCTATCTGGTTCTTGACGGAGCGGGGTTTTCATCCAAAATAGACTATATGTTCTATTTCGAGGAGCCATGACTGTTTTGCTGTATATTGCCGGTGAAAACGTACAGATGCTGTTGACCGACGCGCGTCCCGCTGCGGAATTGTGCCGGGCGGTCAACCGCGGGCAATGGCTGCCGCCGCCCGCCCTGGAAGATGCGTCCGCCGGGCGGCTGCGCGCGCTGCCGCTCAGCCAACAGGTGGTGCTGGTGTTTGCCCTGCCCGAGGATTCCGCCCTGCCGGGTACGCCGCCGCTGGCGGGGCTGCTTTCTCCGCGCCAGACGGCCGTTTTGCACCTGCTGGCGCAAGGGCACACTGCCGACCAGATTGCCGCAACACTGGGGCTTTCCCGCCGAACGGTGTTCCTGCACCTGGCTGCCGTCCGCCAGCGGCTACGGGTGTACAGCAACACCCAGGCGGTGCTGCGGGCTGCCCAGATGGGGTTGTGGGGTAAGCCGGAGTGAATTTTTGCGCCCGCAGTTGACAGACATATCGTTGCAGGGTATCCTATTCTTGCTATGGAATTGCCGCTTCCTTTTCCCGCGCCCGCCCTGACGGTCAGCGACTTGACCCGTTACTTGCGCCAGGTGCTGGAAAGCGATGCGATTTTGCGGGATATCTGGGTGGCGGGGGAAGTCTCCAACCTGTCCCGCCCGGCGTCCGGGCACGTGTATTTCACCCTCAAAGACGCCGGCGCCGCCCTGCGATGTGTCGTCTGGCGCATGAACGCCCAACGGGTGCGCTTCAACCTGGTCAACGGGCAGGCGGTCGAGGCGCACGGCTACATCAGCCTGTACGAGCGCGACGGGCAGTACCAGTTGTATATCGACGCGCTGCGGCCGGCGGGTGAAGGCTGGCTGTACCAGGAATTTTTGCGCCTTAAGGCGCGGCTGGAAAGCGAAGGACTGTTCGACCCTGCCCGCAAGCGCCCGCTGCCGGCTTTTCCGCGGCGCATTGGCATCGTTACCTCGCCGACCGGCGCGGCGCTGCAGGACATGCTCAACACGCTGCGGCGGCGCTACCCGCTGGCGGAGGTGATCCTTGCCCCGGCGGCGGTACAGGGCGACGAAGCCCCGCCGGCGATCACCGCCGCGCTGCAAGGCTTATTGCGCGTGCCCGGGCTGGACGTGATTTTGCTGGCGCGCGGCGGCGGCTCGCTGGAGGATTTGTGGGCGTTCAACGATGAGCAGGTGGTGCGCGCAGTTGCTGCCTCGCCGTTGCCGGTGGTGACTGGTATTGGTCACGAGACCGACTTTACCCTGTGCGATTTTGCCGCCGATGTGCGCGCGCCCACCCCCACCGCGGCCGCCGAACTGGTTACGCCGGATGCCGCCGACCTGCGCTACCAGTTAATGGAATGCCGCGCCCGCCTGAAAGGCTGGATGAGCAGCCTGCTGGGTGGCGAACGCCGCCGCCTGACGGAGCGCACCAACCGGATGAACCTGCTTTCGCCACAGCGGCGCATTCAGGACGACCGCCAGCGGCTGGACCAGCTGGCTGGGCGCGCTGCGCGTTCGCTGTATGCCACGTTGCAGCTGCGCCGTGCCCATCTGGACGGCAATCAGCAGCGCCTGGCGGCGCTCAACCCGCTGGCGGTGCTGCGCCGCGGATACGCGGTGGTGTACGATGCTGGTGGGGTGATCCACAGCGCGCGGGCGGTGCAGCCGGGCGATGACCTGACCGTGCAGCTGGCGGACGGACGCATTCAGGCGCAGGCGCAACGGATTATCCCGAACGCGGATTCAGGAGAGAAGCATGACCCCAAAAACACCGGCGGTTGAAAAAATGAATTACGAACAAGCCTTCGCGGAACTGGAGCGGGTGATTCAGGCGCTGGAAAACGATCAGCCCGCGCTGGAAGAAGCCCTGGCACTGTTCGAGCGCGGGCAGGCGCTGGTAAAACGCTGCGCCGGGCTACTGGATGAGGCGGAATTGCGCGTCCGCCGCCTGGGCGAAGGCGATTTCGACCTGTTGACCGAGGATGGGGAGGGCTAACCGGCGTGCTGGAAGATTTGATTCACAATCGGGTTTTTCTGACCGCGCTGCTGGCGTGGTTTTTGGGGCAGTTCCTGAAAGTGCCCATCTATTACCTGCTTAAGCGGCGCTGGAACTGGGCGTTGTGGTTCAGCAGCGGCGGGATGCCCAGCTCGCATTCGTCGTTGATGGTTGCCACCACCCTGTCGATTGGCTTGTATTACGGTTTCGGCTCGCCGCTGTTTGCGCTGGCGTTTGCGGTCTCGATGGTGGTCGTCTATGATGCCGCCGGAGTGCGCCGCCAGGCAGGCTACCACGCCCAAAAAATCAACCTGCTGTTCGAGGAACTGTTCAGCGGACATGCCATTTCGCAGGAGCGCCTGAAAGAAGTGCTTGGGCATACCCCGCGCCAGGTGATCGGCGGGATCGTGCTGGGATCGTTGATCGCCCTGGGGGTGTACGGGCTGCTGCCGCCGGATTGATCCGGCGCTCAACCCTGCCGGTAGATTACCCGAAAGCGCTCGCACACCACTGACATACGCGCGTCCAATGTGCGCCCGATGCGCTGGCAGGTGCGCCCGAAAAATTGCCAGTGGGCAGCCCGCCAATACGCCAGTGACCGGTCGCCCTCGCCTTCGGCGGCGGCAAACGCCTCGCCCACTTCCTCGAACGGGCGCACCTCCACGCTGGTCGTCTGAATGATGCACAGCGGCTGCCCCTCCGCGTTAGTGACAATGCTCAGGTCGCCGGGTTTGGGCAATTGCCTGCCTTCCAATTCATATTCCCACACCAGCGAGGCAGTAGCAACTTTGCTGCCTTGCAAAACCAGCGCTGCCAGTTCGTCGGCTAGTTGCGGGTTGTCGCCAAACGAAAATACCTCGAACAGCGGGGTCGCCGGGTCGAGCTGGTGATGCACCAAAAAGGTTTGCCAATAGGCGGTTAACAAGGGGGGTAGAGATGGGGAAGGTTGCATATCTTTTACCAGGCGCGTGATGGCTCAAAATAAAGGGTTACTTTAGCGCCAGGCGGCAAATCGCCTTGACTTTTCGAGTATAATGAAGCCGGTTGATGAAAATTTTACCGTATCTGCATGGGTTTCCAAGTGATGAATGTCGAAAAATTCCGGCAGGATTTTCCCCTGCTGAATTCCAACAACAACCGTAAGCCGGTCATATATTTCGATAACGCCTGCCAGAGCCTGCGTCCGCAGACGGTCATTCAGGCAGTCGAGCGCTATTACACCGATTTCCCGGCGTGCAGCGGGCGCAGTATGCACCGCCTGGCGGGCGAGGTAACCCGTCAGGTGGACGAAGCGCGCCAGGCGGTTGCCAAATTCCTCCACGCCGCCCGCAAAGAGGAGATCATTTTCACCCGCAACACTACCGAAGCCATCAACCTGGTGGCAAACGCGCTCGACTGGCAGACAGGCGATGGTGTTCTGCTCGGCGACAAAGAGCATAATTCCAACCTGATTCCCTGGCAAATGCTGGCAAAACGGCGCGGCGTCCGGCTCAAATTTGTCCCATCCAATCCCGATAACACCTTCAACCTGGACGCCTACCAGAAACTGCTGGCGGAAGGGGTCAAACTGGTCGCCATCGGCTGCACCTCCAATTTGGACGGGGTCAGCCTTCCGGCGGAGGAGGTGGTGCGCCTGGCGCACCGCCAGGGGGCACGGGTGTTGTTCGACGCTGCTCAGACAGCCCCCCACCAGCGCATGGATGTGCGCCGGCTGGACGCGGACTGGGTGGCGTTTTCAGGGCACAAGATGCTGGCGCCGTCCGGCACGGGTGTATTGTACGGCAAGTACAGTCACCTCGAAAAAATGCAGCCTTTCCTGGTGGGCGGCGATACGGTCGTTTCTTCCACCTATGATTCGTGTGAATTTTTGCCCCCGCCGGAAAAGTTCGAAGCCGGGCTGCAGGATTACGCCGGCATTATCGGGCTGGGCGCGGCGGTCAACTATTTGCAGCAGGTCGGGATGGATGCCATCGAAAAACACGAGACCGCCCTCAACCAGTACCTGAGCGACGCCCTGAAAAACGTGCCCGGTTTGTCCATTCTTGGTCCGGCGGATGCCCGCCAGCGCGGCGGGATCGTTTCGTTCGTTATTCAGGGGGTTGACCACCACCGTGTCGCGTTGATGCTCGACCAGATGGCGGGCATTGCGGTGCGCTCCGGTCAGCATTGCGTTCATTCCTGGTTCAATTCGCGCGGCATTCCCGGTTCGGTGCGGGCATCGGTGTACTTTTACAACACCCTGGAAGAAGCCCGCCTGCTGGTGGATTGCCTGCTTAAGATGCGAAAGGTGCTTTAACCGTATGATTTGTGTCATTTCTCTGGTAGTGCTCTCCGTTTTGGGGATTTTCAGTGCGGAAAACCGCAGCCTGGCGCGCGAAGCGCTCGACTGCGTGCTGCGGCGGGTGACGCTGCGCCCGTGCAATACCGGTTTCGACGAAAAAATAAAGGCGCGCATTTTGGGCTTTGTCATCACCCGTTCCGAGAGCGGCGCGCGTTTAATCAACCGCTTTTTCGAGCCGCTGGCGTGGCTGTTCGTGATCCTGTTCGTGGGCAGCAGCATCTTCGCGGTGCGCGGTGTGTACCTGTACTACACCACCGGATCGTGCAACGGGCTGAATCAGAGCGGCTTTTGCGTGTTCGACCCGACCGGACAGTCCAATCAGATATCCAATGCGGGTGATTCCTGCCCGGTGGTGCTGCCGGGCGAAGATCCGGTGCGCCTGACCGGCGTCAACCTGAGCGGTTTTCCGGTGCTCAACCCGCAGGCAGGTGAATCGATCGTCTTCATCGGCTCGTACGGCTGCGAATATACCCGCAAGGCGTATCCGGTGGTGCGCGCACTGGCGGAGCGCAATCAAACCGGCTTTACCTTCCTTTACTACCCAGTCAAGGAATCCAGCGATCGCCTGGCGCGGGTTTCGTACTGCGCCTACCAGCAGGATGCCGAAAAATACTGGGACCTGGTGGATGCCTTCTTCGCCGCCGAGCCAGCCCGGCTGGAAGATGAGGATTTCATCCAGGAAGCGCTAAGCGCGGCAGGTTTCGACCCGGGCATGACCGACTTCTGCGCCACCGACCCGCAAGTCGAGTGGGTGGTCGAACGCCAGCTGGCTGAAATCGTCAAAACCGGATTTTTCGGCACCCCGACCGTGTTCATCCAGGACGAGGTGTTGATTGGACCAAAGCCCAACCGGGTGTACGCGATTGCCCTGGACGGTCTGTTTTACTGGGCGCGCTGATCTTTTGGCGAAATTGTAAACTCGAATCTAATGCAAAATTAACGATTTGGGCTTACAATTAGTGGTCGTTGGTCAGCAAGCAGTCGTTTGAGGGAGTACGTATGCCGGTTTATACCTATCGGTGCGAAAATTGTGGGGTTCAGTTCGAACGAACCCAAAAATTCAGTGAGCTGCCGCTGGCTTGGTGCCCGGAGTGCGGCAAGAAATCGCTGCGCAAGGTGTATACGCCGGTGGGGATCGTATTCAAGGGATCGGGATTTTACGCCACCGATCACCGCTCGCCCTCCGGCACGGCGCGTTCAGCGCCGTCAGCCCACACTGAAAGCAAGGAAACGAACGAAACGCCCGCTTCGCCGCCGGAGAAGCCCGCCGCCTCCAGCGACACGACCAGTTGACGGCATTCATCTGCCGGAACGCGGCGCAGCCCGGCAGCGCCGGGCTTTTTGGTTGTCCAACGGCGGAATGATAAGCGATAGATTTTGACACCGCGCAGATAGGTTTTGATAGTTGCGCCGGACTAGGATGAGGGTATTCCAACCGGTGAACGGACGGTTCGCTGCCGGGAAAACCGGACGAGGGCGGCAATGCTCTCCTTTCGAGGCGGTGTGCGGAGGAATGGTATGTCCAAAGAGATCAAGAAAAAGACTGCCCCGCGCGATGCGCCCGAACAACGAGCCAGGCGAATGCAGCGGGTGGTGTTCATCATCCTTTCGGTGATGATCATCCTGGCGATGGTACTTTCGGTTGTCGCGACCCTGTGATCCCAATCCCGAAAATGGCTTGACCCCGCGCCGGCTGGCATTCTGACTGGAAAAGGAATCCCACACGATGCCGAAATCGACCAACCCGTTATGGCTGGCAGCCTTTGTGGTTGCCGGCGCGATTGATGTTTTGTTCTGGGACAAGCCGCCCGGCGTATCCTTTTTGATCTGGATTGCGCTGGCGATGGGGGCAGCGCTGATTTTGTCGGCGCGGGAAGGAAAATCCCCGGCGCGCGCGGCGCTGCCGCTGGGCTTGGCAGTGTTGGCATTGGCGGGCGTGCTGCTGGTGCGCCGCGAGCCAGTCACTCAAGTCTGGGCAGGGTTGGCGGCGCTGGGTGGGCTGATGCTCTGGGCGGCGACGCTGACCAATGGTCACTGGCTGCGCTACAACATCTGGAATCACATTGCGGCACTGGCAGTGCTGGTGTATGCCGCCATCACCCGCCCGTTTGGGCTGCACAAAATGCAGCCGCAGCAGGATGAAGCCGGTGTCCAGCCGGCGCGCCGCTGGCAGGAAGGCAAGGCAGTGCTGCGCGGCATTCTCCTGGCGCTGCCGCTGGTCGCGCTGCTGGCGTTGCTGCTGGCGTCGGCCGACCTGGTATTTGCCGAACGGTTGGACGCCGTACTGGATGCGCTGCGCCTGGAGCGTCTGCCGGAAACCCTGTTCCGCCTGACGTATGTACTGTTCTTTACCTTCATCTTTTGCGGGGTGTTGCTGCATGCTGTGCTGCCCCGCCATACCATCCACCCGGCTGGCAACGGACCGGGGGTGATCAAACCCTTCCTGGGCTGGACCGAGACTGCCATCGTGCTGGGCAGCGTCAATGCGCTGTTCCTGTTCTTTGTGGCGCTGCAATTCCAGTACCTGTTTGGCGGGCAGGCAAACATCACCGCGGCCGGCTTCACCTACGCGGAGTACGCCCGGCGCGGGTTTGGCGAGCTGGTGTGGGTGGCGGTGATCAGCCTGGGGCTGATTCTCAGCCTGGAAACGGCAGCCCGGCGCGAAACGCCTGCCCGCCAGCGCGGATTTGCGATGCTTTGCGCGCTGTTGATTGTGCTGGTGCTGGTGATCCTGGCTTCCGCCATGCAGCGGCTGGTGTTGTACGAACAGGCATATAGTTTTACCCGTTTGCGCACCTACACCTACCTGTTCATTCCCTGGCTGGGCTTGCTGCTGCTGGCGGTGTTGGCATTGCTGCTCAGCCGCCAAACCGGGCGGGTGGGGCTGGCGCTGCTGGTGTTTGGGCTGGGTTTTGGTTTGCTGCTTGCCGGGTGGAACGTGGACGATTGGATCGTGCGCCGCAATGTTGAACGGGCGGTATCCGGCGCGGAACTGGATGAGCAATACCTGGTCGACCTGTCCAGCGATGCCCTGCCAGCCTTGATCGAGCAGGTTCAGCGCGCGGATCTGCCCGCCGAGGCGCGCCTGAAACTGGGCAAGGTGCTGGCGTGTTACCAGGCGGAAACCGCGCTGGAGACGCGTCCCTGGCAATCCTTCAACCTGAGCGAGTGGCGTGGACGGCAGGCACTGGCTGCCAATGCCGGTTTGTGGTCCGGCTACAAGGTGTACTGGGATAACCACCTGCCCTACCTGGTGAAAGACGGTGTGCGTTACGATTGCTACCGCCTGGCGTTCATCGATTGAGCGCGGCGAGGTTTGGCAGGCTGAGCCCGTGCGCGTGGTGAACCTGTCGAAGACTGCGGCGAGAGGTTGCCTATCCGCTCGCGCCCTGAGCCTGTCGAAGGGCGCGAGCGGACGCGGTTGTCATATCCCGACAAATGACAGTCGTCTGACAATTGACAAAAAATGGGGATTAAAATCAGGCGATTAATGGTATATTCTACGATATAAGCCGTTGCTTTTTTTCATTACAATAATGTGTACACGGGCTGTGTCAGCCCACCGGGAAGCGCAAATCTTCCCTTTTCTGCTATACAACACAACCCACCAATTTCACAAGCGAGGAATCCGTATGCCAGAAGAAGATCCCCGAATTATTGAATTGCGCGAGATGCGCGCAAAAGCACGCATGGCGGGCGGTGAAGACCGTATTGCTAAGCACAAAGCCAAGGGTAAATTAACCGCCCGCGAACGCATCGAAGCCTTTTTGGACGCCGGCACCTTCAACGAGCTCGAACCGTACGTCACCCATCGCTGCGAAGACCTCGGTATGACCGAGAAATACTCCGGCGACGGAGTGGTGATTGGTTACGGCAGCGTTGACGGGCGCACCGTGTATGTGTATGCCCAGGATTTTACGGTGATGGGCGGCTCCCTGGGCGAAATGCAGGGTAAGAAAATTGCCCACATTATCGACATGGCGGCAGCGGCTGGCGCGCCGGTGGTTGGGTTGATCGATTCCGGCGGCGCGCGCATCAACGAGGGCGTGCGCAGTCTTTACGGGTATGCCCAGATCTTCCAGCGTAACGCCTGGTATTCGGGGGTCATCCCGCAACTCAGTCTGGTGCTGGGTCCCTGCGCTGGTGGAGCGGCTTATTCCCCCGCGGTGACCGACATGATCATCATGGTCGAAAAACAGTCCTTCATGTTCCTGACCGGACCGGAGGTGATCAAATCGGTGACCGGCGAAGTGGTCGACTCGGAGAGCCTGGGCGGCGCGGATGTTCACCTTGGCGTGAGCGGCACTGCCCACCTGAAAGCCCAGTCGGACAAGGATGCGATTGCCCTGGCACGCCGTATGCTTGGCTACCTGCCCAGCAACAACGTCGAAAACCCGCCCTACATGGATACTGGCGATGATCCCCACCGGATGGATGAGTCGCTCAACAGCCTGGTGCCGATCGATCCTTACGAACCGTACAACATGCACGAGGCGATCGAGAAGATCGTCGACCTGGGCACCTTTGTCGAACTGCAAGCCACCTTCGCGCGCAACGCCATTGTCGGGCTGGCACGGATGGGCGGTTACCCGGTGGGCATCGTTGCCCAGGAACCCGCCTTCATGGCAGGCTCGATGGATATCGACTCGGCTGACAAAATTGCCCGCTTTGTCCGCTTCTGCGACGCCTTCAATATCCCGCTGGTCACGTTCTGCGATTCGCCCGGCTTCCTGCCCGGCGTGGATCAGGAACACCGCGGCGTGATCCGCCACGGCGCCAAGGTATTGTTCTCCTACTCCAACGCCACCGTGCCCAAGATTCAGATCATTACCCGCAAAGCCTATGGCGGCGCGTATATCGTCATGTCCTCCAAGGTGATGGGCGCGGATGTTTCCTTCGCCTGGCCCAGCGCGGAAATCGCGGTGATGGGTCCCGAAGGGGCAGCCAACATCCTCTACCGCAAGCAGATCCAGGAAGCGGAAGACCCGGCAGCCGAGCGGAAAAAGATCGTCGAGGAATACCGCAAGAAATTCCTCAATCCCTACGCTGCTGCCGCGGATGGCTATGTCGATGATGTCATCGAACCGCGCGAGACGCGCATGCGGGTGATCGCTGCTCTGGCGGCGCTGCGCGAAAAGACCGCTTCCACCCCGGCGCGCAAACATGGCAACATTCCACTTTAGCCTGTCAACGGATAAAGAGGAGTGAACTCAATGACCGAATTGTTGAATCAAGGTTTGTTGATGACCGCCGTTGGGATGGGGCTGGTTTTTGCTGTGCTCATCTTCTTGTGGGGGTTGATCAACCTGATTGCCCGTCTGCCGGTCAAGGACCAGGCGGCGGACGAGGTGGCTGAAGCGGAGCAATCCCCGGCGGTTGTGGCTGAAGCCGGCGCGGACGTGGACGCACCGCGCACCGCGCACCGCGCGCAGGCAGCCGCGGCGGCGGTTGCGGCAGCGCTGGCAATGCGACGCCCGGCGGCGCGGCTTGCGCCTCCTCAGGGAAGCGCCATCAGCCCGTGGCAGGCAGCCCGGCGTGGCAGCCAATTTACGATGAACGCACACATTACCTCTCGAAAATCCCGGAGTTCTGCGCGATGAAACTGACTGTAAAAATTGATGACCAAACGTTCGAAGTGGAAATTGCTGACCTGAATGCCCGCCCAATACTGGCGACGGTCGAAGGGCAGACCTTCGAGGTCTATCCGGAAGAAGCCGCGCAGCCGGTGACCCATGCCGCCGCGCCTGCGCCGGTGGTTGCCGCCGCGCTTCCAGTCGCTCCGGTGGCTCCCGCGCGGACTGTGGCTGCCCCTGCTGCGCCGGTCAATGCCGCCAAAGCCCTGGCAGCGCCCCTGCCGGGCACGGTGATCAAGGTGATGGTGAAAGAAGGCGCGGATGTCAAGTTTGGGCAGGAATTGCTCACCATCGAAGCCATGAAGATGAAAAACGCCATCCGCGCCAGCCGCGATGGCAAAATCGCCGTCATCTACGTTAAAGAGGGTGATTCCGTACGTCATGGTCAACCACTGCTCGAATACGCCGACTGACGGAGGCGGATGGAATGGACTTTAGCCAACTCTTCGTTGAATTAACCAAAGGCATTGCTGCCTTCACCTGGGGTAACGCCGTGATGATCCTTGTGGGTCTGGTGCTGGTTACCCTGGCAGTTGTGAAGGAGTTTGAGCCGGTATTGTTGCTGCCGATCGGTTTTGGCTGTATTCTCGCCAATTTGGGGATGTCCTCCGATCATGGCATGTTCCAGGTGTTATATGCC
This sequence comes from Bellilinea sp., assembly GCA_037442545.1. Classification (GTDB taxonomy): domain Bacteria; phylum Chloroflexota; class Anaerolineae; order Anaerolineales; family Anaerolineaceae; genus Bellilinea. The sequence goes on from JBBIQB010000087.1 coordinate 10,791, forward strand.
GCCGGAATCGAGACCGAGTTGTTCCCGCTGCTGATCTTCATCGGCGTGGGGGCGATGATCGATTTCCGCCCGCTGCTGTCGATGCCCAAAATGGCGCTGCTTGGCGCCGCGGGACAGTTTGGTATCTACGCAACGCTGCTGCTGGCAATTCTGCTCGGCTTCCCGATGAATCAAGCCGCCTCGATTGGCTCGATTGGCTCGATCGACGGTCCGACGGCGATCTTTGTCACCTCCAAACTGGCGCCGGAAATTCTCGCCCCGGTCACGGTGGCAGCCTATTCGTACATGAGCCTGATCCCGATCATTCAGATCCCGGTGATGAAACTGCTCACCACGCGCAAGGAACGGCTGATTCGCATGGAATACGCGGCGCGCCCGGTCTCCAACACGGTGGTGATTGCTTTCCCGATCATCGTCACCGTGGTGATCAGCCTGCTGGCGCCGGACGCGGCGCCGCTGATCGCAACCTTGATGCTCGGCAACCTGCTGCGCGAGAGCGGCGTGGTGGACCGGCTAAGCAAGACGGCGCAGAACGAAATCATCAACATCACCACCCTGTTCCTGGGTTTGACCATCGGCTCGACGATGACCGCCAGCGGTTTCCTTAACGTTCAGACTCTGATGATCATGGGTTTGGGTTTCCTGGCGTTCGTCATCGATACCTCGGCCGGGTTGATGTTCGGCAAAGCCATGTCGTTCGTGACCGGCGGCAAGATCAACCCGCTGATCGGCGCTTGCGGCATCAGCGCTTTCCCAATGGCAGGTCGCCTGGCAGCCAGGGTGGCAAAGGAAGAAGATTTCGACAACTTCATCCTGATGCACGCGATGGGCGCCAACACCGCCGGACAGCTGGGCAGTGTGATTGCCGGTGGTTTGCTGCTGGCGTTGACCCTGGGATTTATGGGCTGATTGTTTGGTTTGAGAGGATGAAAAAACGGCGGGGCTGCGTTTTACAGCCCCGCCGGATGTTTTATTTCTGTTCGGACGGTTTAAGCCGCCCGTTTAGCGGCTGGGTATCTTCGATGTCCAGCCGGTAGCCCAGCCCGCGAATGGTCTTGATGAAGCGCGGGTGGCGCGGGTCGTCTTCGATTGCCTGGCGCAGCCAGGAGATGTGCACGTCGAGGGTGCGCGTGTCGCCGGTGTATTGCGTCTCCCAGACGCGGCTGAACAGCGTCTCGCGCTCGATGACCTGTCCGGCGTGATCCATCAATTCTTTGAGCAGGCGCATCAGCCGCGGGGTGAGCACCGTCTGGCGTTCCAGGCAGTGCACCGAGCGTTTCTTGATGTCGAGATGGATCGGACCGGCGCGCAGTACGTTCTTGGCTTCCTGGGGTAAAAAGGGCTTGATGCGGTTGATCAGTTTTTGCAGGGTGAACGGCAGGTGCAGGATGACATCCGCCGGCGCGCCGTTGGCGGGCGTGTTGGCGTCCAAAATCAACACGATGGGTACGCCGGGCGCCTTTTCGCGCAGGGTGGTGCAAATGCGCTTGCCGCTGGTGCGCATGGAGGCGGCATCGAGGATGATCAGGTCCGGCTGGCGCGACTCCAGGCGCGCCAAAGCAGCGCTCCCGCTGCCGGCAGTTTCCACGGAGAAATTTTTCTTCGTCAAACCTGTCTGGAAGGAAGTGCGGTCGGGACGTTTGCCTTCGATGAGAAGAATGCGAATGTTCTCCTGCATAATGTCATTACCACCGATTTGTACGAATTACAGACGCAGACCTGCTTGCTGGAATTGCTTTTCTGTCGAAACAAGCCCGATTCGACCGATTGCCATTGACCGAACGATTGAAAACAGAGGATTGAATTGTAGCCGCAAAATGTCGCGAAACAAAAACGAACCGGACGGCGCCTGAAAATTTTGGAAACCCCATTGTTGAGCCGTCCAGCATCGAACCCCCACAGGTACAAACGGACGGCGGTTCGATCTTGCGATTGGGTCAGGCTGCCGGGGCGATACCCTCTGCATCCCTGCGGGTGAGGCGTGGCAACCCAACCTGTGTTGCTGGTAACGTTCCAGGGATAAGAATTTCCCGCCATTGGGTGCGGGAAAGGCTTAAGTCGAAACACGGTCATTATACCCTAAAACTTAAGAAATTCAATGTTTTTAAAAATGTTAACATTTGAATGTTTCCGGTTGCCCGGCAGACGCCGGGCATGTCTCAGGTTGGGGGAAATCCTGTTGCATCCCCTCTCTGCCCGTGTTAAAATAAAACCACGAGCGCCGAGATGGTTGCCGGATGAAATGCTGCGCTCGAAATCTGGCAGGATTTCCGACTAGCTCCCCGTGCCCGTGTGGAGAGAAAAGGTTGAAACATGGCAAGAATGATAGAGGTCGTCATTGACAGCGTGCGCGTCAGCCTGACCAACCAACAACGGATTGTTGTACTGCGCGAGGTCAATGCGGAGCGCTATTTGCCGATCTGGATTGGTCCGTACGAGGCGGAAGCGATCACCATTGCGTTACAGGAAATTGAAGTTGCCCGCCCGCAAACGCACGATTTACTCAAAAATCTACTCAATACGTTCAACGCCAGGCTGGTACGGGTGGAGGTTGTGGCGCTGCGCGATGACGTGTTCTTCGGTAATTTAGTGGTTGAGCACAATGGTCACCTGATCGAGATCGATTCGCGCCCCTCCGATGCGCTGGCGCTGGCGGTGCGCGCGCATGTGCCGATCCTGGTCGCGCGCGAAGTGATGGAAACCGCCGGGATCATCCCCGAACGCGACCTGCAAACCAACGAAGCGTCGCCGGTCACCCCCCCTGCTGCCCCGGTGGAGGACGAAAACCTGAGCGAGGAGCGCTTGTCGGTCTTTGAGGACTTTTTGCAAAACTTGAAGCTGGACGATCTGAACAACGAACAGGATGACGACGAGCCGGATAAGCCAGACAAGCCGAAGACGGATGACGACAGCCCGAAGCGCGGCATGTGAACGCAGCTACACCGGGGCGCGCACACACCCCGGTTTTTCATCGCGGTTTTTTGACCTGAATGGGGGCAGAACCACACCTTTTGGTTGGATGGCGATA
>JBBIQB010000088.1:0-13253 GCA_037442545.1 Bellilinea sp.
GGCGGCGGTCCACGGGGGAGCAGTGGGCAGCCCGCCCGGCGATCCTCTTCCCGCTGGTCAACATGGTGGTGTGGGGCATGGGACCGTTGTTTGGCTTGACTGCCTGGGCGGGTTTCTTTGCCGCCGGCTGGGGCGCGCTGCGCCGCGGGCTGCTCTGGCGCGCCCACCTGCTGCCGCTGATCTGGGTGGGCGGTTATTTTATCTTCATGGGCACCCGCTGGGTTAAATCGATCCGCTATTTTTTGCCGATCTACCCGCTGCTGGCGCTGCTGGCTGCCTGGCTGCTGCTCTACCTGTGGCAGGCTGCCCGCACGGGACAGCCCGGGCAGGGCTGGCGCCGTCTTGGCGCGGGCGCGCTGATCGCCGCCGTACTGGGCGGCACGCTGCTCTGGGCGGACGCCTTCGTCAGCGCAGTGTACCGCCAGCCGCACACCCGCCTGCAGGCAACCGACTGGATCTTCCAGAACATTCCCGCGCCGGTGCACCTGGGGTTGGAGACGGAGGCAGGCAGCCGCTTTCAGCCGGTAGCCCTGCCCGACGGGCTGACCCTGCAGCCGGGCGAAGCGCTGATCCTCGGTTTTAACGCCCGCGAAAGCGGCACGCTGCGCTCGGTGACGCTGCCGCGCGTGCTCAACCCGGGGCACCAGCCGGCGGCACTGGGCATCAGCCTGAGCCGCCGGCCCTCCGGCGAGCAGCCCTTCGCGCAGGCGCTGCTCGCCATCCCGCCGGCTGGCGGCGCGCTGCGCGGCAGGCAGGTGGAGGCGCACCTGGCGGGCGGGGATTTGCGCGCCGCAGAGGATGTTTACCTCAATCTGCGCAACGAATCACCTGTGCCGTTGACCATTCACCGGCTGACGCTGGCGAACGAAGCCTGGGACGAGGGTCTGCCCGTGCCGCGTGCTTCGTTCGACCCGTTCGGCGATTTCTACCGCGGGGTGACCATGGAAGTGCGCTGGTACGATGACGAGAACAAGCGCCAGATGTTCTATGAGCGCTTGGCGGAGGTCGATTACCTCATCCTGCCCAGCCAGCGCGGCATCTGGAGCGTGGCGCGTATGCAGCTGACCTACCCGATGACGATTGAATATTACCGCGCCTTGTTCGACGGGCGGCTGGGCTTCGAACTGGCTGCCCACTTCCAGTCGCCCTGGCGGATTGGCAAGGTGTATATTTCCGATGTCGGCGGAGCGGTGGGTTGGGGTGCGCCGCCCGCGCTGCCGCTGTTCAACTTCAACTTCTTTGCCGCCGAGGAAGCCTTCAGCGTATACGACCACCCGCCGGTGTGGATCTTTGCCAAACGGGCGGATTTCGACCTGGCGCAGGCGCGCCAGATGCTCGGCGCGTTCGATCTCAGCCAGGTGGTGGTGCAGTCGCCGCGCGATTCGCGCCCCAAGCCGATGCAATGAGACTCGCCCTCTTCGTCGTGCCCGCGTTTACGTCGTTGCGAGGAGGGCGCGCACATGGTCGCCGGAATTTACAGAATTTTTAAGGTAAATCGACCCTGAACGTGGTACAGTAAAAGCGCCGCTGTTCGCCTGCGCACACAGCGGCGCTGTTTGGGGTTTTATTAGCAGGAAGCAGAGAAAGAAGCAGCATTGAGAGGGTTGGTCAAACAAGTCTGGATTGGATTGCTGCTGGTCGGCATGGCAGCCGCGCTGGCGTTCGCGCCGGGGACAGCCGAAGCCGGGCGCACCAGCCGGTCTGACCTGCCGCCAGTGGACGGCGAAGTCCAGCAGCAACTGCTCGCCGCTGACTCGGCGTCCTACTGGATTCTGTTTGCCGAAACGCCCGACTTGAGCCTCGCCGGGCGGATGGACTGGACGACGCGCGGCAGGTACGTCTACCAGCAGTTGAGCGCCGCCGCCGACCTTTCACAGGCGCGCGTGCGCGCCGAGCTGCAGCGCAGCGGGGTGACCTTCACGCCGTATTGGATCCAAAACGCGATCTACGTCGAGCAGTCCAGCGGCGCAGTGCTGCAACAGGTGCTGACGTTCGAGGGCATTGCCGCCATCCGCGCTTCGCACGAGCTGATCCTGCACGACAGCCAGCGCGCCTTGTTCACCCCGGTCGGCGTGCATGCGGTCGAATCCAACCTGGAACGCATTCGGGCGCCGCGCGTGTGGGACGATGGCATCGACGGCAGCCAGGTGACGGTCGCCAACATCGACACCGGCGTGCGCTACACCCACCAGGTGCTGATCGCCGCCTACCGCGGCAACCAGCAGGACGGTAACTTCAGCCACGATTACAACTGGTACGATCCCTACACCAAAGCCGCCGCCCCGTTCGATGCGCAAGGGCACGGCACACACACCATGGGCATCATGGTGGGCAGCGATGGAACGAACCGGGTCGGGGTGGCGCCCGGCGCGGACTGGATGGCGTGCCGCGGCTGCAAGAATAACAACTGCGGCGACGTTCAACTGCTCGCCTGCGCGCAATTCGTCCTCGCTCCCACCCGCACCGATGGATCGCAGCCCAACCCCGACCTGCGCCCGCAGGTGGTCAACAATTCGTGGGGCGACTGCGCGCGCGAGTACAACGACTGGTTCCGCCCCGCAGTGAACGCCTGGCTGGCTGCCGGCATCTACCCGATTTTTTCCAACGGTAACGCCGGAAACTGCGGGTACGCCTACCCGCCCGGCTTGAACACCGTCGGCAACCCGGCGCGTTACGGTAACGTCACCGCGGTGGGCTCCAGCAGCGCCAGCAGCGGGCAGTACGCCTTTCATTCCAATTGGGGACCGACCGACAACCCGGATACAATCAACCCCACCGCCGGATACGCCGACCTCAAGCCGCAGGTGATCGCGCCAGGGGTCAACATCCGCTCGGCGTTCAGCAGCGCGGATAACGCCTACGTCAACCTGACCGGCACCTCCATGTCCGCGCCGCACGTTGCCGGGCTGGTGGCGCTGGTCTGGCAGGCGGCGCCCTGCCTGGCGGGCAATTACGCCGCCACTGAGACGATCCTCGAACAGACCGCCGTGCCGGTGGTGGTGGACGACGGTTCACCGGCAACGCCGGCCAATCATCCCAATTACGCCGCTGGTTGGGGCGAGATCGATGCGCTGGCGGCGGTCGATGCGGGGCGCGCCTTTTGCGGGATGAACGCCGTGCTGCAAGGCAGCGTACGCGGCGGCGAGGCGTGCGAGGTCTTTCATTTTATCCCCCGCCCGGGCGCGCGGGTAAGCATTGCCTCCGCCACCAACCCGGATCAGCCGGTGTACATCCTCACCGCCAACGAGCAGGGTACATACCGCGCCTGGCTGCTGCCGGGCGAGTACCGCGTAACGGCTTCCGATGAGGGTCTGGCGGCGCAGGAAGCAGTTGTCCGGCTGCAGGCAGGGCAGACGCTGTCGCGCAATTTCGACCTGCTCTCCGATCATCCCTGCCTGGAGGTGGCGGACGAGATGCTGCACATCGAACTCGATCACGGCACTCAGATGGAAGCCACGCTAATCCTATCCAACCACGGCTGGCAGGACGCGCCTTATCACATCCTGCGGCGGCAGGTGGATGAGCCGGCTTTGCTGGCGGATGGCGGTTTCGAACTGGGCAACACACCGGCAAGTCCCTGGCAGCAGTTTTCGCACCTATTTGGCACGCCGCTGTGCACAGTGGCATCCTGCGGTAGCAGTGCGCTGCCGCGCAACGGGTTGTGGTTGGCATGGTTCGGCGGGGCAACGATTTACGAGGACGGCTGGCTGGCGCAGCGCGTGCGCTTGCCGGATGCCAATCTCTGGCTGCGCTTTTACTTGCAGGTTAAGGGCTGCGGCAATCCACAGGATTACCTCAACCTGTCGGTGGACGAGATCGAAATCTGGCGGCAGACAGCCAGCGGCGAGCGCTGTTTCGAGAAGGCGTACGCACGCAGCGACGTCAGCCTGGCGGCGTTTGCCGATGGCGGATTGCACACCCTGAAGATGCACGGGGTACAATCCGGCGCGGCGACGACCAATTTCTTCGTTGACGATCTGCTGCTGTGGGTCGAGGCGGACTGGCTGGCGGTCAACCCAATCAGCGGCAGCCTGCCGCCGGGCGCCAGCCTGCCGCTAACCGTGATCCTCGATGGCAGCCGCCTGCCGCCCGGTACGCACCGCGCCGTGCTGGAATTTCACAGCGGCGAGGAGATCCTCGACGAAGTAGTGCTGGAAGTGGTGGTGGAACACCCCAACCGCACCTATCTGCCGCTGGTCGGGCGTTGAGCGCCGCGCTCAGTCCAGATATTTCAGCCCGCTGCCGGTATTCAGCAGCAGGATTTGCTCCTCCGGCTGCAGCCAGCCCGTTTCCAGCAAGCGCGGCAGGGCAGCCAGGTTGGCGGCGCCTTCCGGCGCGGCAAAAATGCCCTCGCAGCGCGCCAACTGCTGCTGCGCCTGTTCGATTTCCGCATCGCTGACCGCCAGCGCGCAGCCGCCGCTCTGGTACAGCGTTTGCAGCACCAGCCGGTCGCCGAAGCTCTTGGGCACGCGCAAGCCGGAGGCGCGGGTTTGCGCGCCCTGCCAGAAGGCGCAGGTTTCGGCGCGCTGCTCGAAGGCAGCCACCACCGGCGCGCAGCCAGCAGCTTGCACTGCCACCATGCGCGGCAGGCGCGGCGCATCCAGCCAGCCCAGGCAGGTCAGTTCCTGCAAGGCTTTCCAAATGGCTGTTAGCCCCATCCCGCCGCCAGCGGGATAGACGATCACGTCCGGCAGCCGCCAGCCGTATGCCTCGGCGATCTCGAACCCCAGCGTCTTTTTGCCTTCCATCCGGTAGGGCTCCTTGAAGGTGGAAACCTCGAAGGCGCCGCTGGCGCGGGCAAACTCCGCCGAAAGCCGCGCGGCATCGCTGATCAGTCCATCCACCAGGATGACTTCGGCGCCGGTAATGCGGCATTCCTCGACATTGGCGCGCGGGGTGTCCGCCGGCATGAACACCCGCGCGGGGATGCCCGCCCGGGCGGCGTAGGCTGCCATCGCAGCGCCGGCGTTGCCGGCGGTGGGGATAGTCAGCTGGCGCACGCCCAACTCACGCGCGCGCGCGATGGCAACCGCCTGCCCGCGTGCCTTGAAGGTGCCGGTCGGGTTGAGACTTTCGTCCTTGAGCGCCAGGTTGGGCAGGTTGAGCTGCGCCGCCAGGCGCGGCAGGCGCAGCACGGGCGTATCGCCCTCGCCCAGGCTGAGCACATGTTGGCTGCGCTGCACGGGCAGCAGCTCGTGCCAGCGCCATACTCCACGCGGGCGGTCGGCGAAGTCCTCGCGGCGCAGCGCGCGGGCCGCCGCCAGGTCGTAGCGCGCCAGCAGCGGCGTGTGGCAGTTGGGGCAGAAGGTTTGCAACTGGCTGGCGTCGCGGGTTGCCGCGCAGCGCGAACATTCCAGGTGGGTCAGGTAGGAGAATGGGGGAACGGAGGACATACTGTGGCTCGGTTGGGTTGGATGAGATGATTATATCCGCGCATCGGGCTTCGCGCCGGGGTAAAGGCGTACTCTGCGGCATACCCGGACGAGCACACGGGCTCAGGGTACGAACACGCGTGATTTTTAGTGTCCTGGCAGGCACGCATCCCCCACAGAGCGCCCACTGAATGAGCGTCTTACTTGTGGCTTGTACCCCCCTCCTGTTTTTGGCTTAAATCGCGCTTTTTTGAGGGGGGTACGCAAAACCGGCAGATCAACCCAGGTGCATCGGCATGATGACGTGCAGAAAGTCATCATCGCCGATCGGCTTGATCGTTGCCGGGGTGTTGTTCTGATTGGTCTCCAGCGCCACCGAGGGAGTTTTGACCACGTCCAGCACTTCGCGCAGGAAGCGCACGTTAAAGGCGATCAGCAGCGGGTTGCCTTCGATGTTGGCGTCCACCTTGATCTCGCTAGCGCCGGTCTCCTCCGACTGGGCGGAAATTTCCACCACTCCCGGCGCGTCGCTGTGCGGCAGAATGTTCAGGCGTACCACATTGTTGCCCTCGCGGGCGATGATCTCCGCCTGCTTGCAGGCTTTAAGGAAAGCCGGGGTGGACAGCACGGTGTGCGTCTTGGACGAGCGCGGGATGATGGCGCGGTAGTCGGGGAAGTTGCCGTCGAGCAGCTGCGAAACCAGTTCAGCGCCCTTGATGTGGAAAATCACCTGCCCGCGCCCCGGTGGAACGTTCATCGTCAGGGTTCGCTCGCCGTCAGTGACGACCCCGCCTGCTGTTGGCGGGGCAATCTCGCCTGCTGTTGGCGAGGCAACCCCGCCTGTTGTTGGCGGGGTGATGCGCGCCAGCTCGGTCAACGCGCGGGCGGGGATGATCACCGTCAGCGCCTGGCGCACCGGGTTGCTCAGGCGTCCCTGACGCACCGAAATGCGGAAGCCGTCGGTGGCTGCCAGGGTGATCTGGTCTTCCTGGATGGTGAGCAGTACGCCTTGCAGCACCGGGCGGGCTTCGTCGCTTGAAGCCGCAAAGACCACCTGCTGGATCATCTCCTTAAAGTCGGACACGTTCAGGCTAACGCCTTCCGCCAGGTCGGGTACCGGAATGGGCGGGAATTCCTGCGCATCAATGCCCTTAATGTCGGTGTTGCTGCTGCCGCTGCGCACGTTGAGGGTTTGGCTGCGCGGGTCGAGGGTCAACGCGATGCGCTCGCTGGGCAGGGTGTTGACCAGGTCCTGGAAAATGCGCGCCGGGACGGTGATCGCGCCGGCGTCTTCAATGCTGGCGGGAATCCAACAGGTGATGCCCAGTTCGAGGTTGGTGGCTGACAGGCGCAGGCGGCCGCTGCCCCGCCCGCCGGCGGGGTCGTCGCTGGCAATCAGGATGTTTGCCAGCACCGGCAGGGTGCTGCGTGGTGAAACAGCTTTGGAGACAATCGCCAGCCCGTGCGCCAGGTGCTGCTGCAGGACGGATGCTTTCATGGGACGCCCTCCTGAGGAGTATGATAGAGAATTATATCAGAAACGGGTGGGCGGGGCGCAGAAAAAGAGCGCCGAATTGGGCGTGGCAATCTCCCGCTTCTGCGCGCGCGGGCTCAGCCGGCGGCGGGACGCATGGCGACCTGCGCGGCGATCTGGCGGTCGATTTTTCCCATCGGGTAGGCAGACAACTGGCGCGGGTGCGCCCATTCGAGCGCATCCACCTGCAGCGGCTGCGGTTCGCCATGCAGTAGATCACAGGCAAAGGCGTGCAGCGTTACTTTAAGATGCTGTAAGCGTGCTGGTACACCCCCAGCGGGTTGCCCACGCCGATATCCACCCCCAGTTCTTCGCGGATTTCGCGCCGCAGGCAGTCCACCAACGTTTCCCCGGGTTCCTGCTTGCCGCCGGGAAATTCCCACATCCCGCCCAGCAGACCGTTGGACGGGCGGCGGGTGATCAGCACCCTGTCATCCCGCTGGATGACCGCCGCCGCGACGGTGATGTGCGCAAGCGGCGCGCGGCGCGGCAGCAGCGGGCGCTGCTCTTGCACGCCGAGCGCCCGGGCACGGCACAAGTCCGCCAGCGGGCATTCGGCGCAGCGCGGGCGGCGCGGCGCGCACAGCGTGGCGCCCAGGTCCATCAGTGCCTGGTTGAAATCCCCCGCCTGACCAGCAGGCAGATGCGCGCGCAGCAGGCTGGCGATGCGCTGCTCGCCCTGCGGCGCGCGGGCAGGCAGGCAGACATCGAACAGGCGGGCGATCACCCGGCGCAGGTTGCCATCCAGCGCAATTTCATCCCGCCCAAAGGCGATCGCGGCGATTGCCCCGGCGGTGTAGCGCCCAATGCCAGGCAGCCGCAGCAAGCCTTGCGGCGTGTCGGGCAGGCTGCCGCCGTATTGCTCCACGACCATCTTTGCCGCGCGGTGCAGGTTGCGCGCGCGGCTGTAATAGCCCAGCCCTTCCCAGGCGGTTAGAACCTGCTGCTCGCTGGCGTGCGCCAGGCTGGCAAGAGTAGGAAACTGCGCCATCCAGCGTTCAAAATAGGGGATGACCGTCTCCACGCGCGTTTGTTGCAGCATGATCTCGGCAACCCATACCGCGTACGGGTCGCGGCTGCCGCGCCAGGGCAGCCGGCGCTGGTGGCTGCGGTACCATTCCAGCAGGCGGCGCGGAAACTCAGAATTGAAATCCGCTGCGGGCTTCGACGATTTTGAACTGGTAGTTGCGCACATAATCCTGCAACTGGTTGTTCAGGCTTTTCCATTCAGACGAATTGAGGATCTTGCGCGCCTGCGCCGGGTTTGGAACCACCGCGCCAACCAGAATTTGCGGCTGGCTGCCGAAGACGGTCGCCCAGGCATCGCTCAATTCGAACCCCAGGCGCTGCACGCCGGGGATAAACTCGCGCACAACGAACTCAAAATATTCCTGCTCGCGGTCGGGGGCAATATCCCAGGACATGATCAATTTGACGGACACGGTTCTCTCCTCAATTGCGAACAGGATCCAACACCACCACCTGGGTTTCTTCCGGCAGCGCGTTGACGGAGGTCACCTTGAGGGATGGCTGGGTGGCAACCGCGTTCAGTCCCATCTCTTTGAGGAATTTGTTGAGCGGGTCGAGTTGGATGGTGGACTGCGGGGTAAGGTAGTGCATGGGGATCACCAGATTGGGCTCCAGCAGGCTGATGATCTCGGCGGCTTTGGCGGCGTTCAAGCCGCTGCCGCCACCAACCGGGGTGAGCACAATCTGCACTGGTCCCAGTGCTTCGACCTCGGTTTGGGTGGGAACGCGGTTGATCGCCCCCAAGTGCAGCACATTGATGCCGTTGTACTCGATCAGGTAGAGCGTGTTGCGTGGTTCGTCCTGAGTCTTTTTGGTGTGACCATTGGTCTGCACGCCGGTGATGAACACGCCGCCGATCTCGAATTCACCGGGTCCCGTAATGGTGAAGGGCTCCCCCTTGACGGCGGGCAGGTAGTCGTGCCCCGGCGCGGTATGACTGACGGTGACGATGTCGGCTTTGAGTTTGAGCGGGTCGTACCCTACGGCGCGGTGGTCGTAGGGATCGGTCACCACGGTTGCCAGGTTGCGCTCGGTGATTCGAAAACAGGAATGTCCATACCAAGTAATTTCCATGCAGCCTCCATGAATTGCTCTGATTATACTTGAAACTGGTTGGAAATTACCGCCGCTGGCAGTCGTGACTTGCAAAAAAAATGCCGCCCGGCAGGGGCGGGCGGCGCTGGCTGGGTTAATCCTGCCGGTCAAGCCCAGCCGGCGGCGCGCGCCAGCGTGGCGGTCAAAAATGTTACCAGAAACGCCGCGCCCAGAGTGATGACCACGCTCAGCGTGGTCCACTTGATCGACTTGGTTTCCTTATATATCGTCAGAATGGTGGTGGCGCACGGGTTGTGCAGCAGGGCGAACAGCATCAGGTTGATTGCGGTCAGCATCGTCCAGCTGTGTTGTCCGATCAGCAGGCTGCGGATGGCTTCGGTAGTGCCCGGACCTTCAACCATCATCCCGACGCCCAGGTACATCATCATCATGGTCGGGACGACGATTTCGTTGGCGGGGATGGCGATGATGTAAGCCAGCAGGATCACCCCATCCAGCCCGAGCAGGTAGCCGAAGGGGTTCAGCCAGTCGGCGATGGCGCGGGCGAGGTTGGAATCGCCCAGCGGGATATTTGCCAGGATCCAGATGACCGCGCCAGCCGGCACGGCGGTCTGAATGGCGCGCCACAGGACGAAGATCGTGCGGTCGATGATCGAAGTGTACAGTATGCGCACGATGTTGGGGCGGCGGTAGGGCGGCAGCTCCAGGGTGAAGGCGGAGGCTTCGCCGACCAGCACGGTTTTGGAAAGCAGCCAGGACATCAGAAAGGTAAAGCCCACCCCGATCAGCACCACACCGACCACCGCCCCGGCGGCAATGAAGGAAGTTAGCGCGGGCGGGAAGGCGGCGGCAACGAAGACCGTCGCCAGCATGATCAGGGTTGGGAAGCGCCCGTTACAGGGGATGAAGTTGTTGGTCAGAATGGCGATCAGGCGCTCGCGCGGCGAGTCGATCACCCGGGTCGAGATCACCCCTGCGGCGTTGCAGCCAAAGCCCATCGCCATGGTCAGAGATTGTTTGCCGTGCGCGCCGGCTTTCTTGAACAGCCAGTCCAGGTTGAAGGCGACCCGCGGCAGGTAGCCCAGGTCTTCCAGGATGGTGAAGGCTGGGAAGAAGATCGCCATAGGCGGCAGCATAACGCTGACCACCCAGGCAAGTCCGCGGTAGGTGCCGTCCCAGATGAAGCCGGTCAGCCACCAGGGCATATTCAGGCTGGTGAACAACGCCCGCCCCCAATCGCCAATGGCGAACAGCACGCTGGCAATCGCGTCCGAGGCGACGTTGGCGCCGCTGACGGTCAGCCAGATGATGGTGGCAAGCAGTAGCAGCATGATCGGCAGCCCGGTCAGCGGCGAGGTGACCAGGCGGTCGATTTTCTGGTCGAGGTCGTATTTCTTTTGGGCGGCGGTTTTAACCGCCCGGCGGGAGATGCGCTCGGCTTCGGCGTACAGCGACTTGACGATCTCGTCGCGGAAGCCGCTGCTCAGGTTGTTGCGCAGCACCTCGGCGCGGGCGAGGACATCCTCCGGCTGCACCGAAGCGGGCTTATCGGATGAGGTCAGGGGCAGATTGCTCATAGCCGTCCCTCCACGGAGATCTTGGCGCTGAATTGAACGTCCTCGCGTTTCTGGCGAGCAACGATCTGCGCCAGCTCGCCGCTTAACAGGGCGCGCTGCACACTGGCGTCGCCATCCAGCAGGCGAATTGCCAGCCAGCGCGCATTGGGAATACCCGGGGCGGCTTTTTCGATCCAGGGGATCAATTCGTTAACTGCCTGCTGAAATTCCGGCGTGCCTTCCACACGCAGCGGCTTGATGGCAATTTTTCCCTCGATCACATCGGCGACGGTGGACAGCAGGCTGGAGATGCCCTCGCCGCTGCGGGCAACCAGCGGGATGGCTGGCACGCCCAGGTCGCGGCTGAGCGAGCGGGCATCGACTTCGATGCCCTTGCGGCGGGCTTCATCCATCAGGTTGATGGCAACGACCACCTTGTCGGTGATCTCCATCACCTGGATGACCAGGTTGAGGTTGCGCTCCAGCGCGGTGGCGTCGGTGACGACGATGGTGCAATCGGGCTGCCCAAAGAGGATGAAATCGCGGGCGACTTCCTCGTCCTGCGAGGCAGACAGCAGCGAGTAGGTGCCGGGCAGATCGACCAGTTTGTACTTGACGCCGTTGAACTGAAAGCCACCCTCGGCGCGGGTGACGGTCTTGCCGGGCCAGTTGCCGGTGTGCTGTTTGAGCCCGGTCAGGGTGTTGAACAGGGTGGATTTGCCAGTGTTGGGGTTGCCAGCCAGCGCGACCACCCGGTCGAAATCCCCGACCTTGATACCCATCTGCTCGAGGTGGGCATAGGCTGGGCAACCTTCGCATTTTTCGGTGGGCAGGGATGGTTTGTTCATTGCGCCTCCAGGTTACGCACAGGCTTGATCCAGATCTGCGCGGCTTGATCCTTGCGCAGGGCGATCAACGTACCGCGCACGCGGTAGGCGCGCGGGTCGGCGAAGAAATTTTTTAGTTCCGGGTAAACCAGCGCGCCAGGGGTCAACCCCAGGTCGAGGAAGCGGCGGCGGGTAAAGCCCTGCACGGCGTCGTCAAGGCGGACGATTTCCGCCGGCTGGGCAAACGGCAGTTCGCTCAGGCGCATGGCATCTTGCGGCGCGGGGCTGATTTTCGGCAAGGCAGCCACGCTAATGTTGCTGGCGACCGCCGGGGCAAGGCGGTATTCGTTCTCGCCGTCGGAAAGGATCAGCGAATGGGGCGTGCGCTCGACGATGTGAATGGTCTGTCCCAATTGCAGCCCGGCAGCCAGGATTTGCTCGAAGGCGAGCGCGGGCTCATCTTCCAGGTGGATGATCCGGGCGGGCTTGCCGTGCTCCCAGCGGGTGAGCGGCGACCCGGCGGCCGCCGGCAGCGCGCCGCTGCGGTTGGGGATGAAATCACCGTGCGGGTCGCGGGCGGGGTGTCCCAGGGCGGCGTCCAGGTCGTCGAGCTGCTGCTCGCTGAGGGTGTGCTCGCGGCGGTGGGCAGCGCGGTGAATCTGGTTGAGCGGCATACGGGCTTCGTCTGCCAGGTAGCGTTCCCACAGGCGGTGGGCGCGGACAATGTGAATTGCCCAGCGCTCGCCCTCGGCGGTCAGCTGCAACTGCGCGCCGCGCGTCACCAGCAGCCCCTGGGTTTCCATTTTTTGCACCAGGCGCATCGCCCGGTTGGCAGGGCTGCCCAGCGCACCGCTGAGCGATTCGGGCGAGGCGAAGCGCCCTTCGCGCTGGCGGTCGAGCAGGTGTTTCAGCGCGTCCTCCACCTGTTCGCGCTCCAGCGCGGCGCGCCACTTGCGGTACTGGGCAAACAGCCCCACACGCGGCAGAAAGACCAAAATCAGCAGAATGATTACCAAAAACAGCCAATAAAGCGGTTGCATAGGCTACTCTTCCTCCACAAGGTCAACCCAAATGTGTTTACTAATCGCGGCGCCCAACACCAGACTGGCATTGCGCGCGGGCAGATGAACGGTGAGATTGCGGTCGAATTCCGAAACTGCCTGCACGCTCAGGCGCGCGCCGGGGATGATGCCCAGCCCTTTCAGATGACGCAGCAAGGCGGGGTTGCTGGCTTTGACCCGCCGCACCACCGCTGCGCTGCCGATTTCCAGCGCTGGCAGCGGAAATTCCGAGTCGGCGGGCATGACCAGTTCGGTGGTGGGAATCGGATCGCCGTGCGGGTCGCGTTGGGGGTGTCCCAGCGCGGCGGCAATGCGCTGCTCGAAGTCCTCCGAGATAACATGCTCCAGGCGGCAGGCTTCCTCGTGCACCTCGTCCCAGGAATAGCCCAGTGCCTCCACCAGGTAGGTTTCGATCAGGCGGTGGTGGCGGATGACCTCCAGCGCGGCGCGCTCGCCATGCGCGGTGAGGGTGGCGCCGCGGTGCTTGCTGTATTCCACCAGCGGCGGCTGGACGTCCGCCAGGTGCTGGATCATGCCGGTGACCGAGGCGGGCTTGATGTTGAGCCGCTCCGCCAGGCTGGACGTGCTGGCGGGCTGCCCGGCGCTGGTCAGTTCGTAGATGGCTTTGAGGTAATTTTCGATCGATTCGGTCAGGTCTTTTGGCATCATAACACCCTGAATATTACCTAAAATAATATTTAGGAATACCTAAAAATAGTCTACTCCAATTTGCAGGGGTTGTCAAGCGTCAATCCGGGCAGGGCTATGGCTTTTTCAAGAAAGCTTGACAGGTAGACAAAAGATCCTTCTCGGTAAAA
>JBBIQB010000089.1:0-10463 GCA_037442545.1 Bellilinea sp.
CAAGATTGTACAAGAATTAGGGATGATATTCAAGCGTCATCTTGACAGGATAGAGTATATGTTCAGGAAAGATGCCCGGCAAACCCATGCGCGTAATGGCTTTGCAGCGCGCTAATCGGCGCGCGGCTTGCTCATCAGCGCCATCAATTCCATCTCGTCCAGCTGCGGCGGGCGGATGCCCCAATCGCCGGCCGTCCCGCCATAGATGCCGTCCACAACGAAGCCGGTCTGTTCAAGCATCAGGCGCAGCTCGGTCGGCACGTAACCGCGCTCGCGGGTGGGGATGCGCCGCCTGCCTTGGGGGGTGTCCACCTCCATGAATCCATTCTCGACCGATTGGAGCGGGTCGAAGCGCCCGGCATGGATATCCTCCTGGTGGTACATGCGGAAGTAGCGCATTGCGTTGAGCACGGTAATCAGCGCGCGCCCGCCCGGCTTGAGCGCGGCGAACAGCACCGTCAGAATGCTCAAATCGCGGTCGTAGGCGTCTTGCGCGCCGAGCAGCGAGAGCGACCCCTCGCAAACCGAATACACCGCGTCGAACGGCTGCACGGCGGCGTATGCCTGCGCCGGGCTGTGCACCCATTCCACCGCTACGCCCGCCGCGGCGGCAGCTTTGTGTGCCTCCGCCAGCATTCCGCGGCTGATGTCCACGCCGGTGACGCGGTATTCGCGCCGGGCAAGTTCCACTGCGTGCCGCCCGCTGCCACAGCCCACGTCCAGCACGCGCATTCCCGGCTGCAGGTGAAGCTGCTCCACCAGAAAATCCGCCTCCGCCAGGGTAGCGGTGACGAACGATTCGCCCATGTACAACGGGGCATAATGATCAAAAAAGTCCTGCCAGTCGTTGGTGTGCATGTTTCCTCCGCAAGGGGACAGGATCATCCGCCGCCTGCCGGTGCGTTTAGCGGAAGTCTTTCAAGCGGGTGTTGAACACCCGGTCGAGCGAGAAACCCAGCATGGCAAATGCCAGCCCGGTGATCAGCAGCAGGGAAATGGGAATGATGAACCAGTAGTGGTGTGCCTGGAACGCGCCGATGGTGATGGCGTCCTTGATCACCTTGCCCCAGGTTGGCAGGTAAATATCGCTAACCCCCAGGTATGCCAGGGTGGCTTCCAGGAAGATGAAACCGGGCACCAGGACGACCAGCTGCGGCACCATCACCGGCAGAATGCGCGGGATCAGATAGCGGGTGATGATGCGCAAATCCCCCGCCCCGTACACCTGCGCCGCTTCGACAAAGGAGGATTGCTTGATCTGCAGGAAGATGGCGCGGTAGTTCTTGATCGCGCTGCCAAACAGGTTGAGCAGGATAACCACGCCGAGAATCGCCCAGATACTCTTGGAATAGATGAAAAAGACCATCAGCGCGATGGGCAGCACCGGCAGGATCATGACGATTTCGGTAATGCGCTGAATGGCTTCGTCCAGCCAGCCGCCGAACCACACCCCAATCGAGGCGAGGAACATGGTCGAAAGCGTCGTGCCAACCGCGCCGAGCAGCCCGAACGCCAGGGCAATCGGCGCGCCCCACAGCACCGCCATCATCAGGTCGCGGCGGCGGTGATCGGTGCCGGCCAGTCCGTGTACTTGCCCGTGCAGGATCACTTCCGCCTGCAAATCGACGTCTTCCTCAAAGAAGACACCGTCCACCTTGAGCGTGTACAACCCTTTTTGCGCCCGGGCGGTCTCCCCTTCCGGCAGGGTGAACAGCGCAACGACCGAATCGTCCGCGCGCAGGCGGCGGCGCAGGCGATCATCCTGTGATACGGCGTACCCCTGGTTGGGCGGCATGGTGAAGTTGGTCAGGCGAATTTCGCCATCGGGCGTGCCCCAATACAGGCTGACCAGCGGCTGCTTTTGGCGGTAGCGGGCAGTCATGTAGACCACAATATCCTGCGGGAAGCCGTCGGCGGTGTATTCGAATGGAAAGGTCAGGACGATGTTGCGCTGGGTTTGCGATAACCTCCCCTCCTGGCGCTGTCCTGCGCCCTTGCGGCTATCGAGCACCAGGGTGGCGGGTTGCTTGCCTTTGCGGAACAGGTTTTCCCACACCGGGTGGGCATTGAGGGGGTTGGCGTACAGGTCGCGCGGCTCGCCGCGCCAGTAGCGCACGGCGTCATCGTAGGGGATGAGCACCATGGTATAGATCGAGAGCACGATCAGGGCAAGGATCACCGCCACCCCGGCGATGGCAGTCGGGTAGCGGCGGATTTCATGGATGATTTCATCCAACGGAGTGCGGGATTTAATGCGCAGGGTGGGTTGGTGGGCATACGCCGTGGCATCCTCCGCGGCGGGCGCCAGCGGGCGCAGGCGCGTGGGTGGCAGCGCAGGGCGGGTTTTTAACCAGTGCAGCGGACGGAACGGCATACGCGCCGCGCGCGGGCGCAAAACCGGGTTGTCCAGGCGCACGCGCGGGTCGATCAGCACATAGAAGATGTCCAGCACAATCACCGAGACCGCCAGCAGGTAGGCAAAAATGACGATCAAGCCCATCATCAGGTCGCGGTCGTTGGCGCGCATGGCGGCAAGGAAGGACGCGCCCACGCCGGGCCAGTTGAACAGCACCTCCAGGGCGATCACTTCCTGCCAGAAGGTGATCAACAGTACGGTAAAACTGGTAACGACGAACGGCAGCGTTGGGCGCAGAATGTAAGCGCGTTCGAGCATGCGCGGCGTCAACCCCTTGGCGCGCCCCAGCTCGACGTAATCCTCCTGCGAATTGATCAGGAAAAAGGTGCGCCAGGCATACACGCTCTTGAAAAACGTACTCAGGAAGATGGCGCTGACCGGCAGGATCATGTGGCGGGCGAGTGTACCCAGCGCTTCCAGTCGGGTTTCGGGGGGGATCGCGCCGTGCATACCGCCAAACGGCAGCATGCGCAGTTCGATCGCGAAGACCAGGATGAGCAGCACGCCATAAATCCAGTTGGGGGCGGATGAAAGCGGCGAGAGGGTCACCACCAGCTTGTCCAGCAGGCTGCCGTAGCGCCGCGAGAGCACCAGCGCGAGGAACACGCTGGCGAAGAACAGGATCAGGTTGGCGGAGCCCGCCAGCAGCAGGGTATTGGGCAGGAGAGTGAGAATCTCCCCGGCAACCGTAGTGGATGAACCGCCGGCAGCCGTCTGCGCGCCGCTTAAGCCCCAATCGAAGGTGGCTGCCCGCCAGGTCCATTCCAGGCAGCGCAACAGGAAAGGCTCATCCAGGCGATTGGCGGCGCGCATTTGCTGCTCGGCAAGTTCCAAAGCGGCAAATTTTTCCTCCGCCGGCATGCCGGACATGCCCATCGACATGCCCATGAGGACGTTGGAGATGTTGTCCTCGATGATTTTGTCTATAAAGCCGCCGTAGTTGATCATCACCACTGCCAGGTATAAACCGGCAGCCAACATCGCCACCATCAACACCAGGCGGGTAAGGGCGTATCGCACAATCCGAAACAACGAACTGGGGGCTGCCGGAACTTCGGCGAAGCTTTCCGTGAATCCGGCGCGTTCCCGTTCCACCTGCGTCATTCCATCGTCTCCTGATTGGGCTTTGCTTAATGATAACACAGGCTGGAGGTGAAATTTGGACGATTTGGGTGATAACTTGGTGTCGTGGGGTACGGCAGGGCGTGCCCTGAGCGTGTTGAATGGTATGCCCTTATTCGGCACACGTCAGGGGGTGAGCGTGACGGTGACGGTCGGGCTGACGGTTAGCGAGCCGGTTGGGCTGATGGAGCCGGTGGGCGTCGGCGTCTGGCTGATGGTCGGGGTGGGCGTGATCGTCGCCGGCAGCGTGGCGGTGACCGTCGGCGTCAGCGTGGGCGTGCGCGTGCTGGTCGGGGTTGGGCTGGTGGTCAATTCGGCTTCCAGGGTCAGCACCCGGCCGGTGTTGGGCTGCGGGGTGAGCACGAAATCGATCGCGTCTTGCACCTGGCGGGCAAGCGCGCCCTGTTCGGGCACGAAGACCACCGGGCGCAGTGCCTGGGGAATCTCCCAGGTGCGCAGCGCCGTCTGGCTGACCTGAAACAGCCCCAGGTGGCTGGAATCGCCCAGCCGCAGCGCAAACGGGATCAGCGCTTGCAGGTCGTCCAGCGCCAGGCTGCTGTCCACGCTGCCGCGGTAGCGCTGGTACAGTTCTGGCAGGCGCACCAGGTTGCCGCCCGAAACCAGCCGCTGGATGATCAGGCGCAGGATTTCCTGCTGGCGCAGGCTGCGGTTTTGCTCATCCTGTCCAACGCGGTAACGCAGGTAGCACATCACCTGGTCGCCGTCCAGTTGGTGGCGCCCGGGTGGAATGTCATTGCAGATTTGCGGCATGCGCTCGGCGACGGTTACTTCCAGCCCGCCCAGGTCATCGATGAAATAAACGAACGATTCCAGCCGCACTACGGCGTAATCGTCCGGGCGGACGCCGAAATTGTACTCCAGCGTGTCCGCCAGGGCGCGCGCCCCGCCAACCGCGTAAGCCGCGTTGAGTCGCTGCATGGTGTAGCCGGGGATATTGACGAACACATCCGGTGGAATGGAAAGGATGCTGGCGCGCCCCAGGCGGGGATGGTAGAAGACCAGCGCCACCGCATCACCGCGCCCGGAGAAAGGGCTCAGGTTATCCAGCCCAATCAGCGCCAGCGTGCGCACCTCGACCGGCAGGCGGATGCCCGCCAGCGGCGGCGGGATGGGCGTGATGGGGGTCAGGCGCGGGGTGGGATAGACCGGGCGCGCGGTGCGCAGACCGGCAGGCATTGGCTGTCCGGTTGGCGGGGCGGCACGGGTGGCAGACGCAGTTGCGCTGGGCGTGTCGCCCGGCGGAGTTGCGCGCGCCGTACAGCCAGCCAGCAGCAAAACCAAACCCAGCAGCAAGCCCGCCGCTGCGCCCGCTGCGAATAACTGGCGCGGAAGGTGACGTGGGGGGGGCATCGTTTGAATTATAGCAGGCTGGCGGCGGCTTTTCGCGTCCACTTGGCGGCGAGATTCTCTCGAATTTATAATAATATTGACCAATACGGTAATTGATTTCCGAAAATCGCCGCAGTACAATGCTAATTGACCCTGTGTTCCCCCCCCGATTATCCGTACCAGGAGGTTTATCGATGCGTACCAAAACGTTCCTTCCGATGATAGCCATCCTACTGGCGGCGCTGGTGCTGGCGCTGCCGGTAAGCACAGTAGCCGCCCGCAAGGTGGTCTTCAAAGCCAGCCTGTCCATAGCCAATGAACTGCACCAGGTGGTTGGCTCCAACGCGCGCGGGTCTGCCATCCTCTCGCTGGCAGCCGACGGCAGCGTCAATTTCAGTGTCTTCGTGCGCAATTTGTCTGGCGCCGCAACCGGCGTACACCTGCACGCCCCGGCGGATACAACCCAAAACGCCCCGGTGCTGATGACGCTGTGCGGCAACCCTGCCCCGGCGGTGGTTGGCGCGTGCACCTACGATGCCGACGGCAACCTGTTCATCACCGGCACGATTGGCGCGGCGCAGCTCTCCGCCTGGGGTGTCAGTGGCGGCCAATTCATGGGTTACCTGCGCGACGGCTTGATGTACGTCAACGTCCACACTGCGCTCAACCCGGCGGGCGAGGTTCGCGGGCAGCTAGTCGAACAGTAGTTCTGTCAATTTCACAGGGGATCTCTTTGGGAACCGGCGCGGATCAACCACGCCGGTTTCTCGTTGCGGCGGGTAAACCGCGCGGCGTAACGTGCGAACCGCGCGCCGGTTGTCCCAACCCCAATACCCGTCAGCCCGGAACTGAAAAGAGGCTGTTAACTCCAGCACATTTTTCGCCAGTGAAATGTGATAAACTAATCGCAGTTCCTGGTTTCTGGCACGAACCCTGCAAGTTTTTCGGAGAGGAGCAGGATGAAACGGCTGGCGTTGTTGGGGGTCATTTTGGTGCTTGCCGGTGGACTGTTGGCAGTCTCACTGCCTGCGCCTGCGCCTGTGCTCGCCGAGGAAGCCACCCCGGAAGCGCCCAAACGCCTGACCGCCCTCAAGGTCGAATTTACCCGCCACGAATGGTGGCTGGTGCGCTGGAAAGACAACGACATCACCTGCCGTTTTCTAGTCGAGCATGAAGGGCTGCCCATCGCGGATGAAATCCGCGTGTGGTGCGGCAGTACGCTGTACAACGAATGGCTGGCGACCCCGCCCTGCGCGCTGACCATGCCGGAACAGACCGCGCAAACCTGCAAAGGTTTGTACTTGCACCACTTTACCCAGTACCCCGCCAGCAAGGAAGTCGAAGTCGAATTGCCGCTGCCTTCGGTGTGGGTCAGCGTGGCTGGCTGCACGCCCCAGCCGCCCGGCAACCGCTGCGACGCGCTGCCCAACCTGCTGCTGACCGGCGAGGAGCCGCTGCCCAATGAGATGATCATCAGCATTCAGGGGCAGGTCAACGGTGTGCCTTTCGTGTGCAACGGCGAGGCCTGCGCCATCCCGCTCCAGCCGACCGGTCAGGGCGGGATGAACATCGAGTTCTGGGCGGATTCCAGCTTCGGCGATTCGAGCAAGAAGTATTCCGCCCTGGTGCGGGTCATCCCGCAGGGCGATTTCATGTCGCCGGAGGGCGACTCCAACGATACGCCGCTGTACTACGTCGATGTACTCAGCACGCAATGGCGCGGCGGCGCGCTGGCTTCCTGCTCGGACATTTGGCAGTCCTTCCCGCCCATTGGCGGACCGGCGCCCTGGCTGACCACGCCCGAAGACCCGCAGGCGTTATATTCGGCGGTCAGCCTGTACTACTTGGCGGGCATGTTGATCGCCAACGGCGAGGTGGATGCCAGCGAGTGCCGCGACGGCGGACTGCAAACCCCGCTGACCGCCAGCGAGTGCGGCGTGCGGGCAGCCTACGATCAGGTGGTGGCGTGGCAAAACCAGTTCGATCAGGAGATTCTTCAAGTCGCGCTGGATACGGGCGTGCCAGCCCAGTTGCTCAAGAACATCTTCAGCCGTGAAAGCCAGTTCTGGCCCGGTATCTACCAGAATTATAAGGAAGCCGGACTGGGGCAGCTGACCGAGAAAGGCGCCGATACGATACTGCTGTGGAATCCAGCCTTCTTCGAGGGGTTCTGCCCGCTGGTGCTGCACCACAGCCGCTGCGCGCTCGGCTTTGGGAATATAAAAGAAGAAGAGCGCGCCCTGTTGCGCGGAGCGCTGGTCGGCAAGGTCAACGCCGCCTGCGCCGATTGCCCCGCCGGGATCGACCTTTCGCAGGCGCATTTCAGCATCCGCGTCTTTGCCGAAGGGATGATCGGCAACTGCGAGCAGGTTGGGCGGGTGTTCAGCAATCTGACCGGGCGCGCGGCGGGCGCATCCGCCAGTTACGAAGACCTGTGGCGCTTGACCCTGGTCAATTACAACGCCGGTTCGGGCTGCCTGTCCAACGCGCTGCGCCAGGTGATTGCGCTTGGACAGCCGCTTAATTGGGATAACGTCGCCGCCAAACTGGAACCTGCCTGCCAGGGGGCAATTAAGTACGTCAATGACATCAGCGAAAAGTTGAGCGGCGTCCGTCCCACGCCGACCTCGTGGGTCTATCCTGGGCAGCCGCCGCCGCTTCCCACGGTGGTCACCCTGCCGCCGGGCGTCACGCCGGTGCGCCAGCCTACCCTGCCGGGCGGCGCCACCCCGCAACCGGGCGCCACCCCGCAGCCCGGTGACCCGGGCTACCCGCCGCCGCAAGTCACACCGGGGGAGGACTACCCCTACCCGGTGGCACCCACCCCAACCTTCTACAACCCATATCCCTGATCTCGTCTGTGACGCAGGCTGGATGACCGGCTACGTCCCGCCGCCATTCACCGGCAATCCCTTTTGGGCGGGTTGAGCGCCGAATTTAACCTTCGACTGCCACGCCTTAAAACCGGCGCGGGGCAGTATAATCATAGGGTATGGACAGCGAATCCCCTTCCCCTTACCTGTTGGAAACCGAGCGGCTGATCCTGCGGTCGCTGGAAGCGCGCGACGCGCCCGGCTTGCTGGCGCTTTACAGAATTCCGGAAGTGACCACCTACATCGACGTGCCCGCCATGACCCAGCCCGCGCACGCCGAGGCGTGGATTACCCGCCTGGCTGAGATGCAGCGCAGCGGTAGCGGCTTGCGCTGGGGCGCCTTCGACCGCGAAAGCGGCGACCTGATTGGCACCTGCGGTTTTCACCACTGGGACACGGCGCGCAGCCGCGCCGAAATGAGCTATGACCTCAGCCCGCGCTATTGGGGACAGGGCTACATGCGCGAGGCGCTGCAAGTGGTGCTGGCGTACGGTTTCGAGCACATGAAACTGCACCGCATCGAGGCGCTGGTCGATCCCAACGATGCGCGCTCGCAAAACCTGCTGTACGGGCTGGGCTTCAAAATGGAAGGCGTCATGCGCGACCACGATTACATCCGCGGCCGCTTTCAGGATGACATGCTGTTCGCCTTGCTGCAGCCGGAGTGGAACACCAGCCGCACGGCGTTTAAATGACCCATTCTTGCGCTCGCGGATAGGATGCCAGTTCTGCCCGGATCGCCTCCCGCTGCGAAAAGACAAATTCCCAAAATGCCAGCGCCGCGCTGCCGCCCAGATTGAGGCGGTGGCGGCACATGTAGATTTCCTGCTCGAACGTTGCCCCGCGCACCGTGATGACGGCGATGTGATGCAGCGCCAGGTGGTGCAGCACCATCTGCGACACAAAACCCACCCCAACCCCACGCTGCACGGCAATGGCAATCGCCTCCGAGCTGCCCATGCGCAGCACCACCGGCAGGTCGTGGATGTTGATGGCGTGCTTTGCCAGCATCGACTTGACCACCCGGTAGGTGCCGGCGCTTTCTTCGCGCAGCACGAAGCGCTCGCCGCGCAGTTCCTCTAGTTCGATCTCGCCGCGGTACGCCCAGGGGTGGTCAGCCGGGACGATCAGGCGGATGGGGTCGGTGATGAACGGGCGGAATTCGTAATGGTGGTCAAACTCGTCGATGCTGCTGGAAAAGGCAAACTGCGCCTCGCCTTTTTCGAGCAATTCCAGCGCGGCGGGGCGGGCAACCACCAGGCACTGTGCGCTGACGCGCGGGTAACAGCGCAGGAAATTGCCCACCACCACCGGTAGAACATATTTGCCCGGCGTGGTGCTGCAGGCAATGGTCAACTGACCGCTGATTTGCCCGCGATTGTTGTCCACCAGTTCGCGCGCGCGCAGGTTGAGCGTGACCAGCTGGCGGGCAAGCGGCAAAAAGGCTGCCCCGGCGTCGCTCAACTGCAGCCTGCGCCCGCTGCGCAGGAAAAGCGGCTCGCCCAGTTGGGCTTCCAGTGTCTGGATATTCTGGGTAATGCCCGGCTGCGACAGGTTTAATTTACGAGCCGCCTGCGAAAAGTTGAGCATTTCGGCAGCAACGATAAAAACACGCAACTGATGGGGGTCGAACATGGGACACGCCTCCTCGAACCGCAACCGCGCTGGGAAAAACGGATCACGCCCCCCGGCGGCTGTTCTTCAATCCGGCGGGCACAAACAATCCGAATTGATCGAACTATAAGTACAACTTATCATATTTTATCATAGGTTGCGATCATAAATTGTGACAATTTGCACTAAACCAAAGATTAAATAAATATTAAAATGAAAAAAATCAATGGAACCCTTGTGCCAGGAGCGTACTATGCAAAAATTGCGTGTATGGCTTGCAATGGCAGCCCTGCTGGTTGTGCTGGCTGCCTGCGCCCGCCCGCCCCAGCCCACCCCAACCGCGCAGGTTGAGCAGCCGACCGTCCCGGCGGCTTCCCCCAGCCCGGAGGCGACCGCCGTGTCGCAGGTGGACTACTGCGTGGAATGCCACACCGACCAAGACAGCCTGATCGAAACCGCCAAGCCCGAGGAGGTGGTGGTCGAAGAATCCGAAGGGGCTGGCTGAGGGGGCGAAGTGGCTCCGTTGGAGCCATGGGAGAAAGTTCTGGTCAGTCCGAGTTTCCTCGAATCGACTCACGGGCAATTCACTTGCGTGCAGTGCCATGGCGGCACCCAATCGCCGGATAAGGACACCGCTCACCAAGGACTGATCGCCAATCCGATCACCGATGGTGTGGGCAGTTGCGACCGCTGCCACGCCGAGATCACCGCAGAATTCCCCAGCAGCCTGCACGCCTCGCTGTCCGGTTACCCGGTGGCCATGCGGGCGCGCAGCGTGCCGGAAAACCACGCCGCGCTGGATCAAGCCTTCAATAACCACTGTGCCAAGTGCCACACCACCTGCACCGAGTGCCACCTGACCCAGCCGCAGCACTTGGGCGGCGGCTTGCTCGACGGGCACAATTTCGTCAAAACCCCGCCGATGACCCGCACCTGCACCGGTTGCCACGGCACGCGCGTGGGCGATGAATACCTGGGCAAGCACGAGGGCATCCCCGGCGATGTGCACTTCCGTGTCGGGCGGATGAACTGCGTTGCCTGCCACAGCGGCGAATCGTTGCACAGCACGCCCCCCGATGCGCGCGGCA
>JBBIQB010000089.1:10474-12907 GCA_037442545.1 Bellilinea sp.
GCGAACAATCGCCCGCCTGCACCACCTGCCATACCACCGTCGGACAGCAGGGTGACCCGATCTTGCAGCACACAATACACGACGATACCCTCTCCTGCCATGTGTGCCATTCGGTGCAGTACACCTCGTGCGATGGCTGCCACGTCGCCATCAGCGAAACCACCGGCAAGCCATTCTTCCGTACCGAGGCGACCTACCTGACCTTCTTCATCGGCAGGAACCCGCTCTACAACGAGAACCGTCCGTACGAGTACGTGCCGGTGCGCCACGTGCCGGTTGCGCCGACCAGTTACGAATACTACGGCGAAAACCTGTTGCCCAACTTCAACCTGCTCCCAACCTGGATGTATGCCACTCCGCACAATATCCAGCGCAATACGCCCCAAAACCGGTCGTGCAACAGCTGTCATGGCAATGCGGATATTTTCCTGACGGCTGACAAGGTCAAGCCCGAAGAATTGGAAGCCAACCGCAGGGTGATCGTCGAAGAAATTCCGGCGCCCCTACCGGGACAGTAAACCTCTTTGCAAGGACAAAATCGTACTGTGCTTGGATGTTCAATACCCAATCAAGAAGGAGATAGAATGAATCGCAAGCTTGCTTTACCCGTTATCTTGCTCGTTCTGCTCAGCCTGGTGCTGAGTGCCTGTGCCCCGGCGGCGACCCCGACCGCGGCGCCGGTAGTTGAACCCACCACCCCGCCGGTGGTCGAGCCAACCGCCGTCCCGACCGAAGTGCCCCAGCCTGAACTGGACATCCAGGCGCTATGGAGCGGTCTGGTAGCGGAACTGCCCGCCGACAAGGGCTACGGCACAATCGCGGCTGCCAAGCTGAATGAAGAACTGGTCGAAAAGCCGCCCTTCCTGCTGGATGTGCGCGAGCCCGCGGAACTGGAAAAGGATGGTTTCATCGAAGGCACGGTCAACATCCCGGTGCGCCAGCTGATGGACAACCTGGACAAGCTGCCCGCCATGGACCAGCCGATTGTGATCTATTGCGCCTCGGGACACCGCGGCGGGTTCACCCTGGCGGCACTCAAACTGCTGGGCTATGAAAACGTGCGCAACCTGGCTGGTGGTATCGGCGCGTGGAAGAAAGCCGAACTGCCGGTGGTAACCGGCTCGCTGCCGGCTGCGCCTGCGGCTGGCACGGCTCCCGAAATCAAGGATCAGGCACTATACGACCTGTTCGCCGATTGGTTTGCCAACCTGCCGGAAGGTTTCTTTACCACCAAAGCCGACAAACTCAACGCCGATCTGGTGGAAGGTAAAGCACTGACCTTGGTGGACATTCGCCGCGAAGAAGAATTCCAGAAGAACGGCTACATTACCGGCGCGGTCAACCTGCCGTTCGAAACCCTGTTCGCCAACCTCGACCAGCTGCCCGCCAAGGACGCCCCGATTGTGATCTACTGCGTTTCGGGTCACCGCGGCTCGGTGGCGGCAATGGGTCTGCACCTGCTGGGCTACACCAACGTGGTCAACCTGGCGGGCGGTGTCAATGCCTGGAAGGCTGCCGGATTCGCGCTGGAAGGCGTGGTTGACTGGAACGTGGTGTGGGGCGAATTCCTCGCCACCCTGCCGGAAGGCTTCTACACCACTACGCCTGCCAACCTAAACACCGCCCTGGCGGAAAACCCGCCCTTCCTGGTGGATATCCGCGATGTTGCGGAACTGGAAAAGGACGGCTATATTGCTGGCGCGGTGCACATCCCGGTGCGCGAGCTGCTCGACAACCTGGATAAACTACCCGCCCAGGACCAGCCAATCGTGATCTACTGCGCTTCGGGTCACCGCGGTGGGTTCGCCCTGTCAGCCCTGCGAATGCTCGGCTACACCAACGTGGTCAACCTGGGCGGCGGTTTGGGCGCCTGGAAGAAAGCCGAACTGCCGGTGGTAACCGGCTCGCTGCCGGCTGCACCCGCCGCAGGCAGCCTCCCGGCGGTGGATGCGCTGCGCCTGGAAGGCCTGAAAGCCTTCTTTGCCGGTCTGCCGGAAGGCTTTGGCACCATCCGCTCAGGCGACCTGAACGCCATGCTGGGTGAGGACGCCAAGCCCTTCCTTCTCGATGTGCGTACAGCCAAGGAATTCACCGAAGACGGCCACATCGATGGTTCGGTCAATTACCCGATCAATGACGTGTGGAATCAGCTGGCTCAACTGCCTGCCAAGGACGCCAAGATCGTGGTGGTGTGCAAGTCCGGTCACCGCGGCGCGATTGTGCTGATGGCACTGCGCATGAACGGCTACACCGACGTGGTCAACCTGGCGGGCGGCACCAACGCCTGGGTGGCTGCCGAACTGCCGCTGGTCAAGTAATCCGGTAATCCCCGCAGTCTTAAACGGGCGGTGCCTTTGCGCCGCCCGCTTTCATACCAACCATTGCATACAGCCCTCTGCTTTATGGGGAAAAAGCAGAGGGCTGGTTTTTTAA
>JBBIQB010000090.1:0-10868 GCA_037442545.1 Bellilinea sp.
CTGGATGATGGCAGCGGGCGGGTTGGCGGGCTGGAAGTGGAGGAGAACGACCTGCTGCTGGAGGGTGGCGAGGTCAAGGCGCGTGGTTTGGGTAAAACCGAACTGTTCGACGTGGATACGGTGATCTTCGCCATCGGCGACCGGGTGGACGAAAACCTGGGACTGCCGGTGCATCATTTTGCCTTCGACAAAGACCCGCAGCCGCGCCACCCCATTGAAGGCGAGTCCTACGAGGCGTATGACAGTGACCGGAATGAGCCTATCCCCGGTGTGTTCGTGGCGGGCTGGTCGCGCAAGGCATCCAGCGGACTGGTAGGCGTCGCGCGCAAGGACGGAGTCAATGGGGCGCGGGCAATACTGCACTACGTGCAAGACTTGCCGGAAGGCGACTGCAGCGCGGTGGACCGCCTGCGCAGGCGGTTGATGGAATTACCCCACCCGGTGGTTACGCGCGAATCACTGGCGCTGCTGGAAAGCGCCGAACAGCAGCGCATGCGTGCCGAAGGGCTGGAGGATTTCAAATTTGCTTCCAATCAGGAGATGCTGGAAGCCATGGGCTTGCTCGACGCGGTCTCCTGAAAGGACGAAGCAGGTTGAGTACAATATGAACGGGCTGTCGAGTGAATCGGGGCAACCGTCGGTTTTGTTTAGCTAAAGGAGGAAAACACGCATGGAATTAAGCAGTGAAACTCGGCTGGAAATGTACTGGATGATGCTGCTAGCCAGGCGGCTGGATGAGCGCGCCTGGGTGTTGCACCGTCAGGGCAGGATCGCCTTTCACATCTCCGGGATCGGTCAGGAGGCAGCCCAGGTCGGGGCGGCGTACGCGCTGCGGCGCGGCTACGACTGGGTGACGCCCTATTACCGCGACCTGGCGTTAATGCTGTGCCTGGGTTACGAGCCGCGCGAATTTGTGATGAGTCTGATGGGCAAGCGCGAGGAACCCAACTCCGGCGGGCGGCAAATGCCCAGTCACTGGGGGTTGCGGCGCGCCAATGCGATCAGTCATTCCGCGCCGGTTGCCACCCAATGCCCGCACGCGGCGGGAATCGGGCTGGCGATCAAAATGCGGCGCGAGGACAAAGTAGTGCTGACCACCCTGGGCGAGGGTTCGACCTCGCAGGGCGAGTGGTACGAGGCGGTCAACTGGGCGGCAATTCACCAGCTGCCGGTGATCTTTCTGGTGCAAAACAACCAGTATGCCATATCGGTACCGCAGGATAAACAAATGGCAGTGCCCAGCGCTGCCGACCGGGCGTGCGGATTGGGGCTGCGCGGTATTTCGGTGGATGGCAGCGACGTGTTTGCCGTGTACGATGCGTTTCGCGAGTCGGTCGAGATGGCGCGCAGCGGCAAAGGTCCTTCGTTGATCGAGGCGCGCATGTACCGCATCACGCCGCATTCGTCGGATGATGACGACCGCACCTACCGCTCGCGCGAGGAGGTGGAGGAGAACAAGAAACGCGATCCGCTGCTGATCAACCGGCGCATCCTGGAAAAGCAAGGGCTGCTGGACGCCGCCAAAGTGGAAGAAATGGAGGCAAAAGCCAAAAAAATGGTTGATGAAGCCGTGCAATATGCCGAACAAGCGCCATACCCGGCGGCGGAAGAAGCCGCGTACCCGGTGTACGCCGAGGAGGTGCGCCGTGGCTGAAATGACCCTGGTCGAAGCCATCCGGCAGGCAATGGATGAGGAAATGGCGCGGGATGAGAGCGTCTTCATTGTTGGGGAGGACGTGGGCAAACGCGGCGGCGTGTTCCGTGCGACGGTTGGGCTGTTCGATAAATACGGCGAGGAACGGGTGATCGACTCGCCGCTGGCGGAATTGTCGATTGTCGGGGTGGGTATCGGCGCGGCGCTGTATGGCATGCGCCCGATTTGCGAAATCCAGTTTGCCGATTTTATTTACCCCGCCTTCAACCAGATCGTCAGCGAAGCAGCCAGGATGTGCTACCGCT
Source organism: Bellilinea sp. (assembly GCA_037442545.1). Lineage (GTDB taxonomy): Bacteria > Chloroflexota > Anaerolineae > Anaerolineales > Anaerolineaceae > Bellilinea. The sequence continues at coordinate 1,960 of JBBIQB010000090.1, forward strand.
CGAACGGCGATTTCACCGTGCCGATGGTCATCCGCGCCCCCTACGGCGGTGGGATTGGCGGCGGTCTGTATCATTCCCAGTCGGTGGAGGCATTTTTCGCTCACATGCCGGGCTTGAAGGTGGTCATTCCGTCCAACCCGTACGACGCCAAAGGGTTGCTCAAGGCGGCTGTGCGCGACCCGAACCCGGTCATTTACCTGGAGCCGAAGAAGGGTTACCGGCTGATTCGCGGCGAGGTGCCGGAGGGCGAAGAGATTGTGGTGCCAATTGGACCGGCGCGGGTCAGCCGCAGCGGCAGCGACCTGAGCCTGTTTGCCTATGGGATGATGCACCATTACGCTTTGCAGGCAGCCGAGAAAGCCGCCGCGGAGGGTATCGAGGTGGAAGTGGTCGATCTGCGCACCATCTACCCGGTCGACCGCGTGACGATTCTCGATTCGCTGCGCAAGACCGGTAAGGCGTTGATCGTGCATGAGGACAACCTGACCGGCGGGTACGGCGCGGAGATCGCCGCGATAATTGCGGAAGGCGCCTTTACCGATCTGGATGCGCCAGTGCGGCGGCTGTGCGGACCGGATGTGCCGGGCGTGCCGTTCAGCCACCCGATGCAGGACTGGTTCATGCCCAACCCGGAAAAAATTACCCAGGCAATCCGCGAACTGGCAGCCTATTAAGGCTGCGGTGACGCGGCAGAAGCGGGCAATCAAGGAGGTAGGATGGCTACAAAAGTGATCATGCCCCAGTTGGGCGAATCGGTGGTTGAGGGAACGGTAACGCATTGGTTCAAAAAGGAAGGTGAGCCAATCGCCGAATTCGAGTCGCTGTTGGAGGTCAACACCGACAAGGTCGATTCGGAAATTCCCAGCCCGGCGGAAGGTGTGCTGCTCAAAATTCTGGCGGCGGAAGGCGAAACGGTCAAAGCCGGGACGATCATCGCCTGGATTGGCAAACCGGGCGAAAGCCTGGGCGAAGATGCCGGCGGCGGGTCTGTGCATGCGGTTGGGGAGACAGCCCTCGCGGCGGAAGCAACTGTCCCGCCAGCCAGGAGCGTTACCGCCGGGCGCGACCGCGACCTGGGTTTCATTTCGCCGGTGGTTGCCAAACTGGCAGCCGAGTACAACCTCGACCTGACCCGCATTCAAGGCAGCGGGCAGGGCGGGCGAATCACCAAGAAGGACGTGCTGGCGTATCTGCAGGGCGGTGCGAAGGATGAACCCGCGCAACAGCCCGCGATTTGGGAAACGCCCGGTGAAGGCGACCTGTTCCGCCCGACCGAACTGATGTTCCCGGGCGGCGCGCCGCCCTCCACTCCACCGGCTGCGCCGTCCCAGCCGCAACCCGCGCCGCCGGCATCTGGCAGCCGGGTGGTGGCGCACAGCGCGATGCGCAAGCGCATTGCCGAGCACATGCTGCTCAGTAAGCGTACTGCCCCGCACGTCACTACGATCATGGAAGCCGATCTCAAGCGGGTGGTTGCCCACCGCGAAGCCAGCAAGCCAGCCTTTGCCCGCGACGGCGTCAACCTGACCTACACGGCGTATTTTGCCGCGTCGGCGGTGGCGGCGTTGAAGGCTTTTCCCCAGGTCAATTCCTCCTGGAGCGACGAAGGGTTGATTTTGCACGGCGATATTCACCTGGGGATTGCCGTTTCGCTGGGCGAGGAGGGTTTGATCGTGCCGGTCATCCGCCACGCGGACGGTTTATCGCTATTGGGGCTGGCACGGGCGATTAACGACCTGGCGCAGCGGGCACGGGCGCACCGCCTGCAGCCGGATGAGGTCAAGGGCGGCACATTTTCGATCACCAATCACGGCATCTCCGGCTCACTGTTTGCCACGCCGATTATCAACCAGCCGCAGTGTGGCATCCTCGGCGTGGGTGCGGTGCAAAAGCGCGCGGTGGTAGTGGAAGGCGATGCCATCGCGGTGCGCCCGATGGTGTACCTGTCGCTGACCTTTGACCACCGCATCCTCGACGGGGCTTCCGCCGATGGATTCCTGGCGAAGATCGCCCACGTGTTGGAAACCTGGAGTGGCTGACGGTACCTTTGGGCGGGCAGGGTTGTATACCCTCTCCCGCATTTGGAATGAAAAATGTACAATGAATGTTGAGCCGGATGCGGCGAGGCGAAAACGTACGATGAAAAGAGGAACTACCAATGAGTGATTACGATGTGATCGTGATAGGCGCGGGACCCGGCGGTTACGTGGCGGCAATCCGGGCGGCTCAACTGGGCATGAAAACCGCGGTAGTGGAAAAGGAATTTTTGGGTGGGGTGTGCCTGAACGTCGGTTGTATTCCCTCCAAGTCGCTTTTGCGCAATGCCGAACTGGCGCACATCCTGCGCGAACGGGCGGGCGAGTTTGGCATCTCGTTCGAGAAACTCGAACTGGATTACGCCGCGGCGGTTGACCGCAGCCGCAAGGTCTCCAAGCGGCTGGTGCAGGGGGTCGGGTTCTTGATGAAGAAGAACAAGATCGACGTGCACATGGGAACGGCCAGGCTGACCGCCAGGGACACGGTCGAGGTGACCGGCAGCGACGACAAGGCGCAGTCCTTCAAGGCGAAGAATATTATCCTGGCGACCGGCGCGCAAGCTGCGATGATCCCAGGAGTTAAAGCCGACGGCGAAAAGGTGTTGACCTATTGGGAAGCCATTCTGCAAACGCGCCGCCCGCAATCGGTGGTCATCATCGGGGCGGGGGCAATTGGGGTGGAATTCGCGACAGTGTGGAGTTCCTATGGAACGCAGGTGACGATTGTGGAAATGCTGCCGCGGGTGGTGCCGCTGGAGGATGAGGAAGTCAGCGCCGAGCTGGCAAAGGCATTCACCAAGCGCGGCATCCAGCTGCTTACCGGGCACAAGGTGCTGGCGGTCGAGACGACCGAACAGGGGGTCAAGGTCAAAGTTTCAGACGGAAACAAAGAACAAACCCTGGAAGCCGAACAGACGCTGGTGGCGATTGGCTTTAAACCCAATAGCGCCGGACTGGGCTTGGAAAGCGCCGGGGTTGCGCTGAATGAGCGCGGCTTCGTCAAGATCGATGAACGCATGGCGACCAGCGTACCGGGCATCTGGGCAATTGGCGATGTCACCGGGCAGTTGCTGCTGGCGCATGTCGCCTCGGCGATGGGAATCGTGTGCGCCGAGAACATTGCCGGTCAAGCAACGGTCAAACTGGACTACCGCATGATGCCGCGCGCCACCTACTGCCAGCCGCAGGTGGCGTCCTTTGGTTTGACCGAAGCGCAAGCCAAAGCCGAGGGCTACCAAGTCAAGGTGGGGCGTTTTCCCTTCCAGCCCAACGGCAAGGCGCTTGGGCTGGGCGACTACGCCGGTTTCGTCAAGATCGTTGCCGACGCCAAATACGGGGAAATTCTCGGCGCGCACATGATCGGACCGGAAGTCACCGAACTGCTGCCGGAACTGACCCTGGCGCACAATATGGAACTGACCGCGGAAGAAATCGCCCGCAACGTGCATGCCCACCCGACCCTGAGCGAGGTCATCATGGAGGCGGCGCACGGGTTGAGTGGACACGCCATTCACATTTAATCCATTTCCGCCTGGCTGGCGCAGCGGGCCATGTAGAATGCGCCAGCCGGGCAATGTTTTTATCCCTTTTGGCGACTATGCTATAATCCAGCCGCAGAAAGGTGAGTTTTATGTTCAAGAAAATCGTCAGTTTGTTGGGCGGCGACCCGAATAAACGAGAAGTACAGCGCCTGGCAGAGCGCGCCGAACAGATCAACCAGTTCGAAGCCGAATTCGAGACCTATTCCGACGATGCCCTGCGCGCCATAACGGACACATTCCGCGAGCAGTTGCGCCAGGCGGTTGATGGAATCGAAGATGAAAAAGAACGCCAGCGGGTGGAAAAAGACACCCTGGACGAAATTCTGCCGCAGGCATTCGCGGCGGTGCGCGAGGCGAGCAAACGCACCATTGGTTTGCGCCATTACGAAGTGCAGCTGATTGGCGGGATGGTACTGCACGAAGGCAAAATCGCTGAAATGCGCACCGGCGAGGGGAAAACGCTGGTGGCAACCCTGCCCCTCTACCTCAACGCGCTGACCGGGCGCGGCGTACACCTGGTCACGGTCAACGATTACCTCGCCCGGCGCGATGCGCGCTGGATGGCGCCAATCTACCAGCTGCTCGGCTTGAGCGTGGGCGTGCTGCAAATGGCTAGCCGCACCGAAAACGGCAAAAAAGCCTTTCTGGTTGACCTGGAAAAGGACTCGCCCTTCGAGGATCAGCACCAGCTGCGCATGGTCGAGCGCGCCGAAGCCTATCTGGCGGATATCACCTACGGGACGAACAGCGAATTTGGCTTTGATTATTTGCGCGACAACCTGACCTACCGGCTGGACGAGCGCTCGCAGCGCGGACATTATTATGCCATCGTGGACGAGGTGGATAATATCCTGATCGACGAGGCGCGCACCCCGCTGATCATTTCGGGTCCGGCAGCCGACGAGGCGGAATGGTACATTAAGATGGCGCAGGTCGTGCGCGCTTTGAAGGAAGAGGATTACGAGATCAACGAACGCGACCGGACGGTGACGCTGACCGAGGTGGGCATGGCGCACGTCGAAGAAATTCTGGACATGCCGCTGGTCGATCCAGAGCGCCCGGAGGATATCCACCCCGAGCAGGCGCGCCTGCTGGGCTACCTGGAACAGGCACTCAAAGCGCAGTTCCTCTTCAAGCGCAACAAGGATTACCTGGTGCAGGGCGGCAAGGTGGTCATCATCGATGAGTTCACTGGACGCTTGATGCCCGGACGGCGCTGGTCGGAAGGGCTGCATCAGGCGGTGGAAGCCAAGGAAGGTGTCAAGGTCGAGCCGGAAAACATCACCTATGCCACCATCACCATCCAGAACTATTTCCGCATGTATCAGAAACTGGCGGGGATGACCGGCACCGCGCTCACCGAGGCGGAGGAATTTTCCAAGATTTACAAACTGGAAGTGCTGCCCATCCCCACCAATCTGGAATACCGTGCCATCCAGCCCAACCCGCAGTTGATGGAAGTCGGCGATAAGGACGAATACGGCTACAAGTACAGTTATTATGCCCGCAAGGAGGATGCGCTCAAAGCGCCGGTCTTCTGGCGGCGCAAGGATTATCCGGATGTGATCTACCGCACCGAAGAGGCGAAAATTCGCGCGATTGTGCAGGAAATCGTCCATTATCATGTGCGCGGACGCCCGCAACTGGTCGGCACGACTTCCGTCGAACACTCCGACCGGCTGTCGCTGCGTTTACAGCCGGACCTGCTGCGGCGCATGATGCAGGCGCAACTGGTGCGCCATGCCTGGCTGCGCAAGCACAACCGCCAGGAAAGCGAAGTGGCGATTCCTGAACTGCAATTTTTATACAAACCTCTCCCGGATCTAAATCTGGGTGAGCTGCGCACCTTTGCCCGCTCGGTGGGGATGACGTCGATTAACCCGGAAGACGGTGAAAACCTCGACCATCTGCTCAACCTGCTTAACCTGGGCGAGGAGGATCGCGCGCGGCTGGTCAAGCTGTTGCAGGGTGGGGTGCCGCACCAGGTGCTCAACGCGCGTAAACACGACGAAGAATCGCTGATCATTGCCCGCGCAGGCGCGTTCGGCGCCGTCACCATCGCCACCAACATGGCTGGGCGCGGTGTGGACATCAAGCTGGGCGGCGAGTTGGATGAGGATATTCTGGCGGATGTGATCCGGGTGTTGAACCGGGTGGTCGAAGACCCCTACGAAATGTCGAACGAACAGCGCCGCCGCGCGCTGCTGGAAATGGACAGCGCCGACTACGGCATCTACGAGGAATCGCTGCGCGCCTTTTTGCAGTACATGGATGAGATGGAGAAGGTGCGCCAGCTGGGTGGATTGCACGTCATCGGTTCGGAACGGCACGAGGCGCGGCGCATCGATAATCAGCTGCGCGGGCGGGCTGCCCGCCAGGGCGACCCTGGCTCGTCGCGCTTTTACCTTTCGATGGAGGATGAACTGATGCGCCTGTTCGGCGGGCAGCAGGTGGAAAACCTGATGGCGCGGCTGAACCTTGACGAAAGCCTGCCGATTGAAAACAACCTGGTGGCGCGCCTGGTCGAACAGTCGCAAGGGCGGGTGGAAGGCAACAACTTCGACATTCGCAAGCACCTGCTCGAGTACGATGACGTGCTCAATATGCAGCGCAAGCGCATTTACGAACAGCGCGACCGCGTCTTTGTCAAGGAAGATCTGAGCGACGACGTGCACGAAATGCTGCTTAGCGAGATCAAACAACGCGTGCAAGCCGCGCTGGAGGACAACGAAGGACCCTGGAAATTGCTGGCGTACCTGGACGAAATCCAACCGCCGGTTACCTTCGAGGGGGTGGCTTACCCATCCTATACCTTGCGCCTGATGATCGAAGAACTGCAGGATGCGCTGGGCGATGCGCCGGTTAGCGTGGCGCAACTGCGCGCGGCGCTGCTCGACCTGGCGCGCAACGTACTGGAAGCCGAGAGCAATCACCTGCTGCGGGCAACCGAACAACTGCTCGAACGCAGCGAGGAAGCCATCCAGCAGCAGGTATCCGACCGGCTGGAAACGGTGGATACGTTCTTCGAGGGATTGCCGGACCGGGTGGAGGAAGCAGGCGGGACGATGCGACCGCAGGAATTGATGGACGAACTGTCGGGTTTAGCGCGCGTGCCGCTGCGCCTGAGCAGCGAGGAAATGCGTGCCCTGGCGCAGGGGGATTCGTCACTGGCGGATCGGGTCAAGGACCAGGTGGAAGCCGCGCTGCTCGCCACCACGCTGGTGCGAGTGATTGGCGCGCTGCAACGGCGGGTGGAGGATCTGGATATCCGCCCGGCGCAACTGCAGGGAAAGGACTGGGAGGACGCCGCGCGGATGATCTATGCCGAGGTCGAGCGGTTGCTGCGCGAGCGCACGGCGCGTTTGGCGGAGGCAAACGGGCAAATTGCCCGCGACCTGGATACCGCCCTGGAAAAAGCCGGCGACGGCAAAATTACCCTGGAACAAAATCGGGCTGCGCTGATTGGGCTGCTGGGCGTGATGATGCAGGGCAGCCGATTGACCTTCGACCGGCGCACCCACCGCCGCGGGCGGCAGCAGGTCATTCGTCTGACCTATGTGTTTCATGCCGCCAGCCGATTGGAAAACCACGCGGCGGAGGAGCTGCGGGAGGATATTTTAGAGCACCTGGACGGCGCGCGGCGTGCGCTGCAACAGGTGTGGGGCAATTACGAACTGCGCCGGCTGATGCAAAACGAGACTCCCCTGGCGCGGTTGAGCGCGCCGCTGCAGGAGCAACTGCGCCACCTGTTGGGTAATGAGCGCTTCGAGGAGATCGCCGAAGCGGATTTGAAGGAACTGTCCGGCGAAGACTTGATCCAAATTGCGCGCCTGCTGGGCGAACGGCTGCAAAATGAGATCTACCGCGAATTGTTACTGGGCGTGATTTCGCAATTGTGGGTGGACTACCTGACCCGGGTGGACGCGCTGCGCGTGTCGATCGGGCTGGAAGCCTACGCTCAACGCGACCCGCTGGTGCAGTACAAGGGACGCGCCTCGGAATTGTTTTCCACGTTACTCAAGGATATCCGCGCGGGGGTGGTCTCGCGCATGTTCACCGCGCAGCCCAGCCGTAGCGCGACGGTGCAGGTCGGGCGCGATCGCGGCGGCGAGGAAACCCCGCCGCAAACAACCGGCGCGGTTGCGGCTGTTCCCGCAGGCAACACCGCCCGCAGCGAGGGCGATTCGCGCGCGGCGCGCAAAAAGAAGCGCCGCCGGCACTGATCTGGCGCTGAATGAGAATTGTTGCTGCAGGGTTGCCAATATCCCTAATCGCCTTTATAATGAGCAGTAACTTTTTCCACTGGAGTACTAGACGGTATGGATCAAAACCACGCACCTCTCGAGCAGGAAACTCAGCCCGAGAATCATCAAGTAGAAAACAACAACATGGCTTCCCTTTTGGAACAGGAGGGCATGACTATTGATTTTCCCCAACAAGGGGAAATTCGCACCGGTATGATCGCGAGTATAACCCCCGGTCAAATTCTGGTGAGCGTGGGTACCAAATCCGAAGGCGTGATCAGCGGTCGGGAATATGAAGCCATTCCGCGCGAAGATCTGGACGAGTTGAAAGTCGGCATGGAAATCCCGGTGTACGTCATCAACCCGGAAGATTCCAACGGCAACCTGGTGCTTTCATACGTTCGCGCCCGGGAAGAAGCCAGCTGGCAGCAAGCGGAAAACCTGCTCAGTTCCAAAGAATCTTACCACAGCAAGATCGTGGGTTATAACAAGGGCGGTTTGATCGTCCCGCTGGGCGGGCTGCGCGGCTTTGTGCCGGCTTCGCAGGTCAGCCTGTCGCGCCGCGCGGAAAGCGGCGGTGACACGCCCGAACAACGCTGGAGCAAGATGATCGGCGAGGAAATCGACGTGTGCGTGATCGAGGTCGACCGCGAACGCCGCCGCCTGATCCTCTCCGAGCGGGCTGCCAATACCGAAACCCGTGAGACGATCAAGGAACGGGTGATCGACACCCTGCAGGAAGGCGAAGTGCGCAACGGGCGGGTAACCAGCCTGGCAGATTTTGGCGCGTTCGTCAATATTAGCGGGGCGGATGGTTTGGTGCACCTGTCCGAAATTTCGTGGGATCGCATTCAGCACCCTGCCGAAGTGCTCAAGGTTGGCCAGGAAGTCAAGGTCAAGATCATTTCGATCGACCGCGACAAGAAACGCATTGGACTTTCCATTCGCCAGCTGTTGGAAGACCCCTGGGTGCAAAAAGCCGCTCAGTACCAGGTCGGGCAGCTGATCGAAGGCACGATCACCCGGCTGACCAAATTCGGCGCCTTTGCACGCATCGATGAGGATGTCGAGGGCTTGATCCATATTTC
>JBBIQB010000090.1:10878-12561 GCA_037442545.1 Bellilinea sp.
GAGATTAGCGAAAAGCGCATCGAGCATCCCAAGGAAGTCCTGAAAGAAGGCGATGTGGTTACCTTGCGGGTGATCAAGGTCGATGCCGAGAATCACCGCATCGGGCTTAGCCTGCGGCGTGTCGAATCGATGGCATACGCCGACATGGACTGGATGGCGCTGGAAGAAGTCCTTGACGAAGAGGTGGAAGAACAGGACAAGCAGGACGGCGCAACCCCCGCCAGTGCATGATCCGGGCGGGTAAAGGCAATTGCCTGGCGAGATGTGAATATTCTTTGGAGAGACGCCATAGCAAGGCGTCTCTTTGTCTAAAAGGAGTTGGATGGCAATCCCCTTGCTGATCGATGCCCACCAGGACCTGGCGTATAACGCTCTCACCTTTGGCAGAGACATCCGCCTTTCGGCATCCGAAACCCGCCGGCGGGAAGCCGGCAGCCGCAGCGTGGAGGTCAATGGGGGGGCGCTGTTGGGGTGGGAGGAGTACCAGCGCGCGCAGGTGGCGGTGGTGTTTGCCAGCCTGTTCGTTATCCCGCGGCGTTACAAAGCCGGCAGTTACGAAAACCAGGATTACGCCACGTTTGACGAAGCGCAGCAATTGCTGCGTGCCCAGTTGGATTATTACCTGCGCCTGTGCGACCAATCCCCCGATCAGTTCCGCCTGCTGCGTACGCGCCGTGAACTGCTCGCCCTGCTGGATGCCTGGCAGGCACAGCCGGCTGATTTTCCACGCATCACCCAGCCGGTTGGACTGGTTTTGAGTATGGAAGGCGCCGAAGGGGTGCGCGATGCTTGCCAGCTGGAGGAATGGTGGCAGGCTGGGCTGCGCCTGGTCGCTCCGGTTTGGGCGGGGACGCGCCTGTGCGGCGGGACGCACGAAGGGGACGGATTCACTCGCGAGGGATTGGAATTTCTGGAACAAATGGCAGAGTTGGGCTATACTGTGGATATTGCCCACATGAACGAAAAATCGGCATTACAGGCGCTGGAGCGTTACCCCGGCACGATCATTGCCAGCCACGCCAACGCCGCCGCGCTGTTGAACGGCGCGTTGACCCGCCGCCACCCGTCCGACACGGTCATCCGCCGCCTTGCGGAACGCGACGGGGTGATGGGCGTGATACCCTACAACCGCTTTTTGCTGCCGGGCTGGCAAAACCATGAGCCGCGCGAGCGCGTGCGGCTGGGAATGCTGGTCGATCATATTGACCATGTCTGCCAGGTGACCGGCAGCACCCGCCACGTAGCGATCGGCAGCGATTTCGACGGTGGCTTTGGTTACCCGGCGCTCCCGTTGGAACTCGACAGCATCGCCGATCTGCCCAAACTTGCCGGGTTGCTGGCGGAGCGCGGTTTCAGCCTGGCGGATATCACCGCCGTCTTTCACGCCAACTGGCAGCGCATTTTGGAGCAAACCCTACCCGCATGACATCAACCCCTACCAGTGGAAACACACCTGCTGCCCAGGCAGTGGAAAGCCGCCCGAATCGCATTTTTTCCCTGCGCCGGGTGCGTTTTGGGCTGGCGCTTACCCTGCTGGGGTTTGTCGTCTTCCTGCTCGGCGCGCGCCCCAGCCTGTTCAGCCTGGACCGCAGCCCGGTGATCGGTTTCGTGCAGATCGCGGTGTTCCTGATTGGGCTGGCGTTCATCTGCATCGGCGGCTACATCAGCCTGATGTCGCTGTGG
>JBBIQB010000091.1:0-2777 GCA_037442545.1 Bellilinea sp.
TGGGCTTGAACAGTTCCTTGTCCCTGCCCGCCTAACCCGAACTCACGTTATATAATGTTTTTTTACCGGATTCAATCCCTTTTTTCGGTCATCCAGACCCAAGTTCGGACAATACCGCGTCAGTCGGCGGGGCGCCACGCTGGCTGCCGCTGGAGCGCAATGATGAGCCCGCATGCCCGTATGGGTATGTCGAACCATGCGCGCCGGTCCAGGTTGCTGTCATCGCGAACCCCGCAGGGGTGAAGCGATCTCCCCCACGCCAGGGGTTTGCGCGTCTACACGGCGCCAACCACCTTCAACGCCTTTCGTCCATCGCGAAGCGCGGGCTACCCCGCAAGCCTGCGGGGCTACTCGCGGAAGATACGCACCCGCCGGTGGGGTTCCTTGCCGTAGGAATGCGACACCAGCTGCTGCGAACGCGCCATCTCGTGCTGCATGCGCCGCACGCTGGCGGGCGCCGGCGGCAGGTCGGCAAAACGCTGCCCGTTGAGCACGTTCTGAATCGCCACCTGGGTTTGCGCGGCAATAATCTCCCACTCCGCTGAGCTGCCATCCACGCTCAGGTTGTACAACTCCGCCAGCGACTGCTCCATTTGATTAATGGTGTTCGCCCGCAGCACGTAGATCGGCATGCGCCGCTCTTCCGCCTCGACCACCGGCTGCTGGCGCGAACGGTAGTAGGTGCGCAGCGTCATCAACACGTCGGCTTCATCCAGGTTGTGCACCACCTGCGCCGGCACGCCCAGCCGTTTGGCGGCTTGAATCAGCCGGTTGCGCGCCACCCCATAGGGATACACGCGGATGGTTTGCAGCGGCGTTGACGGCTGGCTGGCAAGTTTGCCCGGCAGGGTGATATCCTCGCCGCCCAGCCCGGGCGGGACCGCCGTTTCGCGCCGGGCGCGGCTGAACGGGCGCGTATCGGAGCCGTTGGCAAACGAGCGCCGGTTGGTTTGCGGCAGCGGGCGCGGCACGGCGGCTGCCGGCGGGGTCTCGATGCGGATCTCGCCCTCTTCGTCGCGCAAGCGCACCTCCGGCGGGAGCGGGTAGCCGCGCACCAGCGCATCCACCGCCGCCGCCACGTCCGGGTGAACGTGCATCCGGTCGCGTTCCTGAATCTCGATCAACACGTCGAAGGTGGGCGGCGAGCGCCGTTCCAGCACCGTCTTTTGCGTCCCGCGCCGGCGGGCTTCCTCGTCCGAGAGGGTGACCGATTCGATCCCGCCGATCAGGTCGGACAGGGTCGGGTTGAGCAGCAGGTTTTCCAGCGTGCGTCCGTGCGCGGTAGCCACCAGCTGCACGCCGCGCTCGGCAATCGTGCGCGCCGCCAGCGCTTCCAGCTCGCGCCCGATCTCGTCAATGATGATCACTTCCGGGTTGTGGTTCTCGACCGCCTCGATCATCACCTCGTGCTGCAGCGAGGGCTTGGCAACCTGCATGCGCCGCGCGCGCCCCACCGCCGGGTGCGGCACGTCGCCGTCGCCGCCGATCTCGTTGGAGGTGTCCACGATGATCACGCGGTGCTGCTCCGCCAGGATGCGCGCCGACTCGCGCAGCATGGTTGTCTTGCCAATGCCGGGGCGACCAAGCAGCAGGATGGATTTACCCGATTCCACCAGGTCCTGGATGATGTCGATCGTGCCGTACACTGCTCGCCCCACCCGGCAGGTCAACCCGACGATGTGCGCGTGGCGGTTGCGGATGGCGGAAATGCGGTGCAGCGTGCGCTCCAGCCCGGCACGGTTGTCGGCGTCGAATTCGCCGATCTTTGTCACGACGTGGTCGATGTCCTCACGGGTGATCTCGTTCTGGTCGAGCACCACCTCGCCCTGAACAAAGCGCGCCAGCGGGACGCGCCCCAGGTCGAGCACAATTTCGAGCAGGTTGTCGCTATCGTTGGCTTTGGCCACCGCCGAGCGGATGCGCGCTGGAAGTACGTCCATCAAAGCGTGTAAATCATCCGTAATTCGTTTTTGCGTCATGGTTGGTTCAATTCAATCTTTCTTCGATTTTATGCTGCACCAGCGGCAGCGGTGTTTCCGTTCCAGGCACGCCCAGCATTGCCGGTTGATGTTTTTCCAGCGCGTTGTTGCGGGTGGCAAAGACCGGCTTGCGCTGCAGGCTGGTCAGGTGTTTGACCAGCACCGCCTGGCGCTCGCCGCTTTCCGCCCCCAGGTTTTCCAGCGCCTTCTCCAGCCACGACTGGTACGCACGCACCACAATGTAGACCGGACGACCCAATTGCAGCGGCAGCGCCGAGATCAACCCGCGCAGCAGGGCGGGCACGTCCTCCACGGCCGGGTGCAGCAGCGGCTGGACGACGATGCCGCGCGCTCCGTACACCGGCGCGGCGTAGCCGAGCACTTCCTGCTGCTGGGTGTACACCCAACCTTCGGTCAGGGTTTCGGGCAGCGGATCGGCGCTTTGCGCCAGCGGGGGCAGCAGGGTATGAATCAAGTTGCGCACTGCCAGGTGGTCCAACTCGCTGCTCAATTCCCAGGGGATGGCGGGCGCGGTCAAATCGTGGCGCGGCGCGCCAAAGCGCCAGATGTGCTGCCAGGTGAATACGCTGAATCCTGCCCGGCGCAGCGCCTCGAACACCGGGCTGCTCTCGCCCACTTCCGCCAGCAGGGCAGTACTGCCGTTCGCGCCGGCATGGCGCGCCAGGTCTTCCAGCAGCGCGGTCAGGCTGGCAACCTCCGCCCCGCGCACCGGCAGGACGAACGCCAGCCGCGCGCTGCGCAAGCCGGTGTTGCCGTCCCGCAAGCCTGCGGGGTAGC
>JBBIQB010000091.1:2877-12289 GCA_037442545.1 Bellilinea sp.
CCCGCAAGCCTGCGGGGTAGCGCACCTGACCGATCAGCGGCGGAGCACCGTCGCTGCCGCGCAGTACGCAGGTGGTGCTGCCGCGGTCGAGGCGCAGGTGATCCAGCACGCCCCAGGCGCCCACCGGACTGCCGCGCGTCAGTCCCAGGGTGGTATCCAGGCACTGCGCTTCCGCGCGGTAGCGGTACAGCGTCCACAGATCATGCCAGGCAAACAGGCGCGTTTCTATCGTACCATCTCCAAAAAATAGCGATGAAAGCGATCATCGCCGCTCAATTCAGGGTGAAAGGAGGTCGCCAGCCAGTGCCCCTGCCGGGCAGCCACAATTTGCCCGTCGGGCAGATGGGCAAGCGGCTGACTGGCGCCGTTGGTCTTCTCGATTAACGGGGCGCGGATGAACACCGCCGGGAAGGGGCGGTTGTCGGGGTCGACCGTGCTCAACGCGGGGACTTGCAGCAGCGTTTCGAACGAATCGACCTGCCGCCCGAAGGCATTGCGCTGCACGGTGATGTCCATCATCTCCAAGCGCGGCTGGTCGCGCCCGGCGTCGCGGGCGAGGAAGATCGCCCCGGCGCAGGTGCCCCACACCGCGTGCTGGCGGGCAAACTCGCGCAGTGGCTGCATCAGCCCGTAGGCGACCGCCAGTTTGCTGATGGTGGTCGACTCGCCGCCGGGAATGATCAGCCCGTCCAGCCCGTCCAGATGTTCGCGCAGGCGCACCTGGCGCACCTGCGCGCCCAGCCCTTGCAGCATGCTCTGGTGCTCGATGAAAGCACCTTGTAAAGCCAGTACACCGATATTCATGGTGCGCGCGTAAACCGGGCGACTACCAGCCGCGCCCGGCAATCAGTTCGTTGTCCGGAATGGCAGAAACCTGCCGCCCGACCATCGGCTCGCCCAGGTTGCGGCTGATTTCCGCCAGAATTTTCGGCTGGTTGTAGTGCGTCACCGCCTTGACGATTGCCGCGGCGCGCCGGGCGGGGTCACCCGATTTGAAGATGCCCGAACCGACGAACACGCCATCCACGCCCAGCTGCATCATCAGCGCCGCGTCCGCCGGGGTTGCTACCCCGCCGGCGGCAAAGTTGACCACCGGCAGGCGACCCAGCGCGCGGGTTTCCAGCACCAGTTCGTACGGCGCGCCGATCTCCTTGGCAAATGCCATCAGTTCTTCATCCGGCAGGTTTTGCAGGCGGCGGACCTGACCCAGCAGCGTGCGCGCATGCCGCACCGCCTCGACCACGTCGCCGGTGCCGGCTTCGCCCTTGGTGCGAATCATCGCCGCGCCTTCGCCCATGCGGCGCAGCGCCTCGCCCAGGTTGCGCGCCCCGCACACAAACGGAACGGTAAAGGCGTGCTTGTTGATGTGGTGCTCCTCGTCAGCCGGGGTGAGCACTTCGGATTCATCGATGTAATCCACGCCGATGGCTTCCAGTATCTGGGCTTCGACGAAATGTCCAATACGCGCTTTCGCCATCACCGGAATGGTGACCGCATCCATGATTTGCAGGATCAGTTCCGGGTCGCTCATTCGGGCAACCCCCCCGTGCGCGCGAATGTCCGCCGGAACGCGTTCCAGTGCCATGACCGCCACAGCGCCGGCGTCTTCGGCTATGCGTGCATGTTCGGCGGTGACCACGTCCATGATCACGCCGCCTTTTAGCATTTGGGCAAGGCCTTTTTTAACCTTGAAGGTGCCCTTTTCCTGATCCATTCATCCTCCTGATAAGCAAATAAAGAGTAACGTTCTATTGTAGATTCTACCACGCCCGCCCACGCGCTGCAATTCCACGTACCGGGTCACACTATAGGGTTGCTCTGGCGAACTCTCCTGGAGAAAGAATTGCCCGGTTACAAGGAATACAAGCAAACGGTGCGCCATGGCTTTGCGCCGTACCTCTGATAAACAGCACCATCCGCTCGCACCCTTTGACAAGCCCAGGGTACGAGCAGGCTCAGGGCACGCCCGCCGGCGGATTTCAGGTACAATTAACCCATGTCCGCCCTGCCCCTCGACCAGGTCATCCAAGGCGAGTGCGTCGGCGTGCTTGACAGCCTGCCGCCCAATTCGGTTGACCTGATCTTCGCCGACCCGCCCTACAATCTGCAGCTGCGCCAGGAACTGCACCGCCCCAACCAGACCCGCGTGGCGGGGGTTAACGATGCGTGGGACCAGTTCGAGGACTTTTCCGCCTACGACACCTTCACCACTGCCTGGCTGGCGGCTTGCCGGCGGGTGCTCAAACCCGGCGGCACGCTGTGGGTGATCGGCAGTTACCATAACATCTACCGCGTCGGCTACCACCTGCAAAACCTGGGCTATTGGATCCTCAACGACATTGTCTGGGTCAAAACCAACCCCATGCCCAATTTTCGCGGCGTGCGCTTCACCAATGCCCACGAGACGCTCATCTGGGCGCTTAAGCAGCGCGGGCAGCCCTACACCTTCAACCACCACGCCCTGAAGGCGCTCAACGACGGCCTGCAAATGCGCAGCGACTGGCAGATGCCGATCTGCTCCGGCGGCGAGCGCCTGCGCGAAAACGGGGTCAAGGCGCATTCCACCCAAAAACCGCGCGCGCTGCTCTACCGCATCCTGCTGGCGGCTTCTAGCCCCGGCGACGTGATCCTCGACCCATTCTTCGGCAGCGGCACCAGCGGCGAAGTGGCTGCCTGGCTCGGCCGGCGCTGGATTGGCATCGAGCGCGACCCGCACTACGTGGCGCTTGCCCGCCGCCGGCTGGAAAACGCCCCCACCGCCCCGCCGCGCACGCTCACCCACCCCAACCCGCGCCGCGAGCCGCGCCTGCCGTTTGGCGCACTGCTCGAACACGGGCTGCTGCACGCCGGGCAGACGCTGTACTACGCCGCCCGCCCCGAACTAACCGCCCAGGTGCTGGCAGACGGGCGAGTCGAGTATAATGGAAACCGTGGCTCGATCCATCAAATTGCGCGCCTGCTCGACCGCGTCCCCGGCAACGGCTGGCAGCAGTGGTATTACCAGGACGCACACAGCGGGCAACTCCGCCCGATCGACCAGTTACGCCAGCAGTTGAAATCCCTATTATTTCATACAGGAGAGGATAAAGGATGACCACTACCACTACCCATTACCAGCAAAACCGCTGGAGTCTGGCAGACCTTTTTCCCGCCCCGGATAGCAGTCCACTGGAAGCCGCCTTCCAGCAACTGGATGAAAAGGTTGCCGGATTCGAGAAGTACCGCCAACGGCTGCACGAAGACATTTCCACCGGCGAGTTTTTGACCATTCTCAAACACCTGGAGGAAATCCACGACCTGGGCGCGCGCCTGTACGCCTATGCCGGGCTGCTCTTTTCCGAGGATACCCAAAACCAGACCGCCCAGAGTCTGACCGCGCGGGTGGAACAGTTCGTCGCCGATCTAACCAACCGCACGCTGTTCTTTAACCTGTGGTGGAAAGACCTGCCCAACGAGACCGCCGCCGCGCTGATGTCCACCTCCGGCGACCTGGAATACTGGTTGGAAGCCATGCGTCACTTCAAGCCGCACACCCTCAGCGAGCCGGAAGAGAAGATCATCAACATCAAAAACGTGACCGGCGTCAACGCGCTGCAAATGCTGTACAGTTCCATCACCAACCGCTACACCTTTCGCATGACCATCCACGGCGAGGAGAAGGACCTGACCCGCGGTGAATTGATGGTCTATGCGCGCGGGGCGGACGCCGACCTGCGCGCCGCCGCTTACCGCGAGCTGTACCGCGTGTACGGCAACGACGGCAGCATTCTCGGGCAGATCTACCAGGCGCTGGTGCGCGACTGGCGCAACGAGCAAATCAACCTGCGCAAGCACCGTGCGCCCATCTCGGCGCGTAACCTGGTCAACGACCTGCCAGACGAGGTGGTGGATACTCTGCTGGAGGTCAGCGCGCGCAACGTGGATGTCTTCCAGCGCTTCTTCCGCCTTAAAGCCCGCTGGCTGGGAATGGAACGCCTGCGCCGCTGCGACATTTACGCCCCGGTTGCCAAAGCCGAAAAACTGTACGCCTTCGATGCCGCCGCCGCCACCGTTTTCGACGCCTTCCGCGAGTTCGACCCGCGCATTGCCGAGATGGCGCAGCGCGTCTTCGACGACCAGCACCTGGACAGCCAGGTGCGCAAGGGCAAGCGCGGCGGGGCGTTCTGCTGGGGCGCGGTGCCCTCGCTGACTCCCTGGGTGCTGCTCAACTACCAGGGGCGCGCCGACGACATGGCCACCATGGCGCACGAACTGGGGCACGCCATTCACGCCATGTTGGCAGCGCATCACAGCGTGCTTACCTGGCATTCTAACCTGCCGCTGGCCGAAACCGCCTCGACCTTCGGCGAAATGCTGCTGGTCGACCGCCTGCTGCGCAGCGAGAACGACCCGTCCGTGCGCCGCGACCTGCTCTTCCGCCAGATCGACGATGCCTACGCCACCATCCAGCGCCAGGTGTTCTTCGCCCTGTTCGAGCGCCAGGCACACGAGATGGTGTTGCAGGGCGCCGCGGTGGACGAACTGGCAAAAGCCTACATGGTCAATCTGCAAACCCAATTCGGTGATGCGGTGGAATTGAGCGACGAGTTCCGCTGGGAATGGGTTTCTATCCCGCATATTTACGATGTACCCTTTTACGTGTACGCCTATGCCTTTGGGCAGCTGCTGGTTTTCTCGCTCTACCAGCAGTACAAGGTGGAAGGGGAAGCCTTCAAGCCGCGCTATTTGAAGATTCTCTCCACCGGCGGCTCCAAGGCGCCGATCAAGGTCTTGACCGAAGCCGGCATCGATGTCAGCCAGGCAGCCTTCTGGCAGGGCGGTTTCGACTTCATCCGCCAGCAGGTCGAACAGCTGGAACAATTGCCCATCGAACGTTAATTTAAGCCGGAGCGTATATGTACATTGCCATCGAAGGTGTCATCGGTGTCGGTAAAACCACCCTGGCGCGCATGTTGCAGCCGCGCTTCGAGGCGAACCTGCTGCTGGAGGTCTTCGAGGAAAACCCCTTCCTGAGCAGCTTCTACGCCGACCGCGCGCGCTATGCCTTCCAGACGCAAATCTTCTTCCTGCTCAGCCGCTACAACCAGCAGCGCTACGGCGTGCCCTCGCTGCTGGAAGGCGGACAATCGCTGATCAGCGATTACACCTTCGAGAAGGACGCCCTGTTCGCACGCATCAACCTGCAAGGCGACGAACTGGAAACCTACCAGCGCGTTCACCAGGCGCTGATCGAAAAGATCGTCCCGCCCGACCTGGTGGTTTACCTGCGCGCCAGTACCCCAATGCTGCTGCAGCGCATTACCCTGCGCGATCGCCCGTACGAGCGCAACATGGAACGCAATTACATTGCCGAACTCAACCAGGCGTATGACGAATTCTTCCTCGAATCCAACCCGCGCTTTGCGGTGCTGGTGATCGACAGCGACCCGCTCGATTTCGTCCGCCTGCCGGGCGACCTGGAATGGATCGAGAACCGCATCCGCCAGAGGCTGCGCCTGCCGCCCTTCCAGCCCGAACTGCCGCTGGAAGCGAAAAACCGCTGAATCGTTCCACGCATAAGGAGGTCGGAAGATGCGCATCACCCTCGAAGCCCTGCACAAAGCCGCGCGCGAAAGCGCCGAACGCTACGCCCGCCGCGACCGCGGACTGGTGTGCATTTACCTGACCGGCTCGCTGCTCGGCAGCAGCCCGCTGCTGGGCGGCGCGACCGACATCGACCTGATCTTCGTTCACACCACCCTGCCGGCGTACCCGCGCGAGATCGTCCGCCTGACCGACGAGGTGCATCTGGATATCGCCCACCTGCCGCAGTCCTACTTCCAGCAGCCGCGCCGCCTGCGCGCGGACAACTGGATCGGCTGCTACCTGTGCGCCAATCCAATCGTGCTGCATGATATTGGACACTGGTTCGAGTTCACCCAAGCCAGCGCCGGGGCGCAGTTCGACCTGCCGGAATACATTCTGCAGCGCGCGCGCGTCTTTGCTGAAGACGCGCGCCGCTCGTGGCTGGAAATGCAGTCCCAGCCGCCGCATTCCACCCCGGAGCAACTTCACCAGTATCTGGATATCCTCGAAAACGCCGCCAACGCAGTCAGCGTGCTGTACGGCACCCCGCTGACCGAGCGGCGTTTTCTGCTCAACTTCTCCGCCCGCGCCGAAACCGCCGGCAGACCCGGCATGGCGGCCGGACTGGCGGACCTGATTCAGGACGACCCGCTGGATACATCCGCGCTGCTCGCCCTGCTGGACAATTGGCGCGCTGCGCTGCAAAACGCCGCGCAGCAAGCCGGTGCTCCCGCCCGGCTGCACCCTGCCCGGCTGCCGTACTACGAGCGCGCCATCGCCGCCCTGGCGGAGGACTTCACCCCGGCTGCGTTGTGGCTGCTGCTGCGCACCTGGACGCGCGCCGCCCGCGCGCTGGCAGGAAACGCGGCGCAGATCGCCGAATGGCAGAATGCCTGCCAGCAGTTGGCGCTTTCTGCCGCAGCCCTGCCCGAACGGTTGAAAGCCGTGGATGCTTATCTGGATATCGTAGAAGAGACACTCGACCTGTGGGGTGAACAAAACGGCGTATAGTCCCCACGCGCGGTTGTTTTTCTGTTTATTTTAACCCCCAGCGGTGGGGGAGCGCAAAATTGTTTTGATTGTGTGAAATTTGCGTTACCTGTGGATAAACTCGAAAAAACTGTGGATAAAGGGGGTTTAATGTGGAAAAGAGGGGAAAAAACTCCAAAATGCTCCCTGGACGCTCCACCAGCCCACCCCCACATATGGGGGTCGTCCGGATCGCTGCCCCAGATATCTTTTTTGGCGGCGGACGGGTAAAAAACGGCTTTTTCTGTCCCACGTCCATCCACAGCGGTTATCCCCACGCAGGACAGGCGTTCGAGCCTGTATGTGGGGGTGGGCGGCACAGTCTGCGCCGCAGCGCGGCATATATGGGGGTGCGGCGGCGTTTCTCCACATATCCCCAGCCCCTACTAACACTACGACTCCCTATTCCTTATAAATGAACGGGGATAACGTTTGCTCATCCCTGCCCGGCGCGGGCAAACATTAAAACCCAAAGCGGACTCAGCCGGGGTTATTCGCCTTTTTCCCCAAAGGTTGCCGCCAACCCGTCGAGAAAGGACTGTTTTTCGGCGGCGCTCATCTGCGCTGCCGGGTGAAGCGGCAGGTAGAACCAGGGTGGCATTTCGCCGTTGCGCACCAGTTCAACAGCTTCGTCGCCTTCGTTGTCGCGCGCGCCCCATTCGGACACATTGAACTTGCGCCGCCCTTCGTTGACATCCCGGCTGATCAGCCAGGATGCCGGGGCAATCGTGCTGTACCATGGCCAGACGGTCTGGTTGCTGTGGCAGTCGCCGCAGGCGCGCATGAATACCTCGCGGGTGGCGGGGCTGTCCCAGGCGGGTTGCGCCACCACCGGCGGATTGGTGTGGTCGCGCCCGAACGGGATCAACTGGATCAGCATCATTCCGGCGGCGATCATCCCCAGCAGGGTGAGCACAGTCTTTTTCATGTTCGTCGTCCTTTCGTGGGGAGATTGCAGCAGAGATCGGTTTGTACTCAGGCACGGATGAATGTGCCGGCGCGCAGTTCCGCCAGCGTCTGCTGAATTTCCTCCAGCGTGTTCATCACGAACGGACCGTAGGGGTAGATCGGCTCGCCGAACGGCGCACCCGCCATGAGCATGAAGCGCGCGTCGCTGCCGGGAGCGGTCTGCGCCTCGAAGTGTTCGCCGGGGGTGAACACCAGCATCTTGTTGGCGAACAGCGGTTCGCCGCCGAAGGCGGCTTCGCCGTGGAACAGGTACACCAGCAGGGTGTGATCGGGCGGCAGCGCCAGGCTGAAGCGCGCGCCGGGTTGCAGCTGCACTTCCATATACACCGGCTGGGCGGCAATCTCGCCCACCGGTCCGCGCACGCCGTTGTATTCGCCTGCCACCACGCGCACGCCCACGCCGTCGTTTTCCACCAGCGGAATCTGGCTGGATTGAATCTCCTGGTAGCGCGGCTGGCTCATTTTGAGCGCGGCGGGCAGGTTGACCCACAGTTGAAAGCCATAGATGTGCCCGCTGGCGTCGCGGCGCGGCATTTCCTCGTGCAAAATGCCCCGCCCGCTGGTCATCCACTGCACGTCGCCCGCGCCGATCACCCCGGCGTTGCCCAGGCTGTCGCGGTGGCGCACGCTGCCTTGCAGCATGTAGGTGACCGTCTCGATGCCGCGGTGCGGGTGGGTGGGAAAGCCGGCGATGGGACCTTCACGCGGCTCGTTGAAGGCAAAGTGGTCGAACAGCAGGAAGGGATCGAAGCGGTTGGCACGGTTGGGGGCAATCGAGCGCAGCAGGCGCACGCCAGCGCCCTCGATGACCGTCTGCGGCTCGATGACCGCGTGAATTGTGCGAAGCGAATCGTTCATGGGTTGCCTCTAACTGGACTAATTTTGTCTATTATAACAAAATCAACCCGTGCATGTCCACAAGGTTGGACACACACCGCGCACTGCGCGCCCTGAGCCTGTCGAAGGGTGTCGAAGGGCGTTTGGTGCACACTCCCCGCGCGGCGAGCGGGCGGCTCAACCCTGCCCGGGCTGGCAGTCGCCGGCGGGCGGCGCGGGGTGCTGGATCAGGCGCAGTGCGCGGTCGTAGAGGAAGTAATCCCATGCCCAGTTGATCATCACCACCAGCCGGTTGCGGAAGCCAATTAGTTGGAAGATGTGCACCACCACCCACATCAGCCAGGCGGGGAAGCCGCGCAGATGCAGCCTCCCCAGGCGTGCCACTGCCTGGTTACGCCCAATGGTCGCCAGGATGCCCGGATCGCGGTAGCGGAACGGGGCAGGTGTTTTGCCTGACCAAATACGGCGCAGGTTGTCCACCGCGTGATCGGCTTGCTGCATCGCTACCGGTGCGATCATCGGCAGCGGGCTGCCCTGTTCGTCCTCCAGGTAGGCGGCGTCGCCGATCACCATCACCTCCGGGTGACCGGGCAGTTGCAGAGTCGGCTCAACGCGCACCCGCCCGGCGGCAGCCTGGGGCATGCCGAGCGAATCGACCAGCCCGGCGGCGCGGATGCCAGCCGCCCAGATCAACGTGCGCGTCCGAATCGCCTCGCCGCCTGTCAGGGCGACCTGCCGCCCGTCGTAGGCTTCGACTCGTGCCCCCAGGCGCACCTCGACCCCCTTGTGCTGCAGCGCCGCGAGGGTTGCCTGGCGCAGGTCGGGCGGCATGGCGGGCAGCAGGAAACCGGCGGCTTCCAGCAGCACCACCCGCGCGGCGGAAAAATCCTGGTGCGAAAAATCGCGGGTCAGCACCAGGCGGATCAGTTCGGAGAGCGCGCCAGCCATTTCCACTCCGCTGGGACCGCCGCCGGCAATGACGAAGGTGAGCATTTCGCGGCGGCGGCTGGGG
>JBBIQB010000092.1:0-12149 GCA_037442545.1 Bellilinea sp.
GATTTCCACCTGGCTGAAGACCTGCGTGTTTTCTTCTCCCACAACCTGCCCTTGTCCTTCCTGGGGTTTCCGACCAATTTTTCCAATCCGCGCGATGATCATACCCGGACAATGCTCCCCACCGGCGCTTACCCCGTCAATCACTTGATCGAGATTTTGCCATTCGAGGTGTACTTCAAAAACCAGCTGCGCGTAAACGATATCCAATCGATTTCCAAACAGGAATGGCTCAATTTAAACGACCAGGTTTTGCTTGAACTGACTCGCGGAGCAGTGTTTCACGACGGGCTCAACCGGCTGGAGGCAATGCGCAATGCGCTCAAGTTTTATCCAGAAGATATCCGCAGGCTGCGCCTGGCTTCGCTGTGGCAATCGGTTTCGAATGAAGAGGCATTTATCGGTCGCTGCATCCAACTCAATGACGAAATTGGACTCCAATTGATTGCCGCTAGAATGGTCAATACCCTGATGAAAATCGCCTTCTACTATGAGCAGCGCTACATTCCATACAGCAAGTGGTTTGGAACGGCTTTCAAACACCTGGTTAATGGTGGGGAACTGCAACCTTTGATCCAATCCATCCTGGATGAGAGAAACCCGGCGGATATCGAAGCCCAGCTGTGTGCGCTGGGCATGAAACTGGTCGAAATTCACAACAGGGATGCTGACTTGCCCCACCTGGACAATAAAGTTGAGAATTTCTTTGGCAGGCCGTCGAAAGTCATTTTCGCCGAACGCATCGTCGCTGCGCTGATCGATTCGATTCAGGATGCCGAAATCCAAAAGTGCCCGTTGAATACAACCGCAATCGACGTTAAACTGGATTCGGTGGATTGGACTGACTAAGCAACTTGTATAGCGTAGTACGCCGGGACCGTGCTAGGGCTGGGACGGTGCAGCCGCGCGGACAAACACCCGGTATTGATGGACTGGGGAGGTCAACTATGTTGCATCCGAGACAGGTAAGCACAAAATTTTCGATGATCGTCAATTTCGCCGCGTTCATCCTGCTGCTCTTCTCGCCCTTTCTGGCTTCGGGGGATTGGGGATGGAATCTGGGCTGGCTGTATACCGGCTCCATGTTTCTCTTTACGTTTGTCAGCCGCTTTATCGCCATCTGGCTTCACCCCGGCTTTGCCCGCGAACGAGCCACCGCCAGCGCAATGCAGGATACCAAACGTTGGGACAAGTGGCTCATGCCGCTGATTGCCCTCTGGCTGCCGTTACTGGCGGTGTTGGTCGCCGGGCTGGATAAACGCTTCGGCTGGTCGCCCAGCCTGCCGGAATGGGCGCATTGGCTGGGTCTGGGGCTGCTGGTTATTGGCTATTCGGTCGGCACGTGGGCAATGGCGGTCAATGCCTTCTTCTCGTCGTACGTCCGCATCCAGCATGACCGTGGACAAACGGTGGTGACCACTGGACCCTATGCCGTCGTCCGCCATCCGGCGTACAGCACCGGCGCCGTTGCCATGCTGGGTATCCCACTGCTGCTTGACTCCCTCTGGGCATACCCGCCCGTCCTTCTCCTGTGCATCGGCGTTGTCATCCGCACCGCGCTGGAGGACAGCACACTGCTCGCCGAGTTGCCTGGCTACCCGGAATACGCCGCCAGGGTTCGCTATCGTCTGCTGCCGGGGGTGTGGTAAGAAGCGCTAGTCCGGTATTTGTTGACAAAACCAGTCGTGATCTTTATACTCAAAGCAGCAACAACCTGTCTATTCAATTGAATATAGGAGTCCCTCATGAACACAAAACCGGGCAAGTTCGTGTTCGCTCTGCTTGGGCTGCTGGCAATGCTGCTCAGCCTGGCGCCGGCGCAGCCAGCGCCAGTGTTCGCCAGCGATACGCCCGATCCGGCGGCGGTGACCCTGGTGGGCAGTTTGCAGTCCGAGCTGGGCTGCCCGGGTGACTGGCAGCCCGATTGTGCTGCCACCTCCCTGGTGTACGACCCCATTGACCGGGTCTGGCAGCAGAGTTGGAGTCTGCCAGCTGGCAGTTATGAGTACAAGGTGGCGTTGAACAACAGCTGGGACGAAAATTACGGTCAAAACGCGACCCGCAACGGCGCCAACCTCTCCCTCAACCTGAGCGCGGACGCCACGGTCAAGTTCTATTACGATCACCAGACTCACTGGATCACTAGCAGCCGCAACGCGGTGATCGCGACCGTGCCTGGTAATTTCCAATCCGAACTGGGCTGCGCGGGGGATTGGGATCCGGGCTGCCTGCGCTCCTGGTTGCAGGACCCGGACGGCGACGGCAGTTACCGCTTTGTCACCAGTGCCATCCCGGCTGGCAATTACGAAGCCAAAGTGGCGATCAACGAATTGTGGGATGAGAACTACGGCGCGGGCGGTGCACCCTCCGGTGCCAACATCCCCTTCACGGTGCCCGCCGATGGGGTGGAGATGATCTTCACCTACGACCCGGTCAGCCACCTGCTCACCATCCAGGCTGGCAACCAGTCTTACCCGGATAACAACGTGGAATGGGACGGCCTGCGGCACGACTCGCGTGACCCGCTCTACCGCGCGCCGGGCGGGGCAGTCTCCGCCGGGATTCCAGTGATCCTGCGCCTGCGTACCTTCCACAACGACGTGACCGATGTGCGCCTGCGCGTGTTCGACCTGAACGCCGGCAGCCAGCGCTTTTACCCGATGCGCCTGGCGGCGAGCGCTGTGTCCTGTTACCAGAGCGGGCTGGAGGCGCGCACCTGCGACTTCTGGCAGGTGGTATTGCCCGCCGCTGAACCCAACAACCTGTGGTACCGTTTCATCATCACCGATGGGACGGATGGCGATTACTACGCGGACAATACCCATGCGCTGGACGGTGGTTTGGGCGCGCCCAGCGACGAGGTGGTGGACAACAGCTACGCGCTGATGATCTACGATCCCGGCTTCAGCACACCTGCCTGGGCAAAGAACGCGCTCATCTACCAGATTTTCCCCGACCGCTTCCGCAACGGCGACCGCAGCAACGACCCGCAAACCGGCGACTCGCGCTATGATGACCCCGTACTCGCCCTGCCGTGGGGCACGCTGCCGGAAGGTTACTGCCGCCATTACAGCGACGCCGGGCAGAATTGCCCGTGGCGCTTCGATGACACCCCGCCTGCCTGGAGCCCGACTGTTGAAGGTCCGCGCGGGCGGGATTACTACGGCGGCGACTTGAAGGGCGTTACCGAGCAAATGCTGTACCTCAAGCGTTTGGGCGTGACCGCGATTTACTTCAACCCGATCTTCTACGCCAAGTCCAATCACCGCTACGATACAGCCGGGTACTTTGAGATCGACCCGGCGCTGGGCACGTTGGAGGATTTCCGCGCCATGCTGGTGGCGGCGCGGCGGCATGGCATCCGCATCATCCTGGACGGGGTGTTCAACCATATGTCGTCGGACAGCCCGTACTTCGACCGTTACGGCATGTATGCTACGCTCGGCGCGTGCGAATCCGGCGATTCGGCGTACCGCACGTGGTTCTACTTCCGCCCGCCGTCTCCCAATGAACCTTCGGCTTGCGCGCCTTCGCTACCCGGCCGCACCGATACCTTCTACGACTCCTGGTTTGGCTTCGACAGCATCCCGGTGATCGACAAGTACAACCCGGAAGTGCAGGATTACTTCCTTGCCAGCCCGGATAGCGTTTCGCGCTACTGGCTGCGCCAGGGGGCTGCCGGCTGGCGGCTGGACGTGATGGGCGACGCCTCCTTCCCGGCGGATTACTGGGAAGCCTTCCGCCAGATCGTCAAGGAGGAAGACCCCAACGCACTGATCGTCGGCGAATTGTGGCAAAAGGACAGTACTTTGCTGCGCTTCCTGCGCGGCGACCGGGCGGACACGGCGATGAACTACCGCCTGCGCGACGCGGTGCTGGGTTTGCTCTCGCCGGGCGCGTTCGACTCGAAGGGCTTTGCCGACAGCGGACGCCCGCTCTCGCCGGCGGAGTTTTCCAGCCGGGTCGAGTCGATCCGCGAGGACTATCCCGACGTGGTCTACTACGCAATGATGAATCTGCTGGGCAGCCACGATACCGAGCGCATTTTGTGGGCGCTGACCCCCGGCTTGGAGACGCGCGCCGATAAAGAGTTCAACCGCGCCAACCTGGCGGAGGGGCTGCGCCGCAGCCGCATCGCTGCGCTGATCCAGTTCACTATGCCGGGCGCGCCAACCATCTACTACGGCGACGAGGTGGCGGTGACCGGGGATGACGACCCGGATGACCGGCGTACCTATCCCTGGCTGGACACCGGCGGCAGTCCCAACGCCGCCATGCTGCGCTACTACGGCAGCCTGGCGACCATCCGGCGGGCGAACCCTGCCCTGACCCAGGGCGACCTGCGCATGTTGCTGGCGGATGATGCCAGCGGGGTGGTGGCGTACGGGCGCAAGACCACCCGCCAGGCGGCAGTGGTGGTGGTCAACCGCGGTTTGTCCGCCTGGACGGGCGGCATACCTGTCTCCGGTTACCTGCCGGAGGGCGCTTTGCTACAGGTCAACCTGGTGACCGAGGGCGGAAAACGCAGCCTGACAGCGCGCGTGCAAAACGGGATGCTACCGGTCAGCCTGGAGCGAATGAGCGCCGTGCTGCTGACCAGCGGAATGATCGATCTGCTGCCGCCCGCGCCGCCATCCGGTTTGAGTGTGACTGGCGAGGGCAGCGCTCAGGTCAGCCTGGCGTGGAACGTGGTTTCCGGCGCAGCCGGGTACAACCTGTACCGCAGCCCGTTGAGCGGCGGCGGCTTCGTGCGGGTCAATCCGCTCCCCCTGACCGGCAGCACATTCACCGACAGCGGGCTGGAGAACGCGCGCACCTACTTCTACGTGGTCACCGCGCTGGACGCCGCCGGAAACGAGAGCGGCGGCTCCAACGAGGTCAACGCCATGCCGCACTACCCGGTTGGTTGGGCAAACCTGCAATGGCCGCCCACGCTAACTCACACCATCAGCGTGTTCAACCGCACCGATACGGTCTACGGTCAGGTGTGGATCGACGGCGTCACCAGCCAGCCTGGGGCAACCCCGGGTCTGCTCGCCGAGCTGGGGTACGGTCCAAGCGACAGCCAGCCAGCCGGCAACCCGGACTGGACGTGGGTATCGGCAGTGTTCAATGTGGATGCCGGCAACAATGACGAGTTCTACGCCAGCCTGCTGCCCGAGGCGGTTGGCACATTCGATTATGCCTTCCGTTACAGCACCACCAACGGTCGCGACTGGGTGTATGCCGATCGGGACGGAACGGGCAACGGCTACGATCCGGCTCAGGCGGGCAAACTGAGCGTGCTTTCCAGCGGCGACGAAACCCCGCCGCCCGCCCCGCACAACCTGACCGTGCTGGCGGCTTCTCCGGCGGGCATCCGCCTGGGCTGGGAGGCGGTCAGCGGCGACCCAAGCCTGTATGGCTACGAAGTGCGCCGCAGTCTGATGGCGGGCGGACCGTACGTCACCCTGGCGCTGGTGGCGGGGGTCAGCGAGTATACCGATCCGTCGGTGGATCCGGGTGCGACCTACTACTACGTGGTGCGCGCGGTGGACACCTCATTCAACCGCTCCGAGCACTCGGCGGAAGTGCAAGCCACCGCCCAACTGCGCACGGTTACGGTGACCTTCAACGTCAGCCTGCCTGCCACTACGGCGGGCACTGGACGCTCGGTGTTCATTGCCGGCACATTACACCGGCTGGACGGCAATTTGCCGGAGTGGAACCCGGGCGGTGTGGTGATGACCCAGGTGGATGCGACTACCTGGCGGATCACCCTGACCGGGCTGGAAGCCACCCCACTGGAGTATAAATATACGCTGGGATCGTGGGACTTCGTCGAGAAGGGTGCCGCCTGTGACGAGATCGGCAACCGCCTGCTGACGCTGACCTACGGCTCGGACGGGCAGATGACGGTCAACGATCAGGTGCTCAACTGGCGCAACGTCGCGCCGTGCGGCAACTGAGCGCTGAAACGTAAACGGGCGGGGCGCTGCGCGGTATCAATTACCAGGCAGCGCCCCGTTTTTTTTCTTCACCGATCAGCCGGTTGGTTGCCCAGTCGTTGATCGAGGCATGTGGCGCCGGGTAGCCAAAAACGATCCACCTAGCCGCTCAGCCGGCGGAAGATCTCGACCAGGGTCATGCCCCCGCCGGTGATCAGCAAGGCGAAGTAGAGAATGGTCGCCAGGTTGGAAAGGTGACCCAGCAGAATGCAGCTGCCGTCTTTTTGCAATACCCCAATCGCTAGAAAGATGAGCGCAATGGCGGGCAGGGTGTTGCTGAAGGGAATGAAGCCGAACGGCACCATCAGCAGCACGGCTGCCAGAATGAAGGAGAGTTTGTTAGCCAACCCCATGCTATTTTCATTGGACAAACTAGCGAGCCGGTAAGGGCGGCTGATTTTTTCCAGACGGCGGAACCAGACCAGCGCGCGGTTGAGCACGGTGGTCAATTTGCTCGCCGAGATGGTGCGCCGGGCAATCCGCTCCGGCAGCCACAGTTTGCGGCTGAACAGGCGCGAGATGCCGATCAACAGGATAGCGCTGCCGAATACCGTGCTGACGCCGGGAATGGAGACGGGGACGAGGAAAACCAGCGCAAGAAAGATGGTCAGAAACAACAGGCTGTCGCTGCCGATGATGTCCATGATCTCGATCAGGGTGACTTCGTCCGCTGGCATTTCCTGGATGACCCGCTCGATTTTCTCCCCCAGGCTCGCCTCCAGCCGGTCTCGTTGGCTGATAATGTGATCCATAGTCCTCTTTGGTTGCCGGGTATAGTTGGTGCTTGGCTGCCCCGCGAACCGGGTTGGCGGGGCAGGTGGTAATTATACCCGATTCGCGCGGCTGTCAACGGTCACGCGCGGGATTGGGATGCGCCGCCTGTTCGCGCAGCACCGGGTTCAACTACCCAGTTTGCGCAGCCGCCAGGCTGCCAGCAAGAAAAATCCGGCGGCGTAGGCGAACAATACCAGCGCCGGCAGCAGCGCCGAGGGTGAATCCAGCCCGCGGATGAGAATGTTCTGGTAGCCGCTCATCGCCCAGGCGGAGGGCATGGCTTTACCAGCCAAGGCAAAACCGTCGCTGCTGGCTTCCAGCGGGAACCAGCTGCCGCCCAGCGTGGAAAAGATGAACATTGCCATCAGCGAATAGAGAACGACTTGTGAGTCGTTTTTCGCCAGCGCGCCGACCAATAAACCCATCGCGGCGACCCACAACGCCAGCGCAGCGGAGACGAGCAGGATGCCCAGCGGGGCGCGGGCGTAATCCACGCCCAGGGCAAGCTGACCGAACAGCACCAGGATCAGCGCTTGGGCGAAGATCACCGCGAACATAGCCAAGGTGTGCCCGGCGATGATCTGCCAGGGATGCAGCGAGGTAGTCAACATGCGCTGCAGAGTTTGTGATTTACGCTCCTGTACCAGTGTTTGCGCGCAGATCACCAGACTGAACACGGCAAACTGCACCAGGATGCCGGGCGATGCCTGGTTGTAGGGATTGTCTCCGTACCATTCCGCCTGCGGCTGGGCGACTGCCCGCTCCAGACGCACCAGGCTGGCGCTGCTGGTCTGCTGCCAGGCGTTCGCGGCGATAGTGAAGGAACGCTCCATCTCGGCGGGGTCTCCGGACAGCGCCAGGGTTTCGGCGCTCAGGCGGGCAATCTCGGCGGCGCTCATCAGGCGGGTGACCTGGGCGCGCACGATCTGGTAGAGTGACTGCCCATCAGGTGCATTCGTGTCGGTCACCAGTGTCAGCGGCACGGATGCCCCACCCAACTGGGCGCTGAAGCCGGCCGGTACGCCCAACACCCCGGCGACATCCCCTTTGCGCAGGGCTTCCTGCGCGGCGGATGGTTCCATCTCGGTGAGGGTTAGCCCGTCCGAGGCGCTAAGCATATCCAGCAGGCGAGTGGACAACAGTCCGGCGGGATCGTCGCTGACCCAAGCAAGCGGGATGCGCTCGCCCTGCACAGCGGAATCAGCGCTGCCGCTGCGGTAGGCGAAGCCCATGAACAGGGTAAAGACAACCGGCATAGCAGCCAGAAACAAAAGCGAGCGCCGGTCACGGATCAACTGAGCCAGGTCTTTGAGGGCAATATCCAGGATTCGCATCGGTTTCTCCGGTTTCAGGCGAAGCGGCGGCGAAAGAGCGCGGCGCCAAGGATGAACATGACCAACCCCATGCCGAGCAGGACGAGGAACGGAAGCACCAGCTCTCCGGCGGGTTGCCCGGTAATGGACAGTTTCCAGGCTTTGAGCACCCAGCCCTGGGGGATGAAATTGGCGATGGCGTTAAACGATGCGGGCATGGCAATGTTGGTGGTGAACAATCCGCCGAGCATGCCCAGCACGGTCAACCCGCCGCCGAAGATGGCACCGCTCTGCTTGGATGTTTTGATCAGCGAGACGAGCAAAACTGCCAGTCCGACGGCAGCAATCACTTGTCCAAGCAAAGCGAGCACCGCCGAGGCGGGAGCGCCCCAGTGGACGCCGAACAGTAAGCGGCCAAGCAGCAGCATCACCCCGCCTTGCAGCAGGACGGTGAACAATACCGCCAGGAATTTGCCCGCCAGGATGATGGTGCGGTCGGTGGGGGTGGCGAACAGGCGCGCTAGCGTGCCTTCTTCGGCTTCCTCAAGGATCGAGGTCATGGCGTAAGCTCCGGTGAAGAAGGAAAAGAAGATCAACTGCCCCGCCATTAGCAGCGAGATCACTGCCTGGAAGCTGCCGGAGCCGCCCTGACCGCCTGCCGGTGAACGGACGACCAGCGCCGCCTTGTCGGGAGTGTGGAAGAAGGCGCGCTGAAAACCCGCGTACCAGTCTGTGTACCGCTGAATTAGGACAGGAATGGCGAGCGGATCGAGATTGCCGCCGGTTTCGGACAGGCGCGCGTTAACCGTCTGGTATGCCACCCCGCCGCCCACCACGCCGTCCAGCAGTGAGATAACCATATCGCGCACGACAGTGGGTGCAATCGTCAGGGTTGGGTCTTGCAAGATGGTGACTGGCACGCGCTCGCCGCCGGACAGGTAGGCAGCGGTGAAGTCGGGCGGAATGATAACCGCCGCGCCGATCTCGGTGGCGTTCAACGCGGCGCGGGCGGCGGCTTCATCGGGAAAATCGCGGGCATCGATCCAGGCAGTAACGCTCTCGTCGAAAAACATCGCCCGCACGCTGTGACCGAGCGCGGTTTGCAACGGGGCGCCGACGGGCAGCCGGTCCTGGTCGACCACGCCAACCCGGATGGGTGTCAGGCTGACATCCGCGCTGACGAGACTGCCCAAAGCAAAATACATCAACAGGGTAATTAGCAGCGGCGCGGCAACTGCCATGCCCAGCAGGAACAGGCTGCGCAGCGAGCGGGTCAGATCTTTGATGGCAATATCCAGGATTTTCATCTCAATCTCTCAGCGCGCGACCGGTCAGGTGGAGGAAGACCGTCTCCAGGTTGGGCTCGCGAATATCAATCGAGGTAATCCGCACACCGGCGTGGGCGGCGGCATCGAACAGGCGTGGCAGAACGCGGTTGGAATCATCGACCAGCGCGGTGACGCTGCCGTCGGTCGAGTCGATTTGGAAGACCCCCTCGACTGCCTTCCAGGCAGTCAGCACGCGCTCGGCTTCGGCGTTGAGGGTGATGTCAATGCGGGTCTGCTCGCCGACCACGCGGATCAATTCGTCGTGCGTTCCGTAAGCAATCACTTTTCCGTGGTCCATAATGGCGATGTGGCGGGAAAGCTCGGCTGCCTCTTCCATGTAATGGGTCGTATAAAGAACGGTCATGCCCTGACGGTTGAGCTCTTTAACGTTGTCGAGGATGTGGCGGCGCGATTGCGGATCAATTCCCACGGTGGGCTCGTCCATGATGATGACAGCGGGTTTGTGCAGCAAGGCGGCGGCGATATTGACCCGGCGTTTCATCCCACCCGAAAACTTGCCAATGTGATCCTTCTGGCGGTCGGCAAGCCCGATGACATTCAGCACCGCATCGACGCGCTGGCGGAGGGTGTCCCCGCGCAAGCCGTACATCTTGCCCCAAAAAAACAGGTTTTCGCGCGCGCTCAGGTCGGGATAAAGGGCAATATCCTGGGGCACCACGCCGAGCGAAGCTTTGG
This sequence comes from Bellilinea sp., assembly GCA_037442545.1. Taxonomy (GTDB): domain Bacteria; phylum Chloroflexota; class Anaerolineae; order Anaerolineales; family Anaerolineaceae; genus Bellilinea. Next base: position 10,096 of record JBBIQB010000092.1, read on the forward strand.
CGGCGGTAGGCTCGCTGAGGATGGAATGCCCCATGATCCATGCCTCGCCGGCTGAGGGAGGCAGCAACCCGCAAAGCATGGAAATGGTGGTGCTTTTGCCGGCGCCGTTGGGTCCCAGCAGACTGAGCACTTCCCCCGTAACGGCGTGAAATGAGACGTCCTGAACCGCGTGTAAATCGCCAAAGGATTTTTTCAGGCTGCGGACCTCGATGGCATTCATGCTTTCCTCCTCATCTGAAACGTTTACTGCGCCGGGGTTTATTCTACCAGGATATTCTCCAGCGACTCGATCAGCGCAACGCGCCGGTGGCAGAGTTGCTCAACCGAGCGCAGCAGTTCGGCATCACGGGTGAAGCGGGCGGTCTCGGCGGGGACGCCGCGGTAATAGCTGGCGAGTTTGTCCAGCCGGGCGGGGAGGTCCGCGGTGGGGTAAGCCCCGGCGCGCAGCGAGTCGATTAGACGCTGCCAGTCCCCCAGGCTGGCGCCGGCTTTACCCTTGAATCCGCTGCGCGCCAGCGGGCGGACAAAAATGGGCATGGAGGCGAACTCGGCTTCCGTTTCTACCAGTATCTGGAATAACTCGTCGAGCAGGCGGTGCAGGTCGGCGGCGGGCGGGGTGGGCGCTTCGGCAGGGGTGGGCGGTTTTTCGCGAGGTGGAACGGCAGTCTGGATGATCCCGGCGCGCTCCAGGACGGTGTAGCCGCTAACCGGCTCGCCGTGAAATTCATCCGCCAGAGCAGTGATCAGGTAGGCGGTGGCTGCGCCGGCATATTCCACCGGCATCAATCCCTCGAAGGCGGGGTGGAGCGGGATGTTGAGTAGCTGCGCTTCGCTTATGCCGAGGTGCGGGGCAAGCGCGGGAGCAGCCGAGCGAATGCCGGGGGTATCCACCATCCCGGGAGCAAACGGAATCACCCGCACGCCGCGTTCGCCGACCTCAAGAGCCAGCGACTGGCTGAACCCGTTCATCCCCTGTTTGCTGGCGATGTAGGCTGCCAGTCCAGGCATGGCTTGACTGGAAATCATGTTGACGATGACCCCGTGGCTGCGCGCGAGCATTTCGGGCAGGAAGATTTTACAGGTCAGGAAGGTGGCGCGCAGGTTGACCGCGGTGACGCGATCCCACAAATCCAGGTCCATCTCGACCACCGGGACGACCGGGCAGAGGATGGCGTTGTTGACCAGGATATCGAGCGCGCCGAAGGCGGCATGCGCGCGGGCTGCCAGCCCGGCAACCGCATCGGGTCTGGATACATCGCTGGGGACGAAAATGGCTTCGCCGCCGGCGCGGCGGATAAGCGCGGCGGTCTCATCCCCGCTGACCAGATCGAGTTCGGCGATGACCAGGCGTGCGCCCAGCCGGGCGAGTGCGCAGGCAGTTTCGCGGCCAATACCGCGTCCGGCGCCGGTTACCAGCGCCACCTGACCGCGCAGGCTGAGTTCGGCAAAAGCCGGATGATGGAGTAGATTTTCGAGGGTGGTCATAGCTAAAATCTCGTTAAACGGAACGGGTACGGGGTAAAAGCCAGGGATCGTATTAAGGATAACCAATCCGCAAAGCCGCGCATACCTGCCGCAGTCGGGTTGGACACTGGTCAGATGGTCAGGCTTGTCTCACTGCCAGGATCGCAAACGATTGGATACCTTTGCTTCTCCGTTTCTCGTTCCCTGGCGGTTTAACATTTTGGCGAAAAAATCTGCTTAAAGTCCGTTAAAATAAGAAATGGAGTCGCTCAAAAAATAATCGATAGTCGATTCGAGCCGCCCTCCGCCCGCCTTTGCCGGTCAAGTTCCATGTCAGCTGGGCGGGAAAAGTATCACCCAGCGGCGGGCTGACAGGGGCAACCTTCCGAGCACAATCCACATGATATTTGCGAAAGAGCAGTAATCCGGGTATGAACGATGCGATTCTGATAGCCTTTGCCGCGCGGGATGACGGGCTCGTCAAGGTCGCGGAAGCGCTGGCATACGAGATCGGGCAGTATTGCGGTCTGGTGGATATTGCACCGGTGCAGCGCGTGCGCGATGTGCGCCCGTACCGGGCGGTGGTATTG
>JBBIQB010000093.1:0-12102 GCA_037442545.1 Bellilinea sp.
ATCCTACATGATCGACCAGGGCAAACGTGGACGTTGGATCGTGATCGGTCATGATAAACGCTTCCACTCCGAGAATTTTGCCCTCGCGGCTGCCGAAGTTCTGTGTGGAAACGGCTTCAAGGTGTTGCTCAGCAGCGGTGCAACGCCAACCCCGGTGATCGCCTTTACAGTGGTCAATAAAAAGGCGGCCGGAGCGATCAACATCACCGCCTCCCACAATCCTCCCACAGACAATGGTTTCAAGGTTCGCAACGAGCACGGCGGCGCAATCGATCCGGAGGGGTTGAAGCAAATCGAATCGCTCATCCCGGATTCCGAACAAGACGTCAAACGACTTTCCGCCGAGCAAGCAGAGAAGAATGGCTCGCTGCAGCGGTATGATTTTGCGCCTGCCTACATCCAACACCTGCAATCGCTGATCGATTTGCAGCCCATTCGTGATGCGGGGTTGAAGATCATCGTTGATGTCATGTGGGGCAACGGCGCTGGCTGGTTTAGCCATTTGTTATCCGGGGGAAAGAGCGAGGTGATCGAAATCCACAACACCCGCAACCCCATTTTTCCCGAAATGAAGCGCCCCGAACCCATTCCACCCAACATCGATGTCGGTTTACAGGAGACTGTACGGCTTGGCGGGGACGTGCTCATCATCACCGATGGCGACGCCGACCGGGTAGGCGTTGGCGACGAGAAGGGCAATTTCATCAACCAGTTACAGGTGTATGCGTTGTTAGCCCTTTACCTGCTGGAAGTTCGCGGCGAGCGCGGTGCGATTGTCAAAACGCTTTCAACCACCAGCATGCTCGAAAAACTGGGCAAGTTATACCAGGTGCCGGTGTATGAAACCGGCGTCGGATTCAAGTTTGTTGCTCCCAAATTCCTGGAAACCAACGCCCTGATCGGCGGTGAAGAATCCGGCGGCTACGCGTTTCGAGGCAACGTCCCCGAGCGGGACGGCATCCTGGCAGGCTTGTATATTCTTGATATGATGGTGCGTCTGCGAAAGAAACCCTCCGAATTGATCGATCTGCTGTTTTCAAAAGTGGGCGCGCATTATTACGATCGGGTCGATTCCCGTTTCACCGGTGACCGCTCCGAAAGGGAGCAGATGATCCTTTCCGCCAACCCGGCTACGATTGGCGGTTTGCGTGTGACCGGCTTGGACACTACCGATGGGTACAAATTCATACTGGAAGATGGCGGCTGGCTGCTGATCCGCTTTTCCGGCACGGAACCCATCATTCGGGTTTATTGCGAAACGACCCATTCGGATCGAGTGCAGCCCATCCTCAAGGACGGCTTAAAAATTGTAGGACTGGGAACTTGATCACCTTTCAAGATACGCACTGTCATCTGAACCTTAACCAATTTGATAATGACCTCGATCTTGTGGTGCGGCGGGCGGTGGATCAAGGCGTGGAGCGTATCCTCGTGCCGGGTATCGATCTCGAAACCAGCCGCCGTGCAGTCTCCTTGAGTGAAGAATATCCCCAGGTCTTTGCTGCGATTGGCGTTCACCCCAACAGCGCCAACAGCTGGCAGCCCACAACCCTGGTTGAGCTGCGCAGTCTGAGCGGGCATCCCAAAGTTGTCGCGATTGGTGAAGTTGGGCTGGATTATTACCGCGATTGGTCAACACCCGAGACACAACGGATGGTGTTTTCCAAACTTTTGGAATTGGCAAGCGACTCGCAATTACCTGTGGTCATTCACAACCGCAATGCGCTTCAAGACCTGCTGCCCATGTTGTCGGATTGGTATTTGAGCGCAACCCAAAACCATCCTCAACTGCGTGACCGCCCTGGTGTTTTGCATTCCTATGATGGGGATATTGACCCAGCCTTTCGGGCGGTTGAAATGAATTTTTTTATTGGGTTCTCAGGTCCAGTGACCTATAAAAATGCCGATACCCGCCACCAACTGGTACGACAACTACCCGACCACAGGATTCTCGCAGAAACCGATGCGCCTTATCTTACACCCCACCCCCACCGCGGAGAACGCAACGAGCCGGCAAATGTGCAGCTTGTCGTGGGTCGAATTGCGGAATTGAAAGGGCTGCCCTTATCCGAAACCACGCGCATCCTGACACAAAATGGCAACACATTATTTGCATGGAGATCGGCTGATTGAGCACTACAACCTCGTTCTTTATACCGGTTCAGGAACAAATTCATCAAGTTGAAACCTTGATGAAAACTCAAGCCGAAGGGCATCACCCGGACTTGCAGGCCGCATTGGAGCATTTGCTCGCGTCCGGCGGCAAGCGCATTCGCCCAACAGTGACGATATTGGTAGGCAGGATGCTAGGCGCTCCAACCGAAAAAATAATCACGCTGGCAGCCGCCATCGAACTCCTTCACACCGCAACTCTGGTGCACGACGATTTGATCGATGGTTCGCTGTTACGCCGCGGAATCCCGACCATCAATTCGCGCTGGTCGCCCGGTGCTACCGTGTTGACCGGTGATTATTTGTTTGCCCGTTCCGCCAATCTGGCAGCCGATACCGAATCCCTCCCGGTGATGAGTCTGTTTTCAAAAACATTGAGCACCATCGTCAATGGAGAGATCGCCCAGCTCTTCGCCAGTCGTTGCCAGGCAGACCGCAAGGATTACTACCAGCGCATATACGCCAAAACTGCCTCGCTCTTCGAGGCAGCCGCGACCTGCGCTGCGCTGATCAGCCCGGTTAAACCGGGACAGTTGGAGGCGATTAAAACCTTCGGGTATAACATCGGCATGGCGTTCCAGATTGTCGATGATGTATTTGATTTCATCAGCGATGAAATCAAACTAGGCAAGCCGGTCGGCAGCGATCTGCGTCAGGGTTTGATAACCCTGCCAACTTTGTATTACATCGAGGATCACCCCAAAGATCAGCAAGTTATGCGCATTCTGGATGGGAACTGCCCCCAATACGAGGAGGAGATTCAAACGCTGGTCGAGCGCATCCGCGCCAGCGATGCCACCGAGCGAGCCATCCGGGAAGCGGATTCCTACGTTCAAACTGCCCACAGCGCTCTCCAGACACTCCCCGAATGCCCGGAGAGGACTCATCTGGAAGAATTGACTCTGTATATTACCAGGAGAGATTTATAAAAAATTGCCGCCTCCAATGGAGGCGGCCTGTGCGCTGGGTGGGAGTTGAACCCACACGCCTTTCGGCACATGGCCCTCAACCATGCCTGTCTGCCAATTCCAGCACCAGCGCAAACACTGCGATATTATAATCTGCTCTGCCCCCATGTCAAGAAAAACCACTTAATCCCCACCAGTACATGCGCGGACGTTTATTCCAAGTCAGGAGAAAACCAGATGGCAATCATACTCGATGCGATGGGTAGCGACCAGTACCCGGATCCAGAGATCCAGGGCGCAGTTAACGCAGCCAGGCACTTTCACCAAGACATCATCCTGGTCGGCGATGAAGCCCTGATCAAACCCAAACTGGAAGCCCTTGACCCCGGCAGTTCACTGGTCAAAATCGAACACGCCCCCGATCTGGTGGAAATGGGCGAAAAACCGGTGGAAGCGGCGCGCAGAAAACCGCGCAATTCGATGGCAGTCGGGTTGAGCCTGGTGAAAGAAGGCAAAGGCGACGCATTCGTCACCGCCGGCAATACCGGTGCCGCCATGTTCAATGCGCTGCGCACGCTGGGCAGGATCAAGGGCGTTGCCCGGCCGGGATTGACCGCCCTCTTCCCGGTTAAGCACGGTCACTGCGTTGTCCTCGATATCGGCGCGAATGCCGATTGCCGTCCGGAATTTTTGCTCCAGTTCGCGGTTTTGGGCAGTGTGTACGCGGAAAACGCGCTCAAAAAAGCGTCGCCGCGGGTGGGACTTTTATCCAACGGCGAGGAAGCCGGCAAAGGCAATCAATTGATCAAAGACGCCTACCCGATCCTCGAAAAATCCGGCTTGAACTTTATTGGCAATGTCGAAGGCAAGGAATTGTTTGGCGGCAGCGCCGATGTGGTGGTTACCGATGGGTTTACCGGCAATATCCTGCTTAAATCAAGTGAAGCGGTTGCCCGATTGTTAACCGATACGCTGAAAGAGGCATTGATGGCGTCTTTCACAACCAAAATGGGCGCATTGCTCGCCAAACCCGCGTTCTCCCGATTGAAGGCAATGATGGACCCAGCTGAAGTCGGCGCGGCTCCTTTGCTCGGCATCGATGGACTGGTTTTCGTCGGACACGGGCGTTCGGATGCGCGCGCCATATTTAACGCAATCCGCGTTGCCCGTCAGGCAGTTCAGGGCAACTTGCTTCCTGCTTTAAGATCCGCCATCGAGCAGCGGCTAGAAATGCTCGAACAAACATCATCCACAAACCCATAAAAATTTTTCCAGCGAGGTAATGAATGAAAATCGTTTCCAACACCAAAATAATTCGCCGCAACAAAAAAATCGGTCAGGGTCTTACCTTTGGCGCATTGATCATTCTGGGTATCGGTTTGTATTTTTCGTTCACCCAGCCGGAACAGGTCACCATCACCTTTGGCGCGCTCTTATTCGGCTTTTTGATGACCCAAATCGGAATTTACTTCGGCAACCGCTGGGGGCGGTCGCCCCGCCCGGACGAGTTATTGACTGCGGGTTTAAAGGGGCTGGAAGATAAGAACACCCTGTATCACTACACCACCGATATTCCTCATGCGTTGATCGGTCCCGCCGGGGTCTTTGCCCTCATCCCGATTTCCGTTGCGGGAACCATTCTTTACGACGAGAAAAAGGGGCGCTTCAAGCAAAAAGGCGGCAACCTCTACCTGCGCATTTTCGGTCAGGAAAACATCGGGCGACCGGAAATGGATGCCCAGTATACGATCTCAGACCTGGAAAAATTTTTGAAAAAGAAATTTCCCGATCTTGAGATTCCATCCATCGAACCGATTCTGGTTTTCACCCATCCCAAAGTAAGTCTGGAAACAAACGGCTCGCCGCTCACTGCGCTGCCGCTGGAAAAATTAAAGGACAATATCCGCAAACGCGAAAAGACCGTGCCCCTTGCGCTTCTCCAACAGATCCAAAAAGGGCTGCCAATCGAGGATATCGTCTAGCGAGTCCGGGGTTTATCTTCTCTTCAGCTGAACCGTTTGGCGGGGACCAGGAGATTTTCTGGTCTCCTTTTTTTCGCCTACCGCGGCGCGCAACTCGCTAACTTCTTTGGGCGTGAGGTCGCGCCACTCGCCGGGTTTCAACTGCCCCAGCAACACCGAACCAATCCGCATGCGCACAATCCGCTGAACAGGCAAGCCAATCGTCTTGCCAATTTCACGGATCTGGCGCTTCTTTCCTTCGCGCATCACCACCCGCAGCCAAACCCCTTTACCCGCGTTTGCATCGACCACTACCTTTGCCGGTGCGGTCTTGCTGCCGTCCTCCAGCACAACGCCGCGCCGCCAGATCTCCAGTTGGCTTTCGTCGGGGCGGCTGTAAAGCAGCACGCGGTATTCTTTTTCATGTCCATAGCGCGGATGAGTCAGCCGGTTGGTCAATTCTCCATCATTCGTCAGCAGGATCAATCCTTCGCTGTCATAATCCAGCCGCCCCACCACGAACAGGTGCTCGGCAACCGGCACCAGATCGAACACCGTTTTGCGTTCATCCTCGCGAACATCGTCGGATAAAACCCCTCGCGGTTTGTGCAAGGCGATATACACTTTTTTTGTACTCAACCTCGGAATCGGATGGTTGTCTACCACAATCTCGTCCCGAGCCGCATCCGCTTTGCCGCCCAGTGCGATCACCTGCCCATTAACCTTGACCCGCCCTGCCGCGATCAGCACTTCGCACGAACGGCGCGATCCAAAACCCGCCCGGGAGAGTATTTTTTGAACTCGTTCTTCTGTCATGCATTAATCCTTGAGTAACCGTTGTTCTTCCGGGCTAACCCCTTCCTGCTCCAGCAGTTCGAAGGGGGGTAAATCATCCAGGGAATTGATCCCAAAATGTTGTAAAAAGTCGCTGGTTGTGCCATAGAGAATCGGTCGCCCGGGACCTTCTCCCCGCCCGATTTCTTGCACCAACCCTTTCGAGAGCAGGCTCTTCAAAACGCCGTCACTGTTAACCCCACGCACCGCATCGATCCCCGGTCGAGTGATTGGCTGCCGGTACGCCATGATTGCCAACGTCTCCAACGCTGCACGGCTAAGCCGGCTGGTTGCTTCCAACCCAAGGAATTTTTCAACTTGTGGGGCAATCTCCGCCGCGGTGGTCAACTGGTATCTACCCTGAAAGCGCTGAACCCTCAAGCCGCGCCCATTCAGGTACACTTGAGACAGCCTTTGCAATCCCTGCTCCACCTCTGCCAGGCTGATCTCCAGCGATTCAGCCAGTTGGGCAAGGTTGACCGCCGCCGGAGCGACAAACAACAACGCCTCCAACTTGGCTTCCAGGGGAAAGGGGTCTTCATTCAAGATTTCGTTGGTCATGCTATAATATGCCTGCCATCATGATTATGGCTGATTATACTTGATTCGCTAAAATTATAGCCATCCTCGCTTGTGAACGATCTAGCGCACACCTCCAATTGGATAGTCCCCCGCACCTGGTTGCCGTTCATTTTTCTGGCGCTTTCCGTTCTGTTCGTATCGGGCTGCAACGCGCCATCCAATTCCCAGACTGAAACCATCCCCATCACTATTCTTGATAACGGTCAAACGAGTGAAGTACTCGCGCCAGTCGGCGCGAGCGTGCTGGATGTTTTGCAAAAGGCTGAAATCAGTCTGAACGATTTAGACCGGATCGAACCAGCCACCTACACCGCCCTGACCGGGGCAGCCACCATCACCATCATCCGCGTTCAGGAAGAATTTGAACGCGAAGAAAAGATCATCCCCTTCGAACGCCAAACCGTGCGCAACGAATCGCTTCCTGAGGGCGAATCTTTACTGGTGCAGCCCGGCGAGAACGGAATCCAGGAGATTACCTACCGGCGCGTGCTCGAAAACGGAATCGAAACCTCTCGTTCGGTGTTCAAAATTGAGACCGTTCGCGAAGCCCGGTCCGAAATTCTCATGCTGGGAATTCAATCCCCCTTCATCCCGATTGAGATTCCCGGCAAGCTGGCTTATTTGACCGGCGGCAACGCCTGGGTGATGGAAGGCGATTCCCGCCAGCGCCGCCCGCTTGTGACCACCGCCGACCTGGACGGGCGCATTTTTTCAATTTCACCCAATGGCGAATGGCTGCTGTTCACCCGCAAGGGAAACACCGATTCCGCCATCAACTCCTTGTGGGTAGTCAGTTTGGTCGATGAAAACGCCCAGCCGATTAGTCTGCGCGTGGACAATGTGATCCACTTCGCCGAATGGGTGCCTGACCGGACTGCCACCATTCTTTATTCGACGGTCGAACCGCGCAGCACGCCCCCCGGCTGGCAGGCGAACAATAATCTCAACCGGTTGGTCTTCAATCCTGCCGGGCGGATTGTGCGCAATGAACCCATCATCGAAACCAATGCCGGCGGCATCTATGGCTGGTGGGGAACCACATTTCGTTTCTCGTCCGACGGCGAAAAACTTGCCTACGCTCGTCCCGACTCAATCGGACTGGTCGATTTCGAAGCAAACCAACTTATTCCATTATTCGATTTTTTACCTTTTCAGACGCGCTCGGATTGGGCATGGGTTCCCGGTATGGCATGGAATGGGGATGGCAGCGTGTTGTACTATGTCAACCACACCCCCATGGCGGGTCTCAGCAACCCGGAGACCTCGCCGCTGTTCGACCTGTCCGCGTTCATTCTTCCGTCCGGTCCACTAATCACTATCCGCTCCCAGACCGGCATGTTTGCCTATCCGAGCCTCTCTCCGGCGCACAGCACCAATCCAACCTGGATTGCGCATCTGGAAGCCGTGTTCCCGGAACAAAGTGAAACCAGCCGCCATAGATTAGTGGTCATGCACCAGGACGGCTCCAATCGAAAGGCTATTTTCCCAGAGCAAGGCGGCAGCGGCTTGGATCCTCAACAGGTGGTATGGTCGCCCTATCCATCAAATTCTGATACAATCTTTATTGGATTGATATATCAGGGTAACGTGTGGATCATCGGCGCGGACAACTGGCAGGCACAACAAATTACAGGCGATGGTTTGATAACCCGCCTGGATTGGCGATAACTTAATTTACTGTGGAAACGAGGACGTATCAAATGCGCATTTTAATCACCGGCGCGGCAGGTTTTTTGGGTTCACATCTTTGCGAACGTCTACTCAGCGAAGGTCATTCCGTCGTCGGCATGGACAACTTTATTACCGGAAGCGCGGAGAATCTTGCCCATGTCGCCGACAACCCCCGTTTCGAATTCATTCGTCATGACGTGGCCAACTTTATCTTTGTGCCAGGCAAACTGGACGCCGTTCTTCATTTTGCTTCCCCTGCCAGTCCCAATCCGGCTTCCCCGTATGGGTACACGAATTTACCGATCCAAACCATGAAAGCCGGCGCGCTCGGTACTCACAACACGCTGGGGGTTGCCCGCGCACAGGGCGCCCGGTATTTACTCGCCTCGACCAGCGAAATTTACGGCAATCCTCTCGAACATCCGCAGAAAGAGAGTTACTGGGGATACGCAGACCCCATTGGCGTTCGCTCCGTCTATGACGAAGCCAAGCGCTTCGCCGAAGCGCTGACCATGGCATATCACCGCTATCATGGCATCAACACCCGCATCGTACGCATTTTTAACACCTACGGTCCGCGCATGCGCTTGGACGATGGGCGGGTGGTGCCAAATTTCATCCAACAAGCCCTGCGCGGTGAACCGTTGACTGTGTATGGCGATGGCTTGCAGACCCGCAGTTTTTGTTATGTGGACGACCTGATTGAAGGCATCTACCGGTTGATCTTGTCCGATGAACATTACCCGGTCAATATCGGCAATCCGGCTGAAATTACTGTTCTGGAATTTGCCGAAACCATCAACCGGTTGATCGGCAACAAATCCGGCATTGTCATCAAGGAAGCATCCCGCCTGGGCGACGATCCGCAGCGCCGCCGCCCGGACATCACCCGCGCCAGGCAGATTTTGAATTGGCAGCCAAGCGTGCCGTTGGAAGAGGGTATTTCCAAGACAATTCCGTATTTTCGATCCAAATTGGGACTGGAATGATCATTACGAACATAAAAGAGCGCGTCCGATTTTTTCGTTTTGCCCTCGTAGGCTCGCTTGGAGCAGCCATCGATTTCGGGGTGTTCAATCTGCTCACCACTGCGTTGGTTTACTTTCGGGAAAATGCGGTCTTCGCCCAGGGGATTTCGTTCATTCTGGCTGTGTTCAGCAATTTCACCTGGAACCGCGTGTGGACGTATCCCGACTCACGCAGCAAACCGCTTGCCCACCAATGGTTTCAGTTCCTCGTCGTCAGCCTGATCGGATTGACCATCCGCACCCCGGTATTCATCTGGTTGGAGGAAGTGCTGATCCGCTTCTTTTCCGGATGGTCGCCCAAAAATTTCGTTTCACCGATCTTCATTGCCCACAATGTTTCTCTGGCAGTGGTGATCGGTCTGGTCATGCTTTGGAATTTCACCGCCAACCGCTACTGGACCTATAACGATGTTAATGCGTGAGTAAGCCTATGGAGAGTCCGGACAGCCCATCCTCCACAGGCGAGCATGCCATCCGCTCTTTGCGCGAGTTGATCGACATTGTTTCTGGGCGAAGCATCAAAGATCAAATGCCGCAGGAGGACGCCGGCTATGCCGAAGTTCTTCCTTACCCTTTTCTGGCATTGGTCGGTCAAAAAGAGATGAAGGTGGCACTATGTCTGACGCTGATCAACGCGGATATTGGCGGGGTCTTGTTGATCGGTCCGCGCGGCACAGGCAAGACAACCGCCGTTCGCTCGCTCATCGACCTTTTGCCTCCGGTTCAACGCAGCGCCTGTTTTTATGGCTGCCTGCCGGAGGATATCGAAGCGGACGGCATGGATGGCGTCTGCCCGGACTGCGCCCGCAAATTTGCCGAAGGCAGCCCATTGACCGTACAAGACCGGGTCAAGCTGATCGAGCTGCCGCTCAATTCCCGCATGGACGACGTCATCGGCGGGATCGACGAGAAGGTATTGGCAAATGACCGCACCCGCTTGAAGCGCGGCATCCTCGCTCACGCACATCTGAACATCCTGTACGCCGATGAAGTCAACCTGCTCGCCGACGAAATCGTCGATGCCATTTTGGACGCTTCTGCCAGCGGCAGTTACACCATTCGCCGCGGACTGACCACCGCCACATACCGCTCTCGCTTCACGCTGATCGGGTCAATGAACCCCGAGGAAGGCAATCTGCGCCCCCAAATCATGGATCGTTTTGGTCTGCGGGTGATCGTCAAAGGACTAATCGATCCGCAGGAACGCCTGGAAGCCTACCGGCGCGTCCAATATTACCGCCAAAACCAGCGAAAAGCGATTGCCCTCTACCACGCCGAATCCCGGCTGGCAGCCGAGGAAATCGCCCTAGCCAAAGCATTGCTGCCTCAGGTGAAAATTCCAGATGAGGTCGCCCACAGCGGGATTGCCTTGATCCAGAAATTGCAGATCGATTCGATGCGCGCCGAAATCACCCTGTTCGAGGCTGCCCGTGCCTACGCGGCAGCAGACAACCGGACAACCGTCACAATCGAAGACCTGCGCCTCGTTGTTCCCATGGCGCTGCGTCTGCGTCGCTCCAGGTTTATGAGTGATTATTTCAACGCCCGCAGCAGCGAAGAACAAGAGATCGCAACCCTGATCGACGATACCTTACCCCATTAATTCCGAAAGGAAGGTTAAGGATGGCAAAGAACATCCGGCTGACCCATCGCCAGCGGCTGGAAACCACTCTATCGGGCGGTAAGCCCGACCGCCCCCCGGTTTCGCTGTGGCGGCACTTCCCGGTGGATGACCAAAAACCGGATACGCTGGCAGCGGCGGTGACGGCTTTTCAGATAGCGTTCGATTTTGATTTTATCAAGGTCACGCCTGCCTCGTCGTATTGCATCAAAGACTGGGGGGTGGAAGACCTCTGGCGCGGCAATCCCGAAGGCACGCGGGAGTACGCCACGCCGGTGATCACGCGCTTTGACGATTGGCGCCAGCTTAAACCACTCGATCCACGCAAGGGATGGTTAAGAGAATCGATCGACTGCCTGAAATTGCTGATCAAAGAATTTTCGCCGCACACGCCCATTATTCAAACCATTTTCAGCCCCTTATCCCAGGTAAAGAACCTGGTAGGCAAGGATCGCCTGCTGTACCACCTGCGCGCCTGCCCGGAAGCGCTGCACATCGGTCTGGAAACGATCGCAGAAACAACCTTGGCTTATCTTGCTGAGCTCAAAAAAGCCGGAGTAGACGGGATCTTCTTCGCCGTCCAGCACGCCCAGTACAATCTACTGTCGGTGCCGGAATTTGAAGCCTTTTGCCGCCATTACGATCTGAAGGTGTTGAGTGGGGCAGCCGATTTCTGGCTGAATGTCGGCCACATCCATGGGGAAAACATCCTTTTCGATCAGGTTTCCGACTACCCGGTTCATGTCCTCAACTGGCACGACCGCCAAACCGCGCCAACCCTGGCTGAAGCGCAGCACCGCTTTTCCGGTGCCGTCTGCGGCGGGCTGAGGCAATGGGAGACCATGTTGCTGGGCAATCCGCGGACGGTCGCCAGCGAAGCGCAGGACGCCATCCAGCAAACCGGCGGACTACGCTTTATTCTCGGCACGGGTTGTGTCATTCCAATCACCGCGCCGTATGGCAACATCCTCGCCGCCCGCCGCGCGGTCGATTCCTGATCCTGCAATGAGCAACCCCCGCATTATTGCTGGCAAAGCCAAAGGGATGCGCCTGCAAGGCGTCCCCGGCACGATCACCCGCCCAATCACCGACCGGGTCAAGGAAGCCCTGTTCAACATTATCGGGGCGGATATTCACGCAGCGACATTTTTAGACCTGTTTGCCGGCACCGGCAGCGTCGGCATCGAAGCGCTCAGCCGCGGCGCCGCCCTGGTGCATCTCAACGATATTCACCGGCAAGCGGTGAACACCATCCACGCCAACCTTGAGCATACCCGCTTGAAGGAATCCGCCCGGGTGACACAACAGGACGCCTTTAACCTGGT
>JBBIQB010000094.1:0-11923 GCA_037442545.1 Bellilinea sp.
GCAAAACTATTCCTACCGGGCAGTGCTGGGGCGCATGGCGGAGCAGGATGAAATGAACGGCGCGCTGCTGTTCCTGGCTTCAGATGCATCCAGCTACATGACCGGCGCCAACCTGGTGGTGGATGGAGGCTGGACGGCATGGTAGAGCGCACCCCGGAAGACCTGGCAATCATCCCGGCGCGCGGCGGGTCGAAAGGCATCCTGCGCAAGAATATCCGTACCTTTGCCGGTCACCCGCTGATTGCCTACAGCATCGCGGCGGGATTGCAGTCGCGCTGGGTGACGCGGGTGATCGTTTCGACCGATGACGAGGAGATCGCCGCGGTGGCGCGCTCTTACGGTGCGGAAACGCCCTTTCTGCGCCCGGCGGAGCTGGCGCAGGATGCGACTCTCGACCTGCCGGTTTTTCAACACGCGCTTGCCTGGCTGACCGCCAACGAAGCCTATGCCCCGGACGTGGTGGTGCAGTTGCGCCCAACCTCGCCGGTGCGTCCGGTCGGGCTGGTGGATGAGGGCGTGCAGATTTTGCTGGAGCACCCGGAAGCCGATTCGGTGCGCGGCGTGGTGCCTGCCGGGCAGAATCCACACAAGATGTGGCGCATCGATCTGCAAAGCGGGCGGATGAACAACCTGCTGGATGTGCCCGGCGTGGCGGAACCGTTCAATGCCCCACGCCAGATGCTTCCACCGGTGTACTGGCAGACCGGTCACCTGGACGTAATCCGGCCAGAAACCATCCTGGAACGCGACTCGATGAGCGGCAGGGTCATCCTGCCGGTGATAATCGACCCGCGTTACACGGTGGATATCGATTCGCTCTCGGATTGGGCGCGGGCAGAATGGCTGGTGTGGCACGGTGGATTGGAGCTGGTGCATCCGGGGCGGGTACGCCGCCGGCTGCCGCCGGAGGTGCGCCTGGTGGTGTTCGATTTCGATGGCGTGCTGACCGACAACCGGGTGTGGGTGGATGCCGAAGGGCACGAATTCGTCGCGGCGTACCGCTCGGACAGCCTGGGAATCCAGGCGCTCCAGCGGGATGGCGTGTCAACTCTGGTGCTTTCGACCGAAACCGACGGCGCGGTGGCAGCCCGCTGCCGCAAGATCGGGCTGGCGGTTATTCAGGGCGTGCGTGACAAGGCAGCCCGGCTGACAGCCTACCTGCGCGAGCAAAAAATCGACCCGGCAACGGTGGTGTTCGTGGGCAACGACCTGAACGACCTGGGGTGTTTCGATGTGGTCGGCTGCGCAGTAGCCGTCGCCGATGCCCAGGTCGAAGTGATGCGCCAGGCAGATCTGGTGTTGAGCAAGCCCGGCGGGCACGGAGCGGTGCGCGAACTGTGTGATCTGCTTGCCGCCCGCAAGTTTACCCAGGACTAGGCGGGCTTTTTCGGACGCGAAAATCCCTCAATTGTGAGCATAAGGAGTGGTGCAATGGCAAAGGCTGTAAAAATTGGCGATCGTTGGATTGGCGAAGAGCACCCTACATATATCGTGGCAGAGATCGGCATCAACCATAATGGCGACATTGAAATTGCCAAGCGGCTGATGGACGCTGCCAGGGATGCCGGGGTGGATGCGGTCAAGTTTCAGAAACGCACCCCGGAACTGTGTACCCCGCCGGACCAGCGCAACGTAATGCGCGAAACGCCGTGGGGGTACATTACCTATCTGGACTACCGGCATAAAATTGAATTTAACGAGGAACAATACCGCGAGGTTGACCGCTACGCGCGCGAAATTGGCATCACCTGGTTTGTATCCGTGTGGGACGAGCCTTCGGTGGACTTTATCGAGGAGTTCGCTCCGCTGGCGTACAAAGTGCCCTCCGCCGGATTGACCGATCACGGCTTGCTGCAAAAATTGCGCTCGACCGGGCGCCCGGTCATTCTCTCGACGGGCATGTCCACCATCGACCAGATCCAATCGGCGGTCAAACTGCTGGATATGGACAACCTGGTGATTTGCCACACCACCAGCGCCTATCCCTGCCCGCCGGAGGAACTCAACCTGCGCATGGTGCAGACCCTGAAAGAGACCTATCCCTGCCCGATTGGATATTCCGGACACGAGGTTGGCTTAATTCCCTCGGCAGTGGCGGTGGCGCTGGGCGCCTGTCTGGTGGAACGGCATATTACCCTCGACCGGGCGATGTGGGGCTCCGACCAGGCCGCCTCGGTGGAACCGGGCGGTTTCGAACGGCTGGTGAAATACATTCGCGTGACCGAGCTGTCGCTTGGTGATGGGGTCAAGCGAGTGTACGACAGTGAACTACCTTCGCTGAAAAAACTGCGCCGCGTGTTCAATTAGGCTATGAAGGCAACCATCGGGCGCATCCAGCAGGGCGTGCAGCGGCGCTGGCTGCAAGCGCGCAATAACCGCCAGATAGCCCGCCTGGCGGTGGAGATTGAACGTCACGCGCCGGCGGCGGTCGATGCGCGCCCGGTGGCGTTCTTCAATGCCTCCAGCCGGCTGGCGTGGATGAGCCAGAATGCTGCCTTCAGCCTGTTGAGCAGCTGGGCATTGCGCCTGGCGGGGGTGCCGGTGGTGCACTTTGTCTGTGCGGCGGGCATGAGCCGCTGCCAGCTGGGTGCCAACCCGGATGCGCCGCACCAGCCGCCCCCGTGCCAGGTGTGTGTTCGCCAGTCGCGCCACCTGTACCGCGGCGCGGCAGCGCAATGGTTCGACTACCGCCCGGATGCCGACCTGGAACGCGCTCTGCAAGGGCTGTCGCTGGCGGAGCTGCTGCGGGTCGAATGGCGCGGGCTGCCTCTGGCGCAACTGGTGCTGCCTTCGCTGCGCTGGTCGCTGCGCCGCCACGACCTGGCAGATGACGCCGCTACCCGTTTTGTGCTGCGCCAGTTCATCCTCTCGGCGGCGCGGGTGGCGGAAGAATTCTCCCGCTTCCTGGAGGATGCCGATCCGCGCGGGTTGGTGGTGTTCAACGGCGTATCCTTCCCGGAGGCGGTCGCCCGCCAGTTGGCAATGCAGCGCGGACTGT
Source organism: Bellilinea sp. (assembly GCA_037442545.1). Taxonomy (GTDB): domain Bacteria; phylum Chloroflexota; class Anaerolineae; order Anaerolineales; family Anaerolineaceae; genus Bellilinea. Next base: position 2,999 of record JBBIQB010000094.1, read on the forward strand.
GGGTGGTCACCCACGAGGTGGGTTTGCGCCCATTCAGCGGTTTTTTCACCCACAGGCACGCCACCGCCTACCCGATCGATATCCCGGCAGATTTCGAGCTCGATGGGCGGCAGGAAGCGCGTTTGAACGAGTATCTCGAAAAGCGCTTCCAGGGGCAGTTCAGCATGGCGGGTATCCGCTTCTGGCAGGAGATGCGCCGCCTGGATGAAGGGCTGTTGGCAAAGATTGCCGCCTTCCGCCAAGTGGTGCCGGTTTTCACCAATGTGATTTTTGACACCAGCCAGATTCACGCCAACGTAATTTTCAGCGACATGTTCGCCTGGCTGGACGAGGTGCTGGCGCTCATCCGCGCCCACCCGCAAACGCTGTTCGTGCTGCGCGCGCACCCCGACGAGGAGCGCCCCGGCAAGCAAGCCCGCCAGAGCGTGGCGGGCTGGGTGCAAGCCCGGCGCGCGGCGGAATTACCCAACGTGGTCTTCATCCCCTCGCGCCAGTATTTGAGCTCGTATGAATTGATCCAGCGCTCGAAATTCGTGATGGTGTACAATTCGACCATTGGATTAGAGGCGGCAATCCTGGGCGTTCCGGTGCTGTGCGCCGGCAAGGCACGCTTTACGCAGCTGCCGACGGTGTTCCTGCCTGCTTCGGTGGAGGACTTTCAGCGCACGGCGGAAAATTTTCTGACCACGCAGCGCATCGATACGCCGCCGGATTTTCAGCGCAACGCGCGCCGTTTCCTGTATTACCAGTTATTCAAAGCCTCGCTGCCCTTCGATGCCTTCCTGGAAGCCGACCTGATGCCGGGATTCGTGCGCCTGCGGACGGCTCTTGGCTGGCAGGATTTTAGCCCGCAGCATTCAGCAACCTTGCGCACGATCTGTGACGGCGTGCTGAATGGGCAGCCATTTCTGCTGGCGGATGGAGATTGAACGGTGAGCCAACCGCTTTGTTCGATAGTCATACGCGCCTATAATGAGGAAAAACACATCGCCCGCTTGTTGAGCGGCATTCTCGAGCAGACCCTGGGCGAGGTGCAAATCATCCTGGTCGATTCGGGCTCGACCGATAACACCGTGGCAGCCGCTGCACGCTTCCCGGTGGAGGTAGTGCACATCCGCCCGCAGGAATTTACCTTTGGACGTTCGTTGAACCTTGGCATTGCCAGCGCGCAGGCGGAACTGGTGGTGATGGCGTCGGCGCATGTATATCCGGTCTATCCCGACTGGCTGGAACGCCTGTTGGAACCGTTTGAGGATGCCCAGATCGCGCTGGCATACGGCAAACAGCGCGGCGCGGCGACCTCCAAATACTCCGAGCACCAGGTGTTCCGGCGCTGGTTTCCCGAACAAACCACGCTGCGCCAGCCGCACCCGTTTTGCAATAACGCCAACGCCGCCATCCGCCGTGCGGTGTGGGAGCAGCACGCCTACGATGAGCTGCTCACCGGGTTGGAAGATCTGGCGTGGGCACGCTGGGCACAAAGCCAGGGTTACGGGGTGGCGTATGTGGCGGAAGCCGAGGTAGTGCACGTCCACAACGAGACCTGGCGCGGAATTTACAACCGCTACCGCCGCGAGGGGATGGCGTTCAAGCACATCTATCCGCAGGAACACTTCCGCCTGGGCGATTTTTTGCGCCTGTGGCTGGGCAATGTGTGGAGCGACTGGCGCACGGCGGCTGCCGAAAGGGCACTTGCCCGCGAATGGGCGAATATCGTCCGCTTTCGCCTGATGCAGTTCTGGGGTACCTTTCAGGGCTACCGCCAATCGGGACCGCTGACCTGGCAATTGAAGCAGACTTTTTATTATCCCAACTGGAACGGAGCGGCGGTCGAGGCGGCTGCCCAGCGCAACGTCCAACCGATCCGTTACAAAGAGGGGGGTGAATGAGAACACGTTTGCACAACCGGGAGGTGCGATGAGCCAATTAAAACCAACCATCGTGGCGCTGGTGCCGATGCGTCACCATTCGGTGCGGGTGGCGGGCAAGAATTACCGCCTGCTGGCGGGCAAGCCGCTCTACCAGCATATTTTGACCACCCTTCTAGAAACCCCCGAAATCAGCCGGGTGGTGGTGAATACCGACTCGCCGCTGCTGGTGGAAGGCATCCAGCAGCATTTTCCGCAGGTGATGGTCATCGCGCGCCCGGCGCACCTGACCGCCGACACGGTGCCGATGAACGAGATCCTCATGCACGATTGTGCCCAAGTGGAAGCCGATTTTTACCTGCAAACTCATTCCACCAATCCGCTGCTGCGTTCGCAGACGATTTCCGCCGCCATTCAGACCTTTTTGAAGAATTACCCGGCGTATGACTCGCTGTTTTCGGTCACGCCGCTGCAAACCCGCCTGTATGACCAACTGGCGCGCCCGATCAACCACAACCCGGCGATTTTGCTGCGTACCCAGGACCTGCCGCCGGTTTACGAAGAAAATTCCTGTCTGTATATTTTTACCCGCGCCACGCTGGCGCAGCGGCGCAACCGCATCGGCGAGCGCCCCTGCCTGTTCTCGCTCGACCCGCTGGAGGCGCGCGACATCGACGAGGAATTCGATTTCATTATCGCCGACCTGTTGATGCAGCAGCGCATCCAACACGCGGCGGGTGAGGAGGAATGATGTATACAGTTATGCTCTCGGCGCCGTACATGCTGCCGTTCGTGGATCGTTTCCGCCCGGTATTCCAGCACTACCGCCTGACGGTGATCGTCCCGGCGGTGCACGAGCGGCTTTCGGAGGAGGAAATTCTTGCCTACGCCGGGCAGTTTGACGGCGCGTTGTGCGGCGACGACCGTTATAGCGAGCGGGTATTGCAAGCCTGTGCGCCGCGCCTGAAGGTCATCTCCAAGTGGGGCACAGGCATCGACTCAATCGACCGGGCATCTGCGGCGCGGCTGGGCATCCAGGTGCGCAACACCCCCAATGCTTTCACGCTGCCGGTTTCGGACAGTGTGCTGGGATACATTCTGGCGTTTGCCCGCCAGTTGCCGTGGATGGACCGGCAGATGAAAGCCGGTCAATGGCAGAAACTGCCCGGACGTTCGTTGAGCGAGTGCACCCTGGGCGTGGTTGGCGTGGGCAATGTTGGTAAGGCGGTGCTGCGCCGCGCGCGGGTGTTTGGGATGCGCCTGCTTGGTAATGACATTGCGCCCATCGCGCCGGATTTCATTCTCGAAAACGGGGTGGAGATGACCAGCCTGCGCGATCTGCTCGAGCGGGCGGATTTTGTCAGCCTGAACTGCGACCTCAACCCGACCAGCCATCATCTGATCAATGCGCAATCGCTTGCCTGGATGAAACCCGGCACCGTGTTGATCAATACCGCGCGCGGTCCGGTGGTGGAGGAAGCGGCGCTGATCGCCGCGCTGCAATCCGGGCGGCTGGGTGGCGCCGGGCTGGACGTGTTCGAGATCGAGCCGCTGCCGCAGGATTCGCCCCTGCTCGAAATGGACAACGTGATGCTGGCGGCGCATAACTCCAACGCCAGTCCGGCGGCGTGGGAACGCGTGCACTGGACCACCATGCGCAACCTGCTGGATGGATTGGGCATGGACAGCGCCGGACTGGATACGCTGAAAAACCGCGCGATGTGATGAAACGCAGCGATTTTCTGGTCATTCTGCTGCTGGTGTTGATTTCCGCGCTGGCATACCTGCCGCTGGTGGGTGAGTTGGGCTATTACCATGATGACTGGTTCCCGACCATGGCGCGGGTCAGCGGGGTGAGCCTGGAAACCATGCACGCGGTTGACCGCCCGATGATGGGCTTGCTGTACCAGATCACCGCCAGCCTGCTCGGCGAGCAGCCGCTGGTCTGGCACCTGTACGCCTGGGCGGCGCGCACGCTGGGCGGGCTGGCGCTGTTATGGCTGCTGCGGCAGGTGTTCCCCGGCTGGAACATGGCGGCAGTCTGGATGGTGGTACTCTACCTGGTTTACCCGGGATTCTTGCAGCAACCCAGCGCCAACAATTACCAAAATCACATTTTTGCCTATTCCATCGCCATCCTGTCGCTGGCGCTCAGCATCTTTGCGCTGAACGTCCGACGAATCGCGCTGCGCGGGCTGATCTACCTGGCAGCCGGCGGGATGGTTTATTTTTACCCGCGGGTGTACGAAGCCCTGATTGGGCTGGAGGCACTGCGTCTGGTGCTGCTGACGTACGTGCTCTGGCGGCGCAGCGGTGGAAGCCTGTGGGTAGTTGCGCCGCGGGCAGTGGTGTGGTTCCTTCCCTACGCGCTGATTACGGCGCAGTTCCTGTACTGGCGGTTGTTCCGCTTCGAATCGCTGCGCGCTGGTGTGGATGCCAAAGAACTGATCGAGGGCTTGCGCGCCGACCCCGGCGGGCAGGCGGTGCAAATTCTGCTGGGGCTATTCCAAGATGTTTGGGAAACTGTGATCGGCGCCTGGGTGATTCCGCTCTACCAACTCGGTTTGAACGCCCCGGTTCGGGCGCTGCTGCTGGCGGGCGTGGTCGCCGTGCTGGCTGTGACGTTATTGGTATTTTTCCATTGCCGGTTGGGCGGGCAGGGCGACGATTCGCCGGTGGAAGATACCCGCAGCCATGATGCGATCTGGCTCGGCGCGGTTGGTGTCGGTCTGACCTTACTGCCCGCTGCACTTTCGGGACGCGAGGTGCAATTTCGACTATTCCTCGACCGCTACACCTACGCAGCCATTGTCCCGACCGCGCTGCTATTGGGCGGGTTGCTCTATGCTGCGGTTCGCCCGCGCTGGCGGACAGCGGCATTTTGTGCATTGACGGGGCTGGCAGCGGTGACTCACCTGCTCAATGCGGCGGCGTATGCCGATGTATGGCAGGTGCAGCGCAGTTTCTACTGGCAGATGACCTGGCGCGCGCCGCAGATTGCCCCGGGCACGCTGGTGTTTGCCCATATGCCGCAAGGTTATCGTTTTACAGAAGGGCAGGTTATCTGGGCGGCGCTCAACCGTATTTACCATCCGAATCCACCCGGACCGGTGATCACCGCCCAGGTGTTGAACCGCGACACGGTTGGCAATGCGCTGGCGGGTCTGCCTGAGGAGCGCGAAAACCGCAACATAAAGCATGTGTTGAACTACGATCACATTCTGATCGTATCGCAACCTTCGGCGAATTCCTGTTTGCAGGTGATCGAGCCCGAAAACGGTGTGTTTTCGCCCTTCGAGGACCAGCTGGTGCGCGAAATTGCCGCGGTATCCGACCTGGGACGCATCCTCACCGGGGCGGCAGCGGTCGAACCTCCGCCGGTCATCTTTGGCAGCCAGCCGCAACCGGATTGGTGTTATCATTACCAGCGCGCCGGGCTTGCCCGCCAACAGGGAGATTGGCGCGAAGTGTTGCGCCTGGGCACGCAAGCGCTGGATGCCGGCAGGCATGCGGCGGATCCGGTGGAGTGGCTGCCGTTTCTTGAAGCCAGCCTGATATTGGGTGAAACGGAAATGGCGCAGCGTTACGCGGCTGAACTGCAGCCGTTTCCATCGACTTACGCGGAAATATGCCAGTATTTACAGCGCAACTACCCGCAGCGTGCCGGATGGGTATGCGCTGGACAGTCCTGAGTTAACCCTAGAATAATTGAGGTTTATGATCAAGTTCGAACGGATGATGTGGATCTTGTTGTTTGCCGCCTATACGGCATACGCCGCGCTGTTCATTGCCCGGACGATTTTTTACGTCAACGGGGTGCCCTACGCGGCGCTGTTCGATGACATGATGATCTCGATGACCTATGCCCGCAACCTGGCGCAGGGACACGGGCTGGTGTGGAACCCGGGCGGGGAACGGGTGGAAGGTTTTAGTAACCCGTTGTGGGTCGGATTGATGGCGCTGTTTCACCTGTTGCCGATTGCTGAAAACTGGATCAGCCTGCCGGTGCAGATCAGCGGGGGTATCTTTTTCATTGCCAGCCTGCTGGTGCTGCGCAAGGTGGCTCAGCAGGTCGCGCCGGGTGCGGCGCGGGTGGCGCTGTTAGCGGTGTTTCTAACCGCCTTCTATTACCCGTTGAGCAACTGGTCATTGTTGGGGCTGGAAGTCAGCCTGCTGCTGCTGGTAGTCAATGCGGCGATGTGGATGGCGCTGCGCACGCTGGAAAGCGGGCGTTTTTCGCGCGCTTTGTACCTGTTGATGGGGGTTGCCACCCTGGTGCGGGTGGACGCGGCGGTGACCTACCTGACCATCTGGGGTCTGCTGGTGTGGTTCGACAAAGCCAACCGCCGCCGCCACCTGCTGGAAGGCGGGCTGGTGTTGGGGCTGTTCATTGGCGGGCAGAGTGTGGCGCGCAAACTGTACTATGGGGAATGGGTGCCCAACACCTATACCCTCAAAGTGGAAGGGCTGCCGTTGTGGGCGCTGCTGCGGCGCGGGGTGATCGTGTCGTGGAATTTCTTCAAGGCAATGTTCCTGCCGCTGGCGGTGTTTCCGCTAACCGTGCTGCTCTTTCGCCGCGACCGCAAGGTGCTGTTGGTTGGGCTGGTTTTCCTGGCGCAGGTCGCCTACAGCGTGTACGTGGGCGGCGACGCCTGGGAGCATCGCGGCGGTGCCAACCGTTTCATTGCGTTGGGGATGCCGGCTTTCATGTTGTTGTTCTCCCTGGCAGCCTGGCACTGGTATGATGCCCTGAGCGGCTGGCTGATGAAACGCCTGCCGGGCAACCAGGCAATCCGCTCGCTGACCGGCATAGCAATGGCGGGCTTTGTGGTGGTAAGCGTGTTGATGTGGAACCGCTTGCCGGGAAATTTTGGCATTGTCGGCAGCCTGCGCCAGCCAGTGCAGGGTGAACTGCGCTTTTTCTTGTTGCTCGACCGCTCGATCTACGTTCCTGGTAGTGAGCGGTACACCCGCGACGCGCTGCTGATCCGCGAAGTGACCCAGCCCGAAGCCAGTGTGGCAATGGTGGCGGCGGGCAACATCTGCTATTTTTCGCACCGCACCTGCATTGACCTGCTGGGCAAGAGCGACCCGGTTATCGCCCGGGCGGGGGTTCAGGTGCCGTTCGACGCCGATTGGGATACCTTGCGCCCGGGGCACATTAAATTTGACTATCGCTATTCGATCCAACAATTGAAACCGGATGTCATCGTCGAAGTGTTGGTCAGCACGGCGGATGTTGCCGCGCCGTATTTGCAGGACTACCGGCGGGTGATGTTGAATCGCCATCCAATGTTCTTCCGGTACGATTCCACGAACATAGATTGGGTAAAATTAGAGCATGTCCGAGAAGACTGAAAACCGAATTGTATTGATTACCGGCGCCGCGGGCGGCATTGGGCGCGCCACCGTGCAACTGTTTGCCGAGTCCGGCTGGCGGGTGATTGGCGTTGACCGCCAGCCATTTGGCGATGCGTTTCCCGCGGCGGGGTTGTTCGTCCAGGCAGATATTTCCGAACCGGCGCAGCTTGAGTCGATTTACGCGCGCACCCGCGCCTATACCCAAACGCTGGATGCGGTGGTCTATAACGCGGCGATGCAGATTGCCAAGCCGCTGATCGAGACCAGCGCCGAGGAGTGGGATGCGGTGATGGCATCCAACCTGCGCTCGGTCTTTCTGGGAACCAAACTGGCGTACCCGCTGCTCAAGGAAGGTGGGGGCGGCGCCATTGTCAACGTGTCGTCGGTTCATGCGGTGGCGACCTCCGCCAACATCGCCGCGTATGCCGCCAGCAAGGGCGGACTGCTGGCGCTGACCCGCGCCATGGCAATCGAGTTCGCCCCGGACAACATCCGCGTCAATGCCATTCTGCCCGGCGCGGTGGACACGCCCATGTTGCGGGCGGGATTGAATCGCGGGCACGTTGGCGGCGCGACGATTTACGACCGGCTGGAAAACCTGGCGCGCAAAACTGTCAACGGACGGGTTGGGCAGCCGGAGGAGATCGCGCACGCAATCTACTTCCTGGCGGACAACCTCCAGTCCTCTTTCATGACCGGGCAGGCGCTGATCGTTGACGGCGGCGCGACGGCAAGGTTGAGCACAGAATGAAAACGACCAAGGATTTTCTCAAAACCAATCTGCCTGCGCCGGTCTACAACGTGCTGCGCGAAAGCCGCGACGCGCTCTACCGCGCCAGCCTGTGGCCGGCGGCTGCCTTGCACCCCTGGCGGCGCAACTCGGTAGCGCAGATTGCCCGCTTCAAGGATATTCACAAAGGGGAACGCTGTTTCATTATTGGTAATGGTCCCAGCCTAAAACAGACCGACCTTGCCCGCCTGAAGGATGAATACACCCTGGGACAAAACCGCATCTATCTGGCGTTTGCTGAAATGGGCTACCCGACCCGTTACTACCTTTCGATCAATGATTTGGTGATCGAGCAGTGCGCCGCGGAAATCCAGGCGTTGAACATGCCGCGTTTCGTTTCCTGGCGGGCGCGCAAATGGCTGAAACCGCAGGAAAACCTGTTTTTCATCCATACCACCTATACCGGGGAAAAATTCGCCACCGATATCCGCCAGCGGGTATGGGAGGGCGGCACGGTAACCTACACGGCGCTGCAGGTGGCGTATTTTCTTGGTTTCTCGCAGGTGATCCTGATCGGCGTCGACCACAATTATGTCACCCAGGGCAAACCCAACGAAACCGTCGTTTCGCAGGGTGATGACCCCAATCATTTTCACCCCGGTTACTTCGGCAAGGGCTTCCGCTGGCAATTGCCGGATCTGCTCCAGTGGGAAGATGCCTACCGGCTTGCCCGCCGCACCTACGAAGCCGATGGCAGGCAAGTGCTGGATGCTACCATTGGCGGCAAGTTGACCGTTTTCCCGAAAGTGGACTACGACTCGTTGTTTTGAATCCCTGACCGTGAACGCGCCGCTGGTTTCCATTGTTACACCCTCATTCAACCAGGCTGCCTACCTGGAGCAGACCATGCTCTCGGTGCTGGAGCAGGGTTATCCCAACATCGAGTATATTGTGGTGGACGGCGGC
>JBBIQB010000095.1:0-11898 GCA_037442545.1 Bellilinea sp.
CCATCGTACCCACATTCAAATGCGGCTTGCTGCGCTCAAATTTTTGCTTCGCCATATGATTAATCTCTCCTCACGAAAATTCCTGATGGTTGGTGGTAGCCCACGAGAAATGATTGAAATTAGACTAAAATCTTTTGCTTGACCGACTCGGGCACCGGGGCATAATGATCGAACTCCATCGAATACACGCCCCTGCCCTGGGTTGCCGACCGCAAATTGGTCGTGTACCCAAACATTTCAGCCAGCGGCACCCGCGAGCGAATGGCTTGAGCATTCCCCGGGCGAATATCCATGCCCAGGATCTCTGCCCGCCGCGAATTGAGTTGCGCCAGCACATCACCTAAATACTCTTCCGGCAAAACCACTTCCACTTTCATGATCGGCTCCAACAGAACCGGCGCACCGCGCTGAAAGCCCTCTTTGAAAGCGAAGATCGCCGCCATTTTGAACGCCATTTCGCTCGAATCGACTTCGTGGAACGAGCCATCGGTCAAGGTGACCTGCATGTCGGTGACCGGATAACCCGCCAGAACGCCCGACTCGGCGGCTTCCATCACACCTTTTTCGACCGCGGGAATGTATTCCTTGGGAATGATCCCGCCGACAATGCGATTGGCAAATTTGACCCCGTTGCCACGCTCCAGCGGTTCCAAGGTCAGCACAACATGACCGTACTGTCCGCGTCCGCCGGTTTGCTTGACGTACTTGTAATTCACCCCGACCACCGGGCGGCTGATGGTTTCGCGGTACGAGACGCGCGGGCGACCAACGTTAGCTTGAACACGGAATTCGCGCATCATCCGGTCTACGATAATGTCGAGGTGAAGTTCGCCCATCCCGGAAATGATCGTCTGACCGGTATTTTCGTCGGGGTGCACCTTGAAGGTCGGGTCTTCTTCCGCCAGGCGGCGCAGTGCTTCCCCCATGCGGTCCTGGTCGACGGTGGTCTTGGGTTCGACCGCCACAAAAATGACCGGCTCAGGAAAAGTGATGCTTTCCAGCAAAATCGGGTTCCTGGCATCGCACAGCGTATCACCGGTGAAACTATCCTTGAACCCCAGAACAGCCCCAATATCGCCGGCGTACACTTCAGTAATGTCCTCGCGGCGGTCAGCGTACATGCGTACCATTCGTCCAATCCGTTCGCGGCGATTCTTGGAGGTATTCAACACCGATTCGCCTTGAACGACCTTGCCCGAATAAACCCGGAAATACGCCAGCCGGCCGACGTACGGATCGGCGACAATTTTGAAAACCAGCGCGCTGAGCGGGGCGTCGTCGTCTGCCGGGCGTTCCAATACCCGGTCGTGATTTTCCGGATCCACACCCTTGACCGCCGGAATTTCGAGCGGCGAGGGCAAATAATCTAGAATGGCATCCAGAATGGGCTGGACACCCTTATTGCGCAGCGACGATCCACAAAACACCGGCGTGGCTTTATTGGCGATCACCGCCAGGCGCAACGCCCGCTTGAGTTCGTCGTTTGAAATATCTTTCCCTTCAAGGAACTTGACGATCAGGTCGTCCTCGAATTCGGCGATCTTTTCCACCATCAACGCACGCTGTTCCCGCGCCTGAGGCAGCAGATCATCCGGCACTTTGCCATACACCGGCTCGCGCCCCAATTCATCGTCCCAAGTGATGGCTTGCAGGGTGAGCAAATCGATCACGCCGCGGAATCCGGATTCTTCGCCAATGGGAAGCTGCATCGGAATGGGGTTGGCGCCCAGGCGCTGGCGGATCGATTCGATCGTGCGCTCGAAGGATGCCCCCACCCGGTCCATTTTGTTGACGAAGCAAATGCGCGGCACGCGATAGCGGTCCGCCTGTCGCCAGACGGTTTCGCTCTGCGGCTCCACCCCTTGCACCGCGTCAAAAATGACAATACCCCCATCCAATACGCGCAACGAACGCTGCACTTCGGCGGTGAAATCGATGTGGCCCGGCGTGTCGATCACGTTGATCTGGTAGCCTTTCCACTCCGCGGTGACCGCCGCCGAAACGATGGTGATGCCGCGCTCTCTTTCCTGCGCCATCCAGTCAGTGACGGTTGTGCCGTCATCAACCGAGCCAATCCGGTAGGTTCGGCCGGTGTAGAACAGGATGCGCTCGGTGGTCGTGGTTTTACCCGCATCGATGTGAGCGATGATCCCGATATTGCGGCACTTCTCAAGTGGAAAACTACGCGGCATGATCCAATTCCTGATTCAATCCAGCGATTCTTCGCCTGATTACACCCGGTAATGAGAAAATGCCCGGTTGGCTTCCGCCATCTTGTGGGTTTCTTCGCGTTTGCGCACGGCGTTGCCCTGGCTGTTTGCAGCATCGATCAACTCGGAGGCAATCTTTTCAGCCAACGACTTGCCGCTGCGCGAACGAGCCGCATCGGTAATCCAACGCATCGCCAGCGCCAGGCGGCGGTCACCCGGCACTTCCATCGGCACCTGGTAGGTCGCGCCGCCCACACGGCGGGGGCGAACTTCCATGATCGGACCAACGTTTTTCAACGCCAGTTCAAACACTTCCAATGGATTGCGGCTGGTTTTTTCGCCAACCATTTCGAGCGCATCGTAGACGATGGTTACCGCGGTGCTTTTCTTGCCGCGGCGCAGAATATGGTGAATGAAACGCTGCAGATCTTCGCTGTCGTAGCGAACATCGGACATGACATCACGTACTTCGGGTTTGGTTCGACGCATTTAACTAACTCCGTCCTTGATCGATCTTACTTTTTGGCTTTCTTGGCGCCATACTTGGAACGACTCTGGGAGCGCTTGGCAACCCCGCCGGTATCCAACGTACCCCGCACGATATGGTAGCGCACACCCGGCAGATCTTTGACACGACCGCCGCGCACCAGCACCACCGAGTGCTCCTGCAACTGGTGACCTTCGCCAGGGATATAGGCGGTCACTTCAATCAGGTTGGTCAGGCGGACACGGGCAATTTTGCGCAGCGCCGAGTTCGGTTTCTTGGGGGTCATGGTACGCACCGAGGTGCACACCCCGCGTTTTTGCGGCGCGCCCTTTTCCTGGCGGGTGCGGCGCTGCTTCATCGAATTGTAGGTGAATTGCAGCGCGGGAGCCTTGCTCTTTGCCCTTTTGGTTTGACGACCTTTGCGGATCAATTGGTTGATTGTTGGCACGTTCTTTTGCCTCCAGAAGATTAGTCCTGCGGCGAGTTTTCGCCTTGATGATAGAAGGTGATTTTCTCAACAACGGAGGCGATCACAGGTTCGGATCGCCTCACTGAATTCCGTTCGTCCGTAGCAACCGCGTTTTCGGACAGTAAAGGCACGAAGGAGGATTATATCATCAGCCTTGAAGGGCGTCAACCTTTCAAATCAATTCATCCAATTCCTCTCCCAGAGTGAGCAGGCCGGTTTCCAGTTTGGGCGGACGGATACGCTCCTCGTCCTTGCCAAAGCGGATTACATCACCCGAATCCATCACCGCTTCCACTGCCAGACCCAGGCTTTGCAGTTCCTTGACCAACACGCGGAACGAGGCAGGCAAGCTGGGTTCTTCGATGGCTTCATTCTTGACAATCGCCTCATAGGTCGCCACGCGCCCCTGCACATCGTCCGATTTGACCGTCAGAATCTCCTGCAAAGTATACGCCGCGCCGTAGGCTTCCAGCGCCCACACTTCCATTTCACCGAAACGCTGACCACCAAACTGGGCTTTACCGCCCAACGGCTGCTGGGTAACCAGCGAGTACGGACCCGTGGAACGCGCGTGCACCTTATCTTCAACCAGGTGGTGCAGTTTCAGCATGGTCATTACCCCCACAGTCACCGGCTGGTCGTACGGCGCGCCCGATTTTCCATCCCGCAGGGTGGTTTTACCGATCACCGGCAGGGGTTTGCCGGTCTGCAGCATCAAGGCTTCGGCTTGCTCGCGCACAGCCAGATCATCCGCCGCGGGGTCAACTTCGACCTCGCAGGATTGCAGCCACAGGCGCAAGCAAGCAGTCACCGCGCGCTGATCCTTCAATTCCATTTCCGGATCCTGGGTCACCACCGTTTCGTACACCAGTACATCTTTGGGATTGTAGCCGTGTTCACGCAGCCAGACTTCCATCCACGACCAGCGGGCGACGTTTTCTTCGTAGGCAAGTTTTTCCACATCATACCCGTAGCGGGCAAGTTCCTGTTCCAGGAACAACAAACGCACTTCGTCATCATCGCGGATCGATTCTGGATCGTAGGTTTGCTCGGTCAGCCAACGCCAGGCACGGTTGGCGGCTTCGCGCCATGCCTGATCGATCATCCAGGCGCGCGCCAGTTCGGCTTCGATCTCGATTTCATTCGAACCATCGAACACCGGCGTAATCGCGCGGAAACCCAACTGGCGGGCTGCCCAGCCGAGGTGCGTTTCCAGCACCTGACCGATGTTCATACGCCCCGGCACGCCCAACGGATTGAGGATGATATCCACCGGTGTGCCATCATCCAGGAAAGGCATGTTTTCGACCGGCACAACCCGCGAAACAACACCCTTGTTTCCGTGACGGCCTGCCATCTTGTCACCCGCAGTGATCTTGCGGCGCTGCGCCACCGAGACGCGCACCATCATATCCACGCCGGCGGACAGGTCGCTGTTCTCTTCGCGAGTGAAGACCTTGACATCCACCACCTTGCCGCGCTCGCCGTGCGGCATGCGCAGTGAGGTATCCTTCACGTCGCGCGATTTCTCGCCGAAGATCGCCCGCAGCAGGCGCTCTTCGGGGGTCAATTCTTTTTCGCCTTTGGGGGTAATCTTGCCCACCAGAATATCGTTGGGTCCAACTTCCGCCCCAATGCGGATGATGCCGTGTTCGTCAAGATCCTTGATCGCGTCTTCACCCACGTTGGGAATATCGCGAGTGATTTCCTCGGGTCCCAGTTTGGTATCCCGCGCTTCGACCTCGTATTTTTCGATGTGCACCGAGGTAAAGCGGTCGTCCTGCACCAGACGTTCGGAGATCAAAATCGCATCTTCGAAGTTGCCGCCCTCCCAGGAGAGGAACGCCACGACCACGTTCTGCCCAAGGGCAAGGTTGCCATTGACCGTCGAGGATGAGTCCGCCAGGACATCGCCTTTGCGCACCTGCTGTCCTTTGACCACCGCCGGGCGCTGATCGATGCAGGTGGACTGGTTGGAGCGGTGGTATTTGCGCAGGTTGTAGGTGCGCAGTCCCGATTCACCCCGCACCACAATTTGCCGTCCGGTGACCGATACCACGTCACCATCTTCTTCGGCAACCAACACCTGACCCGAATCCCGCGCGGCGTAGGCTTCCATACCGGTGGAAATGATCGGGATGTCCGGCGACACCAACGGCACCGCCTGTGCCTGCATATTGGAGCCCATCAACGCGCGGTTGGCATCGTCATGCTCGAGGAAAGGGATCAGCGAGGCGCTGATCCCGACCACCTGGTGCGGCGCTACGTCCATATAATTGACCGCATCCGGAGAGGAAATGCGGAAATCGGAGTGGTGGCGGCACATGATGCGGTTGTCGGCAAATTCCATGTGCTCGGTCAGGGGCGTGTTTGCCTGGGCAATAACGAATTTGTCTTCCGCGTCCGCCGAGAGGTATTCCACTTCGGTGGACACAAAGGGCACCACAAAAATGGTCGTCCGGTTGGTTTTCTTATCCAGTTCCAGCGCTTTGGGGGTAATACGCTCACCCTGGCGCAAGAACACCTCGCCGGTTTTCGGGTCGGTCAGGTTTTCCGCCAGCGCGCGCCCAAGCAACTGCGGATCATTGGGTGAAAGCGCCTTGACCACCCGCCGGTAAGGGGTTTCGATGAAGCCGTACTCATTGACGCGCGCATAACTGGCGAGACGGCCGATCAAACCAATGTTGGGACCTTCCGGCGTCTCGATTGGGCAAATGCGCCCGTAGTGCGAGTGGTGCACGTCGCGCACGTCGAAACCCGCCCGTTCGCGGCGCAAACCGCCCGGACCCAGCGCGGAGAGGGTACGTTTGTGGCGCAACTCCGCCAGCGGGTTGGTCTGATCCATGAATTGGGACAACTGACTGGAGCCGAAGAATTCGCGTAGCGCAGCCACCACTGGGCGAATATTGACCAGGCTCACCGGGGAGGTTTGATCCTGATCGCGGATCGACATGCGTTCCTTGATCACCCGCTCCATGCGGCGCAGACCAATGCGCAGCTTGTTCTGGATCAATTCACCAACTGTCTTGACCCGGCGGTTGCCGAGGTGGTCGATGTCGTCCTTGTCCTCTTTTTCATTATTGATCATGATCATCCGCCGCACCAGGTAAACCACGTCCCAGCTACTAACCGTGCGGTGCGACATGGGGATCTTTTCCATCAAATCCAGTTTCTGATTCAGTTTGTAACGCCCGACCTTTTCGAGGTCGTAGTGCCGCTGGTCGAACAATTGCTCTTGCAGGAACTGGCGGGCGTTATCCAGCGTCGCCGGATCACCCGGACGCATACGCTTGAAGAACTCGATCAGCGCGGCTTCGCCAATACTCGTGCTGCCGCTCAGGTCCCAGGGCGGTTCCTGGCGGAAGGTCGAGGGAATAAACAGACGTTCCGGGTTGTTGTCCACGTCCTGGAACAGGGCGATCAATTCCTCGTCCGATCCGGTTTTTATCGGCGAGTCCGACAACCCGTCCGACACAGCCGCCAGCGCGCGCAAGAAAATGGTGATCGGCACGGTGCGCTTGCGGTTGAACTTGAGGATCAGGTAATCATTCTTGCGGGTCTCAAATTCCATCCAGGCGCCGCGGTCGGGGATCAATTTCGCCATTGCCAGGCGGTGACCACTAGCGCGGTCGACCGGCGCTTCGAAATATACGCCCGGCGAGCGAATCAGTTGGGAAACCACCACGCGCTCGGTGCCGTTGATAATGAAGGTGCCCTTCTCGGTCATTTCCGGGAAGTCGCCCAGGAAAATATCCTGCTTGATCGGCTCCGGCACATCCGAGCCTGCCAGCAGCACGGAGACGTACAACGGGCTGGCAAAGGTTAAATCACGCTCAACGCATTCCTCGATGGAGTGTTTGGGTTCGCCAAACCAGAATTTCAACCCCCACTGCTCCGATTCGGGGGAGCGGCTGGGAAAGTACAATTTCATTCCTTTGTTGTACGACTCAATCGGAGAAATCTCGTTGAATAAATCTGCCAATCCTTCCATTTTCAGGCGCTTGAACGAATCGATCTGCACCTCAATCAGATCAGGGAGGTTGAAAACGACCGGAATACGAGCATACGATTTAGTATTAAGAACAGAAGGCATTTTTTTCTCCTGACTGAAATTGCGGACAGGATATCACTGTTTGCTTTTCACAAACTAATGTTTCCAGACCCTTTTTGGGCATTATCCCTTAACGCGCAAATTGTTATTATAGCACGAAAATGCAATTCTTAACAAAATTTGCCCGTCCGAATCTTAAAAATTCCGCTTGTCTTTCGGCGCGGATTGCACCTCGGGCAGATACACAATTTTCGCCTCCACGGCCCCGTTCATGTCAATCGTCAAAATACCCAGCGAGGGGCGCTCGGCATAGGCAGTGTAAATTGCCGCCGAACCGGGATTGAAATACAATCTCCCCCCGCGCTGCTGGATCAACGGGCGGTGGGTGTGCCCAAAGACGATCACCTGTTCATCCGTCACCTCGCGTTCGATCAGGCGCAGGTAACGCTCGGCGCGGTAACCCTGCACCAGATACCAGAACTTATCCCGCAGATAGTGACTAAAATCGCCATGACCGTGCACGAGGAGAATGGTGGTCTTACCCAGGGTGACGCGGCGCTGCCAGGGCAGCCGCCCGCTGAACGCCCAATCGCGGTTGCCGCGCACCGCGCTGACCGGCGCAATCCCATTCAAGCGCTCCAGCACTTCTGGCGTGGAAATATCCCCGGCGTGTAGGATGTGCTCCACCTTGCGCTCGCGCAGTGCGCCTTCCAGAAACGGGTGCAGCCCCCGGTAACGATCCGGTACGTGGGTGTCGGCAATCACACCAACCGTCAGCAGCGGTTGCGGGGGTTCTACCACAGGCGCCTCAATCCGCCGTGCGGTTCGATGAATGGTTCAACAACGCCAGCAACTCTTCGCGCGCTTGGTCGGAGTTGCGAAACTGGATTGCCTGCAAGCCAATCTGGCGGGCAGCCTGGATATTCGGCTCGAAGTCATCCACGAAGACCGCCTCACCGGGTTCGACTCCCAGCCGCTCCAGGATCAAACGATAGAAGCGCTCGTCCGGCTTGCGCAGCCCCACCTCGGCGGAGAACAGGCTGACATCGAACACATCCAAAAATGGCGAGCGCGCTTCAATCGCGGCGCGGGCGCCGTCCCAGGCGTTGCTGAGCAAACCGGTGCGGTAGCGCGGGCGCAGACCGCCCAGCAAGTTGACCAGATCATAATCCATCCGGTCGCCCGACCAGAAGGCGTCACGGAAAGCCGCCTGGTCGCCCGGCTCGATCCCCAATTCACCTAACACCAAGCGCCAATGTTGCTCCTCGCTGATCTGCCCCACTTCCGCGCGGCGCGAGGACGGGCTTTGAAACACGGTTTTTTCCAGCGCTTCGCGGCTGATTCCCAGCCGCGCTGCCAACTGCTCACGGGGCTGATCGTTCTCCGTGCGCAACAAAACGCCACCCATATCGAATATCACCGCTTTAATCACGCAACTTCCTTATGTTAACAAATGCGAACCCGTCCGAGTATACCACGAAACCCGACCGCGCCATCACGCGATGACTGCTGCGGTCGGGTTACAATTGCCTGGCTGGTTTTTCATTCGCGGTTGTACAACACCTTGCCGGGGCGAACAACCTTTTCATACATGTTGAATTGCTCTTCCACCGACATGCCCGCCTGTTGGTACAGGCGCAGCGCGCCGGTCAGATTTTCGCTATCCACGCCCAGCCCGGCGGAAGTCATGCCCCGCCTGAAAAACTCCTCAAATGAAGTCAACAGCAGCGCCAGACCGATGCCACGCTTACGCCACGCCCGCCGCACGCCAAGGATGTTCACCCAGCCTTGCGCCTCATCCTGCACGGTGCCAATCGCATTGAAGCACACCCCGGCAATCTGATCCCCATCCATTGCAATGAAACAGGATTTCAAATCGACGTGCGGATCATGAGTCAGGAAGTGCGCCATGCGCGCGTAAAACGCATCGAAGCTCTCCCCGTTGCGAACGAAGCCCCAATGATCCTGAAACGCCTCGAAATCTGCGAGCACGCCCAGGCGCAGGTCTTCCTCGTTTTCGATCCGCCGTAGTCGAACGCCCTGCGGAATCACCGCCGCCGCGGGCGGCTGGGTGAAATCAATCCGCATCCGGTAGGAGCTGCGCACGTGGCTATAACCGTGCGCCTGGTGCAAACGCTGCGCGCGTTGATCGAGCATAGAAACGTGATTGTGCAGTACCACCTGGGCATCCGCCGGCGAAAGCGACAGGCTGTCCTGGGCGCGTTGACCAAGCCAGTCGAGAATCTGGCTGCCGACGCCCCTTCCCCAAAAATTGGGATGAACCGCGCCAAAGCCGCGCAGGCGAACGTGCGGCTGCGCCAGATCCCACATTTCGGCATACCCAACCAAACGACCGTCATCGTTGAAAAACAGACGCACGTCAGTCTGTGGATGAAAACCAGGAAACTGGAGATCATTGATCAATTCTTCCAGCGACGTGGACGGCTTGCCGCTGATGGCTTGCTCCGCCGCGTTCAACAAATCGACAACTTCCCCGGCGTACGGATGGTCATACGCCCTGGATTGAAAGATCGTTTTTTCTCGCATGTCACACCTGTTGCCTTTCTTGATTTTGTATTGCCTGCCAGTCTTCGCGCAGGATGCCCATGTAAATCAAATCATAGCGCCGACCGGCCTTCATTAACGCGCCGGGCAGGCGTCCCTCTTCCTGGAAACCGCATTTACGGTAAGAAGCATACCCGCGCTGGTTGATTTCGAACACATTCAAGGTGACCCGGTTCAGGTTGAGCACCGTGAAAGCATGGCGCAGCAGGATGCGCATCGCATCGCTGCCATAGCCCTTGCCCCACTGGTCTCGCTCACCAATGCCAATGCCCACCCAGGCATTGCCGGTCACCCAGTTGAACCCGCCCAGGTCGATCAACCCGATGTTGCGATCATCCTCCAGCCGCTGGATCATGAAAAAGTGCATCGAATGAAGTTCTTTTTCGAAGAACTCCTTGATCTGTTTGGGGTTGTAACGCCGTGCATGCTCCGAATTCAACAGGCGTTGAAACTCGCTGTCGCGGTCCCATTCAGCGATTAGGCGGGCATCTTGCTCCAGATCGACCGCCACCAAGCGTACCAGTTTTCCGGTTAAGCTATCCTCGTTCATGGTTTAGCGATCCTCTTGCAGTGATTTCCATTCGGCTTGCGACATACCCAGCAGCAGGCGCTCCCAAAAACGATTGTCGTAAAAGACATACCTGCGCTGGCGCACGTGCACCTTCAATCCACCCGCCATCAGCAGTTCGAGCGTCAGCGGCGCGAATTCGCCGCTCGCCATGACCACGAAGTTCATGTCGAGTTCCTCGAAGACAAAGTACTTTGCCATCCCCAGCACTTCCGGCAGGAAGGTCTCTATGTCCTGTGCGCTGCCAATCAGAATTTGCATCCATGCCTGACGGTTGATCCAGGATATCCACGGCAAGCCCAGCACGCCGATCAGGCGCTGATCCTCGCGCGCCCGGATGGCAAAATACAGGCTGCTTCCTCCGTCGTCGCTTTCTTTAATCTGCTCCTCGCGCTTTTTCTTGACCTGAAAAGCGGACAGCGGGTGGGGCTCGGCGTCGGCGTCGAAAGCCCAGGCGTACTCCCAACGGCGGGTGAAACCCGCCTCCAGGGCTGCATCCTTTTCTGGATCGTAGGGTTCCAGCAAAATCCGTTCGGATTGAAACAATTGGGTAGTGAACATGGCTGCTCCTCGTAGTGGGTTTACTCACTCAATCCGCGAGCGCGCTGCCGCCGCGGCGCAACGTGCGACGGTGGATGCGGCGAATGCGTCCGGATTGAAATATCAACAATTCACACGACGGCAAATCGGTAAAGAATTGCCGCCAGCCTTGCGACGACGGGTCCAATCCGCCCAGATCCTCTCCGGGGAGGAAAAGAATCCGCCGGAAGAAACCGGACTGCAAGTCGCGTTTCATTTCCTGGTACGCGGGTCGCTCCAGGTTGCCGCCATCATTGATATCCAGGTACACGCCCACCAGATTGTGAATACCCAGTTCCTGGCGCACCAGCATCAGCCCGGTTAACAGGTGGTGTTTGGCGCGGCGGCTATACGGCTGCTGGTGAGGTAAATCACCGAGCACGTACAGGACAATGGCTTCCGGTTTGCCCATCCGCTCTGGATTCATGCGGTCAATACGATACGCGCCGTAGCGCATCATGGCTTCGAACACGGTTGGCTCCATCTCTATCTCTTGGTCATGAACGATCGTGCGCGTTACGCGCTGGCTATGTTGTTTTTCCGGTATCCGCTTCGGAGACATGGTTACACCTCCTGATTACCCATCCAACGAACAAAATAAGCCACGGGCTCTTCGGCTTCCCGCGGCTTTGGCGTTCAAGGCTTCAAAAAAAACCAGCCACGGGATCGGCGTGCTCCCGTGGCTGTCGGTGGTTGAGGGTTCTCTCGTCCTAACGACGAACAGGCGCACTCCGAGAAGGAATCAAGGCAACATCACCGCCTGCGGCGATGCGGCTGCTGTAAGAGAGTAAAGTGTTACTCAAAACCATCTCGCGCCTGTCCTTTCTAAGGGATAATTACCCTGGTATGCTATCACCATGCGGGATTTTTTGTCAAGGTTTTAAGACGACTTTAATCTATTTGGGTTGCCGGTTTTTCGCACACCGCCGGGCGTTTTGATCCACTGCAATCTTCAAATTGAAATCCTGC
>JBBIQB010000096.1:0-11881 GCA_037442545.1 Bellilinea sp.
CACAACCCAGCCCAACCTACGCCATGCCCACCGACCGGCCGCCGATCAACGACCCCTGAGCCGCCCAATCCCGGCTTGGCGCTCCAGCCTGCCTTCAACCTGCAACCCCCGCCCCGGCGTGCAATCCCTGCCGGATGGGGGTTGTTGGTTTTACCACCTGCCCGTGCTGCGCGCAGGACGGCAACCGGCTGCGGCTGCACTTTGACGAACCCCGGCGAGTCGGCTATACTTGGGTTATGCGCGCGGGTGAAGCACTCCCCCGCCTTGTATCCGTGTCAATCCAATTCGAAACCAGGAGGGATGTTTTCTATGGCAGCCGATAGCTCGTTCAAGCTGACGTACGCCACCATGTTCAACCCGCCGGAAGAACTGCACCAAAAATTCGAGCAAGCCCTGGCTCAGGTGCGCGCCCGCCTGGGCAGGGAACACGCCATGTTCATCGACGGCAAGGACGTGTTCGCTGAGGAAAAGTTTGAAAACCGCAACCCGGCAAACAGCGACGAAGTATTGGGCATCTTTCAAAAGGGCAATGCTGCCCACGCCCGGCAGGCGCTGGCAGCCGCCCGCAAAGCCTTTCCCCTGTGGAGCCGTATGACCTGGCAGGAGCGGATTGGGCTGGTGCGCAAAGCCGCCGAGAGGATGGATCAACGCATCTACGAGATGGGCGTGGTTGTAGCCATGGAAGTCGGCAAGAACCGCATGGAAGCGCTGGGCGACGTTGCCGAAACCGCCGACCTGTTCCGCTACGCCTGCGAACGGATGGAAGCCTCCGGTGGTTTCATTACCGAGATGGGGCGCGACCCGCTGGACGGCTTC
Organism: Bellilinea sp.; assembly: GCA_037442545.1. Lineage (GTDB taxonomy): Bacteria > Chloroflexota > Anaerolineae > Anaerolineales > Anaerolineaceae > Bellilinea. The sequence continues at coordinate 817 of JBBIQB010000096.1, forward strand.
GTCTCCACCAACCACTCGGTACTGCGCCCCTACGGGGTGTGGGTGGTGATCAGCCCGTTCAATTTCCCCTGCGCGCTGACCGGCGGGCCGGCCGCCGCCGCGCTGGTGACCGGCAACACGGTGGTGATCAAGCCCGCCACGGACACGCCCTGGACCTCGCGCCTGATCGCCGAGTGCCTGCGCGATGCCGGCGTCCCGGACGGCGTGTTCAATTTCGTCAGCGGACCCGGCAGCACCCTCGGTCAGGCGCTGATCGACAGCCCGGAAGTGGATGGGATCACCTTTACCGGCTCGTTCGATGTCGGCATGAAAATCTTCCGCGACTTTGCCCAAGGTAACTGGGTGCGCCCGACCATTTTGGAACTGGGCGGCAAGAATCCGGCGATTGTCAGCCGCCACGCCAACCTGGAGGACGCCGCGCTGGGCATCGTCCGCTCGGCGTTCGGCTTGCAGGGGCAAAAATGCTCGGCTTGTTCGCGGGTGTTCATCGAGCAGCCGGTGTACGACCAACTGGCTGCCCGCCTGGTCGAGCTGACCGAAAAATTGAGCATTGGCGACCCAACCGAGCGCAAGCATTACCTCGGTCCGGTTGCCAACCGCTCCTCCTACCGCGACTACCAGCAATTCTGCGAAGACCTCAGCCAGCACGGAAAATTCCTCACCGGCGGCAAAGTGTTGACCGAGGGCGAGTACGCCAGGGGATACTACTGCGCCCCCACCCTGGTCGCCGACTTGCCCGCCAGTCACCCGCTGTGGAAGCAGGAAATGTTCCTGCCCATCACTACCCTTGCGCCGGTGGCTAACCTGGAAGAAGCCTTGCAGCGCGCCAACGACGTCTCCTACGGCTTGACCGCCGGCTTCTACGGCTCGCCCGAAGAAACCGAGTGGTTCTTCGACCAGATCCAGGCTGGGGTGACCTACGCCAACCGCCCGCAGGGCGCTACCACCGGCGCCTGGCCCGGCTTTCAGCCCTTTGGCGGCTGGAAAGGCTCCGGATCCAGCGGCAAGAACGCCGGCGGCGTGCACTACCTGCAACTGTATATGCACGAACAGCTGCAGACCCGCGTGCGCCGCGCCTGATGCCTGCTTTACGCGCAGGCGGGGCGTTCCCCGCCTGCGCGTCCCCGCGCCATGATCATCAACCGGATTGGCACCTTCCTCATGCTGTTGGGCGGCTTTTTGCTGCTGCTGTTTGTCTTTTCCGCGCAGGAGGCGCAAGGCGGCTATTACCCGCTTTTCCTGTGGGGAGCCGGTTTGTTCTTCCTGGGGGTTTTCCTGTGGTTTCGCAACCCGCGCCCTCCCGGTCAGCCGGCGGAACGCTTTCGCATCTTTCGCCGGGCAGCCAAAAAGGGCAGCAACCCCGACACCCGCGAGAAAGACCAGCGCAGCCCGCGCTCCAACAACCGTTGACTTTCCCAAATCTCAGGTAGAATCGATCCATGACCTCCAAACTGTGTTCCCTCTCCGAAGCCATTGCCCAGTTTGTCCACGATGGCGACACCATCTATGCCGCCGGCTTCACCCACCTGATTCCGTTTGCCGCCGGGCACGAGATCATCCGCCAGCAGCGCCGCGGCCTGGTGCTCGCCCGCGCCACACCCGATTTGATCTACGATCAGATGGTGGCTGCCGGCTGCGCCCGCAAACTGATCTTCTCTTACATTGGCAACCCCGGCGTGGGTTCGCTGCGCATCGTCCGCGCCGAAATCGAAGCCGGACGGCTGGAATGGGAGGAATATTCCCACTTTAGCATGATCTCGCGCCTGCAAGCCGGCGCCAGCGGGCTGCCCTTCATCCCGATGAATCCAACCGCTGCCGGCGACCTGGAACGCGCCAACCCCAACTACCGCCGCGTGGTCGATCCGTACAGCGGGCAGCAGGTGGTCACCGTGCCGCCGCTGCATCCGGATGTCGCCATTGTCCACGTGCAGCGCGCCGACGCGCGCGGCAATGCCCACATTTGGGGCATCATTGGCGAGCAAAAGGAAGCCGCCTTCGCCTCCCGCAGGGTAATTCTGACCGCCGAGGAGATCGTCGACGAGGAGGTCATCCGCTCCGATCCCAACCGCACGCTCATCCCCGATTTTGTCGTCTCCGCCGTCTGCCGCGTCCCGTACTGCGCCCATCCGTCCTACACCCAGGGCTACTACGACCGCGACAACGCCTTTTACCTGGAATGGGATAAAATCAGCGAAGAACGCGCCGCCACCCAAGCCTGGCTGGACGAGTGGGTTGTCGGCGTCCGCGACCGGGCAGCCTACTGGCGCAAGCTGGGCGAAGCCACCCACCAGCGCCTGCGCATTCCGCCGCGCATGAGCGCGCCGGTCAACTACGGAGCCTATTGACATGGACTACACCGCATCCGAATTGATGACCGTCAACGCCGCCCGCCTGCTCAAGGACGGCGACCGGGTGTTCGTCGGCGTCGGGCTGCCCAACCTGGCGTGCAACCTGGCACGCCGCACCCACGCCCCCAACCTGGTGATGATCTACGAAGCCGGGGTGATCGGCGCCCGCCCGGCGCGCCTGCCGCTCTCGATTGGCGACCCCACCCTGGTTTCCGGTTCCTGCTCGGTGTGCAGCATGTACGATATCTTCAGCCTGTATTTGCAGCGCGGCAATGTTGATGTCGGCTTCCTCGGCGGGGCGCAGATCGACCGCTACGGCAACATCAACGCCACGGTGATCGGCGATTACGCCCAACCCAAAGTGCGCCTGCCCGGATCGGGCGGCTCGATGGAAATTGCCGCCTGGGCGAACCGCTGCTACATCATCACCCCCCCCCAGAAACGCCGCTTCCCGGCGCGGGTGGATTTTCGCACCTCGGCGGGTTTTCTCGACGGCGGCGGCGCGCGCGCCGCCAGCGGCGTGCGCGGCGCTGGACCTCGGGCAGTGGTCACCAACCTGGGCATTCTCCAGCCCGATGAAACCGGCGAGCTGCTCCTCAGCGCACTTCACCCCGGCGTGACCTTGGAGCAAGCCCGCGACAACACCGGCTGGGAACTGAAAGCCGCCGGGCAGTTGGAGGTCACCCCGCCGCCCAGCGATCACGAACTGCGCATCCTGCGCGAAGAACTCGACCCGCAAGGCATTTACCTGCACGGCTCATGAGCACATCCCCGATCACCACACTGTTTACGGTCAATTTTCCACCCGAACACCTGGAAAAAGTGGTTCAGGTCTCGCCGCGCATCCGCCTGATAACCCAGGCAGTGCGCAGCGCCGAGGAAATCCCCGCCGACCTTTGGAAACAGGTCGAAATCCTGTACACCGACCGCATCCTGCCCGACCCTGCCCAGGCGCCCAACCTGCGCTGGGTGCAGTTTCACTACGCCGGGATCGACCACGCCGCCGCCCACCCGCTGCTCGCCAAAAAGGACATTCAAATCACCACCCTCAGCGGCGCGGCTGCTCCGCAAGTCGCCGAGCATATCCTGTTGATGCTGCTGGCGCTGGGGCACAAACTGCCCGAACTGTTTGTCTTTCAGACGCGCGCCGAATGGCCGAAAGACCGCTGGGAGCGTTTTCGCGCCCTGGAGTTGCGCCACAGCACCGTCGGGCTGGTCGGCTATGGCAGCATCGGGCGCGAGGTGGCGCGCCTGCTCCACCCGCTCGGCACGCGCATCCTGGCTGCCAAGCGCGATGCGCGCCACCCGGAGGACAGCGGCTATATGCCCGAAGGTCTGGGAGACCCGTCCGGTGACCTGTTCACCCGGCTGTACCCGATTCAGGCGCTGCGCTCGATGATCAAGGAATGCGATTTTGTGGTGGTCTGCCTGCCGCTCAGCCCGGCAACGCGCGGTTTGATCGGCGAAGCCGAAATCGCCGCGATGAAACCCTCCGCCTTCCTGGTAGACATCAGCCGCGGCGGGATCGTCAATCCCCAGGCGCTGCAAAAGGCGCTGGAAGAAAAGCGCATCGCCGGCGCCGCCCTGGACGTATTCCCCGAGGAACCCCTCCCTCCCGCCAGCCCGTTCTGGAAGCTGCCCAACGTGCTGATCACGCCGCACATTTCCGGCATCAGCGCGCATTACGGCGCGCGGGCAATGGCGCTCTTTCTGGACAACCTGAAACGCTACCTGGCGGGGAATCTGCTGTATAATCTCTACGATCCCGAACTGGGGTACTGACCCGCCCGCCGGAACGCCCGTGCAAACCGGCTGCGCGCGGCAGGCTGCCCGGTTCGAAGCCCATTCCCTTGGCAGCCGTGCGGTTATGATTCGCGTTGTCCTTTTCGATCTCGGCAGCACCCTGATCTACTTCGATGCCTCCTGGCAAGAGATGATCCCCCGCGCCAGCCTGGCGCTGGCGGACGAACTCGTCCGCCTTGGGCTGCCCTTGCAGCGCGAATCCTTCGCCGCCGCCTTCCAGCAGCGCATTCGGGATTACTACCAGCAGCGCGAATCCGAGTTCATCGAATACACCACCCACAGCGTGCTGCGCGACCTGCTCATCGAACAGGGCTGCGCCGCGCTCGATCCGCCCGCGCTGCGCAGCGCGCTGGATGCCTTTTACGCCATCACCCAGGCAAAGTGGCGCGTTGAGCAGGACGCCCACCCCACCTTGCAGGCGCTGCGCCGCGCCGGTTACCGCCTGGGGATGATCTCCAACGCCGGCGATGCGCTCGACGTGCACACCCTGGTGGACAACGCCGCGCTGCGCGATTACTTCGAACTGATCCTGATCTCCGCCGAGGTAGGCATTCGCAAGCCGCACCCGCGCATCTTCCGGCTGGCGCTGGATTTCTTCCAGGTCAGCCCCGGCGAGGCGGTGATGGTCGGCGACACCCTCGGCGCGGACGTTCTCGGCGCCAATGGCATCGGCATGCCCAGCATCTGGATCACCCGCCGCGCAGCTACCCCCGACAACCGCGACCAGCTCGACACCATTCAGCCTGCCGCCGTCGTGGCAACGCTGGATGAAATTCCAGCCGTTTTGCAGCGCTGGTCATCCTCCCCATTACCGGATCCTGCCGCGTGAAAAAAACCAAAATCCTCCCCTACCTGGCGCTGATCAGCGGTATCCTCGCCCTCAGCCTGTCCTCGTTATTCGTGCGCTGGGCGGAAGCCCCCGGCACCGTCACCTCCTTCTACCGCATGAGCATCGGCGGTTTGGTGTTCCTGCCCATCTTCCTGCGCCAGCCGCAGGAACAACGCCGCCTCGACCGGCGCTGGCTGTTCCTGCCGCTGCTGGGCGGCTTGTTCACCGCGCTCGACCACGCCACCTGGGCAACCGCCATCAACTATACCCGCGTCGCCAACGCCACCCTGATGAACAACCTCGCCCCGTTGTGGGTGGCGCTGGTGGCGTTCCTGATCTGGCGCGAAAAATTGTCCGCCCGCTTTTGGGCAGGGCTGGTCATGGCAATCGGCGGAGCCACGCTGGTGCTCGGCAGCGATTTCCTCGCCCGCCCGCAGCTAAACCAGGGCAACCTGCTGGCGGTGCTCTCCAGCCTGTTCTATGCCGCCTATTTCCTGACCACCCAACGCGGGCGCGCCCGCTTCTCCACCCTGACCTACGTCTTCATCATCACCGCCTCATCCAGCCTGATCCTGCTGCTCGCCAGCCTTGCCCTGAACTACCCGCTGTGGGGCTATTCCAGCACCACCCTGTTGTCCTTCCTCGGCGCCGGGCTGGTTTCGCAAGTGGTCGGCTACTTCTCGGTCGGCTACGCCCTCGGTCACCTGCCCGCCTCGGTCGTCTCGCCCACCATGATCGCCCAGCCGGTGCTGACCGCGCTGATGGCAATCCCGCTGGCGGGCGAAGCCCTGCTGCCGGCTCAATGGATTGGCGGACTGGTGGTGTTGAGCGGCATCTACCTGGTCAATGTCAGCCGGCGGGCGGCGGAAAACCCGGCTGCTGTGCAACAACCCGTCGCCAGCAGTTGATTTTCCAATCCCACAGGACTATACTCAATTCCATGCCCACCTCGAAACCGCTTGAACACATTCACCAGGAAATTGCCGCCTACATCTGCGTGGACGTTGAAACCGCCGGCGGCATTCCCGACCAGTACGCCTTGCTCTCCATCGGCGCGTGTACGGTTGTCCGCCCACGCCAGACCTTTTACCTCGAACTGCAGCCCGACCGCGACGCCTTTGACCCGCAGGCAATGGCGATTCACGGTTTGAGCCTCGACGCGCTGCGCTGCCACGGGACACCACCTGCCCTGGCAATGGAGCAGTTCGAGAACTGGGTCAAACAGACGGTTGCGCCTCCACTCAAGCCGATTTTTGTCGCCTTCAATGCGCCTTTCGACTGGATGTTCGTACATACTTATTTTGTGCGCTACCTGCAGCGCAACCCGTTTGGGCACAAAGCCCTGGATATTAAAGCCTTTTACATGGGCATGAGCGGCAAGCCCTGGGAACGCACCTCCGGCGCCGAACTACACCGCCTGGTGCGCCATGCAGGCGGCTTGACCCACAACGCCCTGCAGGACGCCATTGATCAAGCCGATTTGTTCGAAAAATTACTGCAACAATTCGATCCGAGCAGCCTTTCTTCTTCTGACGAGACAAGGAGCCCAAAATGAGCGAAAATGCAGCCGATCAACCCAGCCAGAATTTAGCCCGCATCGTCGAATCTGCCCGCCGCCTGGGGGTGGAACTGAACGAAAGCGAAGCCTTGCAGTGGCTGGCAGCCATGGCTTCGACCGGCGGCAAGGACGAGGTCGCGGTGGATGTGCGCCAGGGCGTTTTCGGTCACCGCATCACCCTGCTGGATTTCAACCCGGAGCGGCTGGAGTATTTCCGCCGGGTGGGCAAACTGGTCGAGTTCATCGACCGCCCCGGCGTGGTGGAAACCGCACTGGCGCTCTCCGGCTCGGCTGCCCAGTCGCGCATTCAGACCTACCCCGGCGACGCCGATTTCTTCGAGCGGCTCAATATCCACGCCGCCACCCGCGAGGAAGCCTGCCGCATCCTGGCGGATGAGATGCGCGAAAAAGCCCTGGCAACGGCGCGCGGCGAATCCTACCAGCTGATCGAAGTCAAATTCGGCGACTACCCGCGCGACATCGAACATCGCGGACGGCTGCACAAAGCCGGATCGCCGATTGCCTGGACGGCGGATGAAATTCGCGCCGGACGGCTGAGCGATACCCTGGCACAGGGTCAGCCGGTGGAAGTTACCTGGCTGGATGTCTGCCTGCAGCCGGGCTGGTGCAAACTGGACTGGGTGGTTGCCGACCCGCTGGACAAGACCCTGGTCAACGCCAGCAACATGCTCGACGTGACCTGGGAAGCCCCGGACGGCAGCATCACCCCGCTGGACGGGTATCTCGACCCCTATTTTCAGGAAGTGTACCTGGACGCCGAGTCGATCCCCATTTTCACCAAACTGGCAAAGTACGTCGACAGCAACGCGCTGGACGATTACGTCGAAGTGCTGGAAAAGGAAGTCCACAAGTACGTTACTTCCCCGCCCAATTACGGCAAAGCCGCCAAGCGCATGTACAACATCTTCCGCCTGACCGGCAAGTACGAGGAAGCCGCCTACCTGCGCGAACTGTTCGACGAGCCCGCCACCGTGCTGTACCAGGTGTGGTCGCTCATCCGCACCATCGACGACACCTTCTCCGCCGGTTCGAGCATTCCGCTTAAGACCCTGCTCTCCGAAGCCGACCGCCTGATTCTTACGGTTGTGGACGTACTGGAAGGCGAAAAAGAGACCGAAATCGTGCGCCTGCTGCTCAAACTGCGCGGCTTGCTCGCCAACGAAAACCCGGGCGAGGCACTTTCCCCCCAGGCGGAAGCCGCCCGCGATGAGGTGATCAACCTGGTCAACAATTTCTTCTACGAAAAATTAACCGGGGTACCGCAAATCAAGGACTACATCGACCGCCTGTCCAAGTAGCGCGCGCTCCGGTCGGCATCCGGCTTCAATCTGCCGCGGTAAGCCGTTTTTCCATCAGCGCGCAAAACACATCCACCACGCGCGGGTCGAACTGCACCCCGCTGAGTGAGTGGATGTATTCGAGTGCCTCGTGTTCTTTCCAACCGGGGCGGTACAGGCGGTTATCGGTCAGCGCATCCCACACGTCCACCACCGCGAAGATGCGCGCCGCCAGCGGGATGTCCTCGCCGCGCAGCCCGCGCGGGTAACCGCTGCCATCCCAGCGCTCGTGATGAGCATAGGGAATTTCCAACGCAGGGCGCAGGAACTCGATTTGCGACAGCAAATCGAACGAATACACCGGGTGCATCTTCATCACCTGCCACTCCGCATCGGTGAGGGTTGAATCTTTTTTCAAAATGCTGTCCGGAATGGCCATTTTTCCAATATCGTGCAAAATCGCCCCGCGCCGGATGTGCACCAGCGACTCACCGCGCACGCCCATTGCCGCCGCCAGTTCCACCGCCAGATCCGCCACGCGCTGCGAATGCCCCTCGGTGTTGCCGTCGCGCAATTCCAGCGCGCGCGCCCAACCGGCAATCGTATCGTCGTACGCCAGGGTCAGGTCCAGGTTGGCGGTTTTGAGATTCTTAAGCAATTGCGCGTTATCGATCGCAATCGCCGCCTGGTTGGCAAGCGCCTCGACGAAATTCATCCAGGCGGTGTCGGTGTTCCACACCGCGCGGTGGAAGATTTCCAACACCCCTTTGACCTGTCCTTTGGAGATCAACGGCAGGCAAATATAGGATACGAAACCCTCCTCGCGCACCCGCGCTTCGGTCCACAGGCTGTCCGCCGCTTTCGCCAGGTTTGCCACCCGCCCGGTGCGCCGCTTGAGCGCCGCCTGACCGGCGTGTCCTTCGCCAAGGCGAATGTGCAGGTCGCGATCCAACCCACTGCGAAAACCCTGTCCGGCGGCGTACACCAGTTCGCGAGTTTCATCCTCCAGGAGCAGCACGCTGGCTGCATCGGCGCCCAGCTGCACGGTTACCTGCTCCAGCACCACCCGCAGCGTCATGGTCAGATCCATGCTCGCGGTGATTGCCATATCCACCGCGCGCAGCGCCGCCATGTGGCGCAATTGCCGCTGCACCTGCTCCTCGGCGCGGCGCTGATCGGTAATATCAATGAACATATCCAGGGTTGCCGCGGCGCCCTCCCACTCGATGACCACCGCGTGCACCTGGATCCAGCGGGTTTCCCGCGCCCGGTTGATCAAGCGGAAGGCGTAATGCGCCGGAACGTCCTCACCGCGCAAGCGGCGGTAGTAGCGGTCCATTGCCATCAGTACATCATCCGGGTGCACCAGGTTGGCAATCTTCATCCCAACCAATTCCTCCACGGAGTAGCCGGTGATGGCCACCGCCGCCGGGTTGGCAAACACCAGCGCATCGCCGCAGGATACCACCACCCCTTCGCTGGCATTCTCCACCAGCAGACGATATTTCTCCTCGCTGCGGCGCAGCTGGTGGGTGCGCTTGTCCACCTCTTTGCGCAGCGACCAGGCCGCCAGCAGGCTGAGCAGCAGCAACCCGCCCGCTCCGCCCAGCCCAAGGATCCACGGGCGCAGCAGATGCCAGGTCGGGCCGGATTCGTATACCCCAAACCATTTTTCATGAATTTCGGTCAATCTACCGCTGTTGCTGACCAGGTACAACCCTTCATTGAGCCGGGCAAGCAGTTCGTTGTTGCCATCCTTGACCGCCATGCTGTACTTGCTCGGCTGGATCTCACCGCCCGCCCGGCGCACGTTGGACAGCCCCAGTTCAGAGATGAGGAACTGTCCCTGCAACCGGTTGATCAGGGCTGCGTCGTACACGCCTTCATCGATCAGGCGCAGCGCATTGCCAACATCCTGCACCAGAATCAACTGCGCGCCGGTATTTTGTTCTTTCAGGTATTCCTGCATCAGTCCAGCGGATTGCACCACCACCGTCTTGTCTCGCAGGTCATCCAGCGAATTTAGATTAGAATCGAGCGGCACAAACAGGTCAAAGGCGATATAGGTGTACGGCAGACTGAAATCGTAGACTTTATCGCGCTCGGCGGTTGGTACCATACCCAACAGCAGGTCGTACTTTCCGTCCAACAGCCCCTGGCGCACCTCGCTCCACGTACCCAAAGTCACCTCAACCTCGAAACCCATCTCGGCGGCGATGGCGCGGATCAGCTCCACGTTGAAGCCGGTCGGCGTGCCGTTATCGACGAACTCGAACGGCGGGTAACTCTGGTCGCCCGCGGCGCGGATCACCCGGCGCGGCGGATCGCCTGTCTGCCCGGACTGCGCCGGCGCGGGGGTGGTCTGCGCAGCGTTCGCTGCTACGTAGCGCTGCCCGACCCCGGACGCGAACAAGCACGCCCCCAACAGACACAGCACAGCAACGCGGGCAAACCATCGCGATTTCATTTGAAATCAATTGGGTACTGTTTGACGATCTTGCGAATCTGATTATATAGCGGTTGCAGACGCGAATACATCTTTTGGTAAACCGCGTGATACAGTTCCTGGTAGATCTGGTGCACTTTTGGGTCGGGCTGGAAGGTATCACCGGTATGGGTCATCGCGCCAACCGCGCTTTCGAAATTGGGGAACATTTGCAATCCCACTGCCGCGTCGATGGCTGCTCCCAGCCCGGATGCCTCGTAAATATGCGGGCGCGAGACCGGTAGACCAAACACATCCGCGGTGATCTGCATCGCACAGCGGCTCTGGCTGCCCCCGCCAGCCACGCGCACTTCCTCGATCTTCACCCCGCTGCGGATTTCGGTGCGTTTTTTGCCTTCCAGCAGCGCATACGCCAGCCCCTCCAGAATGGCGCGGTAAAAATGCGCCCGCGTGTGCACATCGCCAAAGCCAATCACCGCGCCGCGCGCTTCCGGACCCGGCACCTTCAATCCCGGCGACCAGTAGGGCTGCAACACCAGTCCCTGGGAACCCGGCGGAACCTGCTCCACCAGGTGATCGAACAATTCCTCCGGCTCAATCCCTAACGTCTCCGCCTGCTGCTGCTCGAACAGCCCAAACTCCTGTTTGAACCACGAAACCATCCAGAAACCACGGTAGATCTGAATTTCCAGGTTGTAGGCTCCCGGCACCGCCGACGGGTAAGGCGGGATGAGCGGGATGACTTCCACGTATCGGTGGTGGGTAGTGTTGATCGTCGCGGTG
>JBBIQB010000097.1:0-11773 GCA_037442545.1 Bellilinea sp.
GCGGACGTATTCGATGACGTCCATGGTTTCGGTGTAGGTGTGGCGCAGGGCGATCAACACCGCTTCGCCCGGCGCAATGGCGAGCCGCTCTGCCAGGCTGTCATCCACAAGGGCTGCCTCCAGCTCGGCGTCTGCCCAGGTGGGTTGGAGGTTGTATTCATTGCGCAGCACCTCGAACAAAGCCTGCTTCTCCAGGTCGTAGTGTTCCAGTCCGGGACACAGGGCTGCCGGCAGGTAGGCATCCTCGTAGGCGACCGGGTTGCCGTTAACCAGGCGCATCCGCTCGACGCGGTAGGCGGCGCTTCCGGCGGGCAGGTTGAGCGCGGCGCGGATTTTGAGCGCGGGCTGGATGCGCTGCAAGCGCAGCAGGCGCGAGGAGGGGATCATCCCGCGCGCGCGGATGTCCTCGCTGAAGGAGCGAAAACCGGACAGCTCGCGGATGCGGGTGTGGGCAACGAAGCTGCCCTTGCCCTGGTGGGTATACACCAGCCCCTGTTGGACGAGATTGTTGATCGCCCGGCGGGCGGTGATGCGGCTGACCTTGAAGCGGCGCGAGATTTCGCTCTCGGAGGGCAGTTTTTCGCCCGGGTGGAGTTCTTCGCGGCGAATCTGGCGCAGCAGTTCCTGCTCGATTTGCTGGTAAAGTGGTTTGGTCGTCCGGCGAAGGGTGGTGGGCATTGGTAGATTCAATGGAGGGTTGATGAACTTATTATACTTATTATAACAAGTAAACAGCAAAAAAAACAAGACAATTACCCATCCGCAAGGGCGATTCGACCGGGCGTTATTTCAGCCCATCGCGGAAGACGGACACCTGCGCCATATGCTCGCGTTTGTGACCGTAATACTGGTAGACGATCAAATCCTCCAGCGAGTAGGCGTTGCCGTACCAGGGGATGCTGCCGGACAAGCGCAGCGTACTCTCGTCGATTTTTACCAGCCGTTCGATGCCCGCGTGGTAGGCTGTATCGTACTCCGCCACGATTTGGGCGTTGGTGAGCGATTTGCGCTGCTCGATCTGCGGGTTGTTGAAGGCATCGCCGCGCTGGCGGGTGAACTGGTCGAGCAGGGCGGTCTCACCCCCGCCGGTAAAGCCTTTGAATACGTCCACCAGTACCCATTCGTACGCTGTCAGGTGGATCATGATCTCGCGCACCGACCACCAACCGCACACCCCCGCGATTTGCCAGTGCTGCTCGCTCAATCCGTCCAGGTGACCGTGCACCCAGCGATAACCGTACATCAGCACATCCTGAGCATTCATTTTGTCCGCCTTTCCGAGATGGAGCGCCATCCCGCACATTATTGAAATGGCAGCGTGGAATGAACGATGACCGTTTAGAAAAATGAATTTATGATAAATTTAGTCAATTATAGCATGTTTGCGCACCCGCGCGGACAAACCGCTCGTTGGCGGCGCGGGTGATCGCGGGCAGGTAAATGACCCGCAGGGGTTAAGGCATTGGATTGGAATTGTACCAGTCGCTGCCGAGCATCACAGCGATGTCGTAGGCGGCGCTGGGATCATAGCGGTTATACACGCGTGGGTTTCGAATGCCCATCTGCTGAGCAAGGTATTGCAGCGTGTAGGGTTTGCCGTTGTAAAGGAAGAAGGTAGTTACGCTGAAGAATTCGCCGGCGGTGGATTCATCGACAACGTTAATACCCTGCTCGCGCAGCCAGGTGGCGGTGCTGCCTGCCAGCCCGTCCTGTCCGCTGCCGTTCTGAATGGATACGCGCGCGGCTTCGGCTTGCATCAGGGCTTGCGCATCCTGGGCAACCGCCACCGGTCCCACTGGTCCGCCGCTGGTGAATATTTCGTCCCGCACCAGGCGGATGCGGTCGGGGATCGGGATGAGGATATCCAACCCATCCGGCGACTTGGCAAACTCGACCTGGCTGGCACCGATCACCGCCTGGCGGATGTTTTCGTTGGGGATGGACTGTGCCAGCCAGGCAAGGCGGATCACCTGGTCGAGGCTCAGGTTGGTGCGTACCCCCGAAGCCAGTTCATTGTACAGCACCGGCGCGCGGGTGATCAACAGCGGCAGCATGTCAAAGCTGAGGATGCGGTCGCGCACGGCAAGCACCACCTGTTGGGTGCGGCGGGCGCGGTCGAAGTCTCCGCCCTCGGTATAGCGGTTGCGTGCGTACGCCAGGGCAATGTCGCCGGGCAGGGTGACTACGCCTGGTTCCAGGGTCATCTTGCGATTACTGCCCATCAACACCACGGTGATCGGCTGTTCGACGCGGATTTTGACACCCTTGATCTCATCGATAAACTTGACGAATGCCTGGAAATCGACCTGGGCGTAGTAGTTGATGTCAATGCCGAGGAACTGCTTGACGGTTTCCATTGCCAGTGCGGGTCCGCCGCCGGGCAGGCGGTCGAGCTCCCCAAAGTAGTAGGCTTGATTGATCTTGTGATAGTCGTAGCCGGGAATGTTGACCCACATGTCGCGCGGGATTGAGAGGATGCCGGCAGTGTTGGTGACCGGATCGAGGGTCAGCAGCAGCATAGTATCGGTGCGCGGCACTTCGCCGGCTTCCCAGTCGCGGTAGTCCAACCCCATGAGCAGCACATTGACGCGGTTCTTGCCGTCCCATGGATCGGGGGTCGGTCCGCCGGGCGGCTGGAGGATGGTATTGCCGGGGATGGTCGGCACGGCGGTTCCGGAGGAACTGCTGCCGAGTGGAACACCTTCCAGCGGGGTGCTTGTCCAGGATTTGAACACATCGCGGGCAAAGCCAAACGCAACGACAGCGGTGATGATGGACAGGATGATGAAGACGCCCAGCACGATCAACGTCAGGCGGTCGACCGGGTTGCGTCTCAATGCCATTCGGGTATGTCGGTTAGCCATCTTTCTCTTCTTGTAATGCACAGTGGTATGGATCATGCCCCCTAAGGTTGCAAGATCGATACCACGCCGGCGGGATCATTCCATCGGCGGAGGAGGAACGGGCAGCGCCTCGGCTTGGGTGGCAGCCCATTTATTGCCTTCCTCGATCAACATGACCGGGATGTCCTCCACGATCGGGTATTTTCGTCCGCAATCCTGGCAGATCAGCCAGGTTTCTTTATACAGGTCGAGTAGTGCTTCCTTTTCTCGTACGCAAGCCGGGCAGCGCAGGATTTCGAGCAATTCCGGATTGACCATCATTCCTCCGATGAGGCAAAGTTCAGATTATTTTACCATACTCTCTCCAAATCACTTTGCGGCGCAGGCGCGAAATTGGCGCGCATCAACCCCGCGCGCATCCCCGATGTGCGCGGGGTGCAAGGCGGGCAAATGGCAGCATCAGCGCTTGTGCAGGCGGACGAATACCCCCGGACGTGGCTGGAGGGTGGCGATGGGGGTGGGCTTGACCAGGCTGTCTTTGACCGGCTGGAGGTGGTAGCGTTGCAGCAGCAGTGCCATGATCAGCTGGGCTTCCATCTGGGCAAAGTGATTGCCGATGCACTGGCGCGGTCCGCCGCCGAAGGGGAAGTAGGCGTAGCGCGGGCGTTCGGCGGAGCGCTCGTCGGTGAAGCGTTGCGGGTCGAAACGCTGCGGGTCTTCCCAGAACGCCGGGAGGCGATGAGTGACGTACGGGCTGAGGAAGAGCATTGCCCCGGCGGGGATGTGCACGCCCTGAATCACATCGTCCTCGATGGCGTGGCGGGCAAACATCCAGGCGGGCGGGTACAGGCGCAGCGCTTCGCTGAACACCATCACGCTGTAGGGCAGGGCGGGCAGGTCTTCCAACGCCGGCTGCCGTCCGCCGAGGGATGCAATTTCCGCCAGCAGGCAGGCTTCGACCTCTGCATGGGACCCCAGCAGGTGGTAAGTCCAGGCGAGGGCGTTGGCGGTGGTCTCGTGCCCGGCGAGGAAAATGGTCATCAGTTCGTCGCGAATCTGGCGGTCGGGCATGCCCGCGCCGCTCTCCGGGTCGCGCGCCAGAATCAGGCGCGAGAGCAGGTCGTTGTGGGCTTCGGGGTTAGCGCGCCGTTTTGAGATCAACGCGTAGATGAAATCATCCAAAAAGCGCAGCGCGCGCTGGTGACGGCGGTTGGCAGGGGTGGGCAGCTTTTCGATCAGCGGGTGGGGGGAGAAAAGCGACTGGTTGAGATGTTCCAGGGTCTGGTCGAAGGCTTTGCCCAGGGCTTCCGCCTGATCGCCGACATCGTCGCTGAACATGGTACGCACGATGATCGTCTGAGTCAGATGCATCATCTCCTCGGCGATGTTGACCGGCTGTTGGCTGGCGGCAAAGGCATCCCAGCGCGGAAAAAATTCCAGGGTGGTATCCACCATCACCCGGGCATACTCGGCGAGCTGCTGGCGGCTGAACGAAGGCTGGATCAGGCGGCGCTGGCTGCGCCAGAAATCACCCTCGCTGGTCACCAGACCTTCGCCCATTAGTGGCTTTGCCTGATGGTAGCCTTTGTTGTAATTGCGGTTGTTGTCCTGCAGCACATATTTGACCCCATCCGGCTGGCTGACTAGGTAGGTCTGGCGGCTAGCGAGGTCAAGGCGGACAACCGGTCCAAAGCGGATGGCGGCATCGAGCAGAAATTGCAGCGGATTGCTGGCAAAGCGTGGCAGCACGCCGAGCAACGGCAGCCCATTGGGGGCGGGCGCGGCGGAGGTTATAACAGGAGCAGGCATTTGAGACATTCGAAAACCTCGATTTGAATCACGAATTATCTCAAATTATACCGCCCGGTATGATTTTTAAGGGCTGGATGTATAAGGCTGGTGGAAATTCAGACGCGCAGGTCTATCCGGCCGGCGGGCACAGCGGGAGATGTGCTGCGGATCATCTCGACCAGCGCCTGCGCGGCGGTTTGCTGCTGGTCGAGCACCTGCTTGAGCACTGCGCCCTGAATCGCCTGTTGTATCTGCCCGCTTTTCATCTGCACCGCTTGGGCTGGCAGGAAGGAGGAAAGATCGGAAACGCCGGTAATGTTCATTATGAATCAAATATCGGCTGAAACACGAAAAAATTGATGCGCTGGGGCGTGCGCTCACCTTACAGATTTGTTATAATCCCCGCGGTGAGCAAAACCACATCTCCTGCAATGAATGCAAAACCCGGTTTCTGGCGGGCGTGGCTGCTGGCGGCGCGCCCGCGCACGCTTCCAGCCGCGGCGGCGCCGGTGCTGGTGGGCAGCGCGGCTGCCTATGCCGATGATGCCTTCCGCCTGCTGCCTGCCCTGGCGGCGCTGTTGGGCGCGCTGCTGCTGCAAATTGGGGCAAACATCGCCAACGATTACTTCGACTTCAAGAAGGGGGCGGATACCAGCGAGCGGGTGGGTCCGCTGCGGGTGACCCAGGCGGGTTTGCTCAGCCCACGCCAGGTGATCGGCGGGATGGTGGTGGTGTTCGGGCTGGCGGCGCTGGTGGGGGTGTACCTGATCGCCGTTGCTGGGCTGCCGGTGCTGGTGATCGGGGTGGTCTCGATCATCGCTGCGCTGGCGTATACCGGCGGTCCGTACCCTCTGGCGTATCACGGGTTGGGAGAACTATTCGTGCTGCTGTTTTTCGGTCTGGCGGCGGTTAGCGGGACGTATTACGTTCAGGCGCAAGCTTGGAGCGCCGCGCTGCTCTGGTCAGCGCTGCCGGTCGGGCTGCTGGCGGTGGCGATCCTGACGGTCAACAACCTGCGCGACATCGCCACCGACCGGGTTTCGGGCAAGCGCACCCTGGCGGTGCGCATGGGCGAGCGCAGCGCGGTGCGGGCGTACGGGCTGTGGCTGGGGCTGGCGTACCTGATGCTGCTGGCAGGGGTGTTGAGCGTGGCGCTGCCCGCCGCGACGCTGCTGGCGTGGATCAGCCTGCCGCGCGCGGTTATGCTCTACCGCCAGGTGAGCGTACTGCGCGGCAGGGCGCTGAACGCGCTGCTGGCGAAGACCGGGCAACTGGAGCTGCTCTTCGCGCTGCTCTTCTCGCTTGGGCTGGCGATCAGCCGTTGGGCTGGCTCTTGATCTGCCACGGGCAAAGCAGGCGCTGCAGCCCGTCCACGGTAAAATACAAACCCAAACCGAGCAGGCTCATGGCGATCACCCCGGCGTACATCGCCGGGTAATTGAACAGCGTGCTGCCATTAAGATAGATGTAGTACCCCAGTCCCTGCTGGGTGGCGAACAGTTCGGCGACGTACAGCACCGCCACCGCCGTGCCGACCGACTGGCGCAGCGCGGTGAGCACGCCGGGGATGCTGGCGGGTAGAAAGACGAAGCGGAACAGTGCCAGCCGCCCGGCGCCCAAACTGCGCACGCTGCGGATCAGTTCCGGGTGCAGCGCGGCAGCCTGGTCGCGCACCAGAACGAGGATCTGGAAGAAGAGGATCAGAAAGATCACGGTGATCTTGGACAGGTCGCCAATGCCCAGGAAAAGCAGCACCACCGGCACAAAGACCACCTTGGGGATGGGGTACAGAATGTAGATGATCGGCGAGAAGAAGGCATTGAGCCGCCGGAACTGACCCAGGGCAAGCCCGGCCGGCGCCGCGGCGAGGATGGCAAGCAGGGTGCTGGCGATAACTCGCCACAGGCTGGCGATAAAATGACCGGGCAGGCTGCCGCTGCGGGTTTCTGCCCACAGGGTGACCAGTACCTGGGTGGGCGGGGGGAGTATCGGCTGGTTGACCAGCAGGGCTGCCAGCTGCCACAGCAGCAGCAAGCCGAGCGTCGCCAGCAGCAGGTCGCGGCGGTTCATGCCGCCTCCAACTGTTCGCGCAGCGTGCGACATAATGCGCGGTAGGCGTCTGAATCGCGAAAACCGGGCTGGGCCACCCCGCCTGAACTGGGCGGGGTCAGGTGCGGGTTTTCGATCACCCGGGCGGTACGGTTGGGCGGCTGACTGAGGAGGAGAATCTTTTCGCCGAGCAGGGCGGCTTCCTCAATGGTGTGGGTCACCAGGACGAGCGTCAGGCGGCGCTCCTGCCACAGTTCGAGGGTCAGGCGCTGCAAGCCTTCGCGGGTGGGCGCATCCAGCGAGGAAAAAGGCTCGTCCATCAGCAGGATGTCCGGGTCGAGCGCCAGGGTACGGGCAATGGCGGTGCGCTGGCGCTGTCCACCAGACAACTGGTGGGGGTAGTGGTGCGCCACGGGTAGCAAGCCGAGGCGTTCGAGCCAGACTTCCACATTCAGGGTGCGGCGGTAGTCCGGCGGGGCGTGGACGCCGTCGGCGCCGTAAAAATTGCGCACGCGCAAGCCGAGCCGGGCGTTCTCGCGCACGGTTGCCCAGGGCAGCAAACCGTAGTCCTGGATGATTAAGCCGGTGCGCGGGCGTGGGCGGAGCAGCGGCTGACCGCCCACGCGCACCTGTCCGGCTTGCGGCAGGAGCAGCCCGGTTATCAGGGAAAGCAAGGTGCTCTTGCCGCAGCCGGACGGACCGATCACCGCCCAGGCTTGCGCCTGCTCTACCCGCCAGGAAAATTGCTCAAAAATGGGGGCAGCCGGCGGGTAGCCGAAGGTGACCGCGTCCAGTTCGATCATGGATCAGGGCAGCAGGCTGCCGTTGACACAATCGGCGTATGCCAGGTCTTTGTCCAGATAGCCTTTTTCCTTGACCCAGGCGAGGACGTCATCGAATTGCGTCTGGGTTGGCACGCCCTTGAGCGGGTAGGTAGGCACCTGGAAACTTTCTGCCAGCGGGGCAGGTACCATCTTCTGATCGACCATCAGCGTGCTGTATTTTTGGGGGTCGGCATTGATCAACGCCACGGCTTCCTCGATGGCGGCGAGGAACGCGCGCACGGCTTCGGGATTCTCGTCAATGACCGCTTTGCGGAAAGTGATCAGGCTGAAGGAGTATTCGGGCTGCTGGGTGTCATCCAGCACTGCCACCGCGCCCTGTTGGGCAGCCAGGCTGGAGAAGGGTTCCGGCAGCATGGCTGCCTTGAGTTCACCCGAAGCCAATAGCGCCATGCGGTCGGGAATCTTGGGGATGGCAATGCTCTGGATGGCATCCGGGCTGAAACCTTCGGCTTGCAGCAGGCGTTCGGTCAGGTATTCGATTACCGTGGCTTGCGAGACGCCAACCGGCACGCCTTTTAGGTCGGCGGCGGACTGAATGCCGCTGTCTTTGGCTGCCAGGATGCGGAACAGGGCTTGTTCGGTGGTGGCTGTGCGGGCAAAGCGCACCGCCTGAACCTGGATTTTTTCCTGGTTGAGGAACATGACCGAAGCCAGCTCATTCACCATCAAGTCCGCCTGCCCGGCGGAGATCAACTGGTCGCGCTCCGGCGCGGAGCCAACCGGCAGTAGCTCGACGTTGACGCCATGCTTGGCAAACAAGCCTTCCTGCTGCGCCACCACCATCGGCAGCACGTCCAGGATGGGCAGCACGGCGGCTTTGAGGGTGATCACCGGGGTCGGTTGCGCCGGACTGCATGAAGCGAGCAGGACGGCGACCAAAAGTACGAGAAGACCAAGTCGTTTTTTCATGCCAAAAGGTACCTCGATAGGGAGAGATTGGATTTGCGCGGCGTTTAAGCGGCGCGCCGCTGCGAGTGATAATTATACTCTGGCGGGGGGAAAGAACTGGTCAAAAGACCAAGATCATCCTCACCCGCGGAAGGATGCCGATCCAGCGCGGCGGACTTACACTATGCAAGGTACGCAGAGATGTTCGTTTCGAGGAGTTTCCGCCATGTTGGATGTACGCAACCTGTTAATTGATCCGTCCAATTATAGCAATCCTGACCCACGCAGCCATCAAGCCGCGATGTATAAGCAGGCGCTCAACCTGTTCGGCGCGGCGCGCAGCCGGGCTGCCATTCACAAGATCAGAAATGCCCTGCTGCGGCGCACGGCGCGGCTGTTCAACCTTGCTAGCATCCCGGCGTATCAAATTCGCAGCCAGCACTACGGGGGCGTCCGCGCGGTAGCGATCGATCAGATCTGCGGCTCGCTGGGGCGGACGGAAGACTTCGATAGCGCCTTTCACCCGCTGGATGACCGCGTGCGCGACCGCTGGGTGGCTGTGGCGATGGTGCGCTTTGAAGGGCTTCCGTTGGACTCGGTGCAGTTGATCCGCGTTGGTTGCTGCTACTTCGTGCAGGACGGGCACCACCGCATCTCGGTGGCGCGCGCGCTGGGGCAGGTGACCATTGACGCCGAAATTACCATCTGGGAAGTGGCCGGACGGATGCCCTGGGATAAGCCAGAAGATCAACCGTCTGCGAAGCTGATGAGCGAATGCGCAGTCAGCCAGCCGTAAGACAAACACGTGGCTGTCCAAAAAGGGACAGCCACGCCATGCGTTGATCCAGGCTGTCGAGGTCAGGACGCAGATCAGCCTCAACGCTGGCTGCTAATTGGATTGGAACGCGAGCCACAGATGAAAGCAATCCATAGCGGTATCGCGCCTTTTTGTTGGGCGGAAAAATTGTTTATAATTGCGATAAGTAATAGTTTGTTAAGAGGTGACTGTGAAAATTCGCTGTGGGTTGTTATTCGTGTCAATTGGGCTGGCATTGTTGTTTTCGAGCAGCGACGGCAGCGCCCAGGCAGCCAGTACTCAACAGGACTTCGACTGCGCCGACGTCCAGTCCATACCGGTGATCGAATGCGAGGCGCTGGTGGCGTTTTACCATGCTACCGGCGGCGATGGCTGGACGAATTCAACCGGTTGGCTGGTCGAAGAGGACCCTGCTCAATGGCACGGGGTGACCGTGAGCGAAGGTCATGTCGGAACGTTGATTCTCAATGACAACAACCTGACCGGCAGCCTGCCGGCGCAATTGGCGGACTTGAGCCGGCTGACCGAATTAAACCTGCGCGAGAACCAATTGAGCGGTCGGTTACCAGCCGGAATCGGCAACCTGAGTCTGCTTATTATCCTCGATCTGTCTAACAACCAGTTCAGCGGTGGGCTGCCAGAGGGGTTGTTCAACCTGACCGCCTTGAAATTCTTCTACCTGGATCACAACCAGTTCGACGGGTTTCTCTCGAATGGGTTTGGCAACCTGACCAATTTGAATAAACTCTGGTTGAATGATAATTACTTTCTCGGTTTTCCGCCCTCCACCTTCACCAACCTGACCCAACTCGTCCCGGCGGATTCGGTCAATCCGGAAAACGATGGATTGAACCTTGATTACAACCGTTTGTGCGTCCCAGCCAATTACCCGCAAACGGGCAATTCTTTACACGAATTTCTCAATTCGAAGGACCCCGATTTTCACCAGCACCAAACCTGCCACCCGCCGTTTGAGGTCTTTTTGCCAATGGTGCAACGATAAACCCTGAGGTGATCGAAAAATCACCCGAAGCGAGAGTGGAATTTTTCTACCCGATTACTACACTTCGGTTTTCGATTATGCTACAATTTAATTGGTCCCATTCCACTGACGGAGGTGAATATGTCAACCCTTAAGACGACCCTGACCGGTTACGCGGGTTACCGCGGTCGGGAGGGGCATTGGAGTTTCCTGCTGCACCGCGCAACTGGCATGGGGGTGGTGCTGTTCTTGATCATCCACGTGATTGATATTTCCCTGGTTTATTTTCATCCGGCGGGCTTCATGAAAGTGTTGGCGTTGTACCAGACGACCTTGTTTGGAATTGGTGAAATTGCGCTCGTCTTCTCGCTTTTCTTCCATGGGGTCAATGGATTGCGGATCGCATATTTCGATATGATCAAGCCGCAGTTGTGGTCAATCGAAACCCAGCGCAAGTCCACCCGCATCACCCTGATTGTTGCAATTGTGCTGTGGCTGCCGGCAGCCGTCTGGATGGCGCGCAACATCCTCTACCATAATTACGGTTTGTTCGGCGGTTAGGAGGACATCATGGCAGCAAGCGAAACCATCCGGCAGGTCAAAATCAAAACCAATTATGAAACGGTCGCCTGGAAGTGGATGCGCTATTCGGCGTTCCTCCTGATCCCGCTGGTGTGGGGACACGCGATTTTGCAGGACGTGGTGGTGGGGGTGCACGCGATGGACCTGGGCTACGTGGCTGACCGCTGGGCGAGCCTGTTCTGGCGGGTGTACGATGCCCTGCTGCTCGGCTTTGCCATGGCGCACGGGATGAATGGCGCCCGCCAGGTGTTGAACGATTTTGTCAAAGGCGATAAGGGGCGCAAGATCGTCAACTGGGGCACGTTCATCGTCTGGCTGGTGGTCACGCTGATCGGCGCCATCGCGCTGGTGGGCGGAGTCAACCAGGAATTTCCATTGCAATAAGGGCAACGCGGGAGAAGCATTAATGACAAAAACGCATATATTCGATGTGATCATCGTCGGCGGAGGCTTCAGCGGGCTGCTCGCCGGCGCGCGGCTGCGCCAGGTCGGCGTCGAGCGGATCCGGATCGTCGAGACGGGGGGCGACGTCGGCGGCACCTGGTACTGGAACCGCTACCCGGGGATCCAGTGCGACATCGAGTCGTACATCTACCTGCCGTCGCTCGAGGAGATCGGGTACATGCCGAAGGAGAAGTACTCCTACGGACCCGAGATCTGGAACCACAGCAAGGCGATCGCGCAGCACTTCGACCTGTACCGCGACGCGTGCTTCCGTACCCGGGTCACCGGCATGGAGTGGGAAGACGACGCGGCGCAATGGGTCGTGCACACCGACCGCGACGACCGGATGACCGCGAAGTACGTGGTGATGGCGATCGGGCCGCTGAGCCGGCCGAAGCTTCCGGGGATAACGGGCATCGAGGACTTCCGGGGCCACGCCTTCCACTCGAGCCGGTGGGACTACGCGTACACCGGCGGCGACACCAACGGTGGGTTGGTCGAGCTGCGCGACAAGCGGGTCGGCGTCATCGGC
>JBBIQB010000098.1:0-11767 GCA_037442545.1 Bellilinea sp.
ACTCCTGTCGAAGGATGAGTTGATTATATGCCAAAATCAAACAAAGAAATAGACTTGTTGCGCCGCAGCGGAAATCTGCTACAATATATGTACGGGTTCGGTGGTCAGTTCAAGCAAGCCTTGACTGGCGTCGGATAGATTGGGTGTCCGTCGAAAAGAGCCGCCTTCCTTTCTCCACCGATCCTATGTCCAATATCTTATCCCATCTTTTCTCGTGGTTCTATGCTTCCGGGCGAATGCTCGGGCATTGGCGTTCAAAGCCGAAAGGGTCATCCTTTCGGTTTTTTAATCCATTTCCCCGTCAATTCTAAAAGGAGGCTGTCTTGCTTATTGTAAATGCGAATTTGATCACCTGGGGAAAACCCAACCAGATGCTTGAAAAGAAAGCAGTGTATATCAAGAATGGTCTTATCGTGGAAATTGGGGACGAGCAGCAGCTGCGCACCAAATATGCCGATGAGGAGCGCATCGACGCGGACGGGCAATATGTGATGCCGGGGAATATTTGTGCCCACACCCATTTTTACGGGGCATTTGCGCGCGGTATGGGAATACCCGGCAGGGCTGCCAAGGATTTTCCGGAGATTTTGGAAAAATTGTGGTGGTCGCTGGATAAATCCCTGTCATTGGAAGATATTCGTTATTCGGCGCTGGTATGCCTGGTGGATGCCATCAAACATGGTACAACGACGCTGATCGATCATCACGCTTCGCCGGCTGCGATTGGCGGCTCGCTGGATGAGATTGCCCAGGCGGTTCAGGCTGCCGGGGTGCGCGCTTCGCTGTGCTATGAAGTCACCGACCGCGAAGGCGAGCAGGGGGCGTTGGAAGGGATCGCGGAAAACATGCGCTTCATCGACCGGGTGCACAAAAACAACCCGGCGCCGGGAAAACTTGCCGCGACTTTTGGCTTGCACGCCAGCCTGACCCTGTCTGAGAGGACGCTGGAAAAATGCCGCCAGGCTGTTGCGGACGATGTCGGTTTTCATATTCATGTTGCCGAACACCCGGTGGATGAGTACGACAGCCTGGAGAAGTGCAATCAACGCGTGGTTGACCGGCTGCACCGCCACGGAATTTTAGGACCGCGTTCGATTGCCGTTCATGCGGTTCATGTGGATGTGCGTGAGATCGAGTTGCTCGCCGAGACCGGCACCTGGGTGACTCACCAGCCGCGCTCCAATATGAACAACGCGGTTGGCATGTCGCAGCCGGAAGCCATGCTGCGTGCAGGCATCCGGGTATGCCTCGGCAATGACGGTTTTTCCAACGCGATGTGGGAAGAGTGGAAAACCACCTACCTGGCGCATAAGTTGTGGAATTTGGATCCGCGCCGAATGCCAGCCACCACGCTGGTGGAGATGGCGGTGTACAACAACCGCGCGCTGGCAGAGCAGCAGTTTGGCGGAGCGCCTTTGGGCGTTATTGCGGAGGGGGCGCATGCGGATTTGATTTTTGTGGACTACCATCCCTTTACCGATCTAAATGCGGGCAATCTGCCCTGGCATATTGTGTTTGGCTTCCGTGAAAGCATGATTACCTCCAGTATGGTGGCGGGGGAGTTTCTGATGCGCAACCGCGAACTGCTCAGGCTGGACGAGGAAAAAATTGTCTATGAAGCGCGCCGCTTGTCCGCGCAAACCTGGAAACGGTTTCAACAATTATTCTAAGCGAACAGCAATCAAGGGAGATGGGAAGCATGGAATCAACAAAACAATGGACGATTGGCATCATCGGGGGAACCGGTAAAGAGGGTAAAGGGCTTGCCTACCGGTGGGCGCGGGCGGGCCACTTCATTCTGATCGGTTCGCGGCAGGAAGAAAAAGCGCTGGCTGCGGCGGATGAGGTGAATTCACTGCTGGCTTCCGCAGGCGGCGTGCAAGGCATGGTCAACGAAATGGCGGCGGAAAAGGCGGATATCATTGTGCTGACGGTGCCGTTTGCGGTTCACGTGGAGATGTGCGAGAAAATGAGACCGTTTGCCCAGGGAAAGATCGTCATCGATGTGACCGTTCCGCTGGTGCCTCCCCGGGTGACGCGGGTGCAAATGCCGCCAGAGGGCAGCGCCACCCAACAAGCCCAGTACATCTTTGGCGAGGCGGTTCAGGTTGTGGCGGCTTTTCAGAATATCTCCTACGAGCATCTCTTGAATGACGACGAGGTGGAGTGCGATGTGCTGGTATGCGGGGGGAACAAGGAAGCCCGAGAAATTGTGTTGAGCCTGGTCGAAGATGCCGGTCTGGTTGGCTGGAACGCGGGTCCCGTGGAAAACTCGATGGTCGTGGAAGGTTTGACTTCGGTGTTGATCAACCTGAACAAGCAGTACGGTGTCAGTTCCTCGGGCATTCGCATTACCGGGATTCCGCGCAAGGCAGATTGAGTTGTCCGACTTATGAAGAAACTTGAACTGAGTCCTGTCCCGAATATCCCGCTGATTCAGCCAGGGGATGATTTGGCTGAGATCATTTGGAAAAGCCTGTGTGCGGCGTCCATCGAATTAACCGACGGGGACATCCTGGTGCTGGCGCAAAAAATTGTTTCCAAAGCCGAAAACCGACTGGTATATCTTCCCGACATTTCGCCGTCGCCACGGGCAATGGAGCTTGCCGGGCAAGTCCAAAAGGATGCTCGTTTGATCGAATTGGTGCTGCGCGAATCGCGCGAGGTGCTGCGCACCCGTCCGGGCGTAATCATCGTGGAGCACTGCCTGGGTTTTGTGTGCGCGAATGCGGGCATCGACCATTCGAACGTGTGCGGCGCGTACGGCGATCCGGACTTATGGGTGCTGCTGCTTCCCGAAAATCCGGATCAATCCGCCCGGCGCATCCGATCGGCGCTCGAAGCGCGCAGTTCGGTGCGGATTGGGGTCTTGGTCATCGATTCGCACGGGCGCGCCTGGCGGATGGGAACGGTCGGCGTGGCAATTGGATTATCGGGCATGCCGGCGTTGGTGGATCTGCGTGGAGAGGCGGATATGTTTGGCTACCGCCTGCAAGTCACCCAGGTTGCGGCGGCGGATGAACTGGCAGCCGCGGCATCTCTGATAATGGGACAAGCCAACGAACGCACCCCGTTGATCCATGTGCGCGGCTTCCCGTATGCGTTGCGCGAGGGGACCTTCGAGGAACTGCCCAGACCCGCGTCCATGGATATGTTTCGTTAATCACAGGAGTTGTCAATGAAGGTTGCAGTTCTGGCAGGCGGCGTGGGAGGGGCGAAACTTGCTCATGGAATGGCGAATTGCCTGCCCGCCGGAGCGTTGACCATTATTGTCAATACCGGGGATGATTTTTCGCATTTTGGATTGACCATCTGTCCTGACCTGGATACGGTGTGTTACACCCTGGCGGGGATTGCCAATCCGGTCAGCGGCTGGGGGCTGCGCGATGAAACCTTCAACGCGCTGGATCATATTCAGACCTTGAACGGGCCAACCTGGTTTAAAATTGGCGACCGTGACCTGGGAACGCATCTGGAACGAACGCGCCGCTTGCAAGCAGGTGAGCCCTTGAGCCGGGTGACGGCAGATTTTTGCCAGCGCTGGGAGGTGTCGCCGCTGGTGCTGCCGATGAGCGATGACCCGGTGAGGACCATCGTCCACACCCGCGATGGCAGGCGGTTGTCTTTTCAGGAGTATTTCGTGCGCGAAGCCTGCCAGCCGGCGGTTGCCCGTTTTGAACTGCCAGGCGCTGCAGATGCCGCACCGGCTGCAGGCGTGCTGGACGCGCTGGAACAGAGCGATGTGATTGTGATCGCCCCTTCCAATCCGTGGGTCAGCATCGATCCGATCCTGGCGGTGGCAGGCATACGCGGGATCATCGAGCGAAGGAAAGCGCTGGCGGTTTCTCCGATCATCGGCGGGCAGACGGTTAAAGGCCCGGCGGCGAAAATGTATGCTGAGCTGGGTATCGATCCTTCCGCGCTGGCGGTTGCCCGGCACTACCAATCGCTGCTGTGGGGGTTCGTTTTCGATAATCTGGATGCAGAACTCGAGCCGCAAATCGCATCTTTGGGTATAATCCCATTGATCGAACAAACCCTTATGCGATCCGACCAGGATCGGGTTATGCTGGCTCGAAAAATTCTCCAGTTTAGCGAAAATCGTTACCTGAGAAGGGAGAGATGACGAATGGGCTTATGGGCAATCGTCCCTGTAAAACCCTTGCGTCGCGGTAAGTCTCGACTCGCCGGTGTTTTATCCGAGGATGAGCGAGCGTTGTTGAATTTCACCATGTTGAGCAGTACCCTGCGGACATTGCGTGAAGTTGAGGAGATCGAACAAATCCTGGTAGTCAGCCGGGATCCGGCAGCGCTTTCACTGGCGCGCGAATTCAAAGCCCGCACAGTACAGGAGGACGGGCAGCCCGAACTAAACACCGCTTTGCAGCGGGCGACCGTGGTGGCGCAAATGTACGCCGCTCAGGAAATCCTGATTCTGCCGGCGGATTTGCCCTTGCTTTCCGCCAACGATGTTCGCAAAATCCTGGCTCATGCCAAAAACCCGCCGGTGATTGTGATCGCGCCTGATCGCAGGAATGACGGCACCAATGCGTTGTACATGAATCCAGCCGGAATCATCGAATATCGTTATGGTCCCGGCTCATTTCACCTGCACATCGACCAGGCAGCCCGAAAAAGCATCCGGGTGGAAATTTGCCAGCTTTCCACGCTCAGCCTGGACCTGGATTTGCCGGAAGATTTGGACTTGTTGAAACAGATCGAAGCCTTGCAAACCGAACCTTGAGATTCAATCCCATATCCCCAGGAGGAAACCATGACCGAGAGAGTAGCGCTTTATTTGCAGGATGCCCATGATTTGCGCGATGGGCTGGATTATGTTCGCTATGCCGAGCAGCGCGGTTTCGAAGCCGTCTGGCAGGCGGAAAGCCGGCTGGTGCGGGATGCGATTGTCCCGATGGCAGCCTACGCCGCGGTGACCGAAAAGATCAAGGTTGGGTCGGGGGTGATCAATAACTGGACGCGCAATATCGGGTTGCTGGCATCGACATTCCTGACCCTGGATGACCTGGCGCCGAACCGGATCATCTGCGGGATTGGCGCCTGGTGGGATCCGCTGGCACGCAACGTGGGCATCGATCGCAAGAAACCATTGACGGCGATGAAAGAAACCATCCTGGTTTTGAAGCGCCTGCTCAACATGGAACGGGTCACATTTCATGGGGAATTTGTGCACGTGGATGGGATTGAATTGGATGTGGTGCATGGACGGCGTGAACCGCGCCATGTGCCGGTGATGATTGGCGCGACCGGGGATATGATGATGGAATTGACCGGCGAGATTTCGGATGGGGCGGTGCTCAATTACTGCGTTCCTCCAGAATACAATATCAAAGCGCTGGAACTGCTCGAAAAAGGCGCTAAAAAGGCGGGTAGAGCCCTGGATGATGTTGACCGACCTCAATTGGTGGTGTGCTCGGTGGATCACGACCACGAAAAAGCCATTGATACCACCCGCGGGCTGTTGACCCAGTACCTGGCTCAACAGCCGCATATTGCCAAAGCCTCCGGCGTATCGGAGGAAGTGGTGCAAAAGATTCAAGCCATCCTTGGCTGGCCCGCCACCCACGAACAAATTCAAAAAGCCAAGCACCTGGTGCCGGAAGATCTGATTCACCGTATTACCGCCTCGGGCACGCCGGATGAAGCCCGGTCAAAGGTTGCCGAATACCGCAAATATGGCTGCACCTGCCCGATTCTCTACCCGGTGGGCGGAGATGTAAAATTGTTGATCGATACATTTGCCCAACAATAGCGGTTGACCGGAAGCCCGGTAAACCTGTGTTGTGCACGAGGAGGCACGCTGAATGATTCAGGCTTATTTTCGACCCAAAACGCTCGCGGATGCGGTCAAACTGTTGTCCGAAGCGGGTGAGCGGCGCGTACCGCTTGGTGGGGGTAGTGTATTGAGCCGCGCCCGGGAAGAATCTTTCGCGGTTGTGGATTTGCAGGATCTTGGCTTGGATTCCATCGAATTGGAAGGCAACCGGTTAAGAATGGGTTGCACGGCAAGGTTGGAGAAATTGCTGCAATCCAACCTGACCCCGGCTGAATTGAAAACGGTCTTGTTGCATACTGCCAGTGTCAATATTCGCAATCAGGTGACGATTGGCGGTTACCTGGTCTGTGCGGACGGCCGCTCTCCATTGGCAACTGCGCTGCTGGCGCTGGATGCTGAGATGATCTGGCATCCCGGTGAAAAGCAGCAATCTCTGGGTGATTGGCTGGCATTGCGGCAAAAACCGGGTCTATTGGTTACGTCGATCCAATTTAACGCCAACACCCGCCTGAAATATGCTCAGGTGGCGCGAGCCCCAATGGACCAGCCGGTGGTTGCGGTGGCAATTGCCTGTTGGGCATCCGGCAGGACGCGGATTGCGCTGGGTGGCTTTGGCAGCGCGCCCATTTTGGCGTTGGACGGACCCGAACCCGGCGGCGCCGCGCAGGTGGTTCGGAACGCCTTTGCGGATGCCGGAGATGCCTGGGCAAGCGCGGAATACCGGCAGGATGCGGCTGCTGCTTTGACGGTACGGTTGATGGACGAATTGGCGGGTTGAGAATAGCCCGCCGGATCGAGGTGACACGTGATGATAATCAAATGTAGGTTCAATGGCTGCGAACAGGAGTGGGATATCCAACCTGGTGAAACCTTGCTAACCACCCTGCGCAGGTTGGGGTACTTTGGGGTGAAGTTCGGCGGGTGTCAAAAAGGCGAATGCGGCGCCTGCACGGTGTTAATCGACGGTGCGCCGGTCAATTCGTGCGCCTTGTTGACCGCCCAGGTGGAAGGGAAGCAAGTGGAAACCATCGAAGCCATGGGCGACCATCCAGAGCAGGGCTGGAAGAAAACCGCTGGATTGCACGTTATTCAAAAAACTTTGATCGACAGCGGCGCAATCCAGTGCGGCTACTGCACGCCCGCGTTTGCGCTGGCAGCCAAAGCCTTGCTGGATAAAAACCAACGTCCAGATGAAGCCGAGGTGCGCGAAGCCCTTGCCGGGGTGTTGTGTCGCTGTACCGGTTATCTCAAGCCGGTGCAGGCTGTTCTGCGGGCTGCGGCGATCCTGCGCGGCGAAGCGATAAACGATGATTGGGGTTTGGGCGGTGAGCAGCCGGTCATCCCGGTGGACTGGCCAGCGCAGGATTCGCCGGATGAACCCAGCCCGCTGGTGGATTCATCCCCGCGAGGCGCGACCCTGATCAACCGCAAAGTGTATATGCCAAAAATCACCTCACTGCCGGACGCGCGAGAAAAACGGATGAGTAAAATTGGCAAGCCTGAACGCAAAGTCGATGCCATCAAGCTGGTGCAGGGTAAACCAGCCTTTACGGCGGATATCGAAATGCGCGGGATGCTGGTTGCCAAAGTGCTGCACAGCCCGGTTGCTCATGCGCGCATCAAGCGCATCGATCTCAGCAAAGCCCTGGCGCTGCCGGGTGTGGCGGCCGTGTTATGCTACCAGGACATTCCGCGCGTGGTCTATTCGACTGCCGGGCAATCGGATCCCATTCCGGGACCCTTGGACACATTTTCGCTCGATTCCAAGGTGCGCTTTGTGGGTGACCGGGTGGCGTTTGTGGCTGCGGAGAATGAACAAATTGCCGAACAGGCACTAAAGTTGATCGAGGTCGAGTACGAACCCCTGCCTGCTATTCTCGATCCGCGCCAAGCGATGCAACCGGGCGCGCCGGTTTTGCACGATGAAGCGGAATACGTCAATTTTGCCGAGTCCAACCCGCAAAAGAATCTCGCCGCGGAAATCCGCATTGATATTGGTGACGTGGAAAAAGGTTTCCGCGAGGCAGACAAAATTTACGAGCAGAAGTATGTGGTGCCGAAAGTGCAGCAGGCGCATATCGAACCGCACGTGGTGGTGACTTACTGGGACGAGGATGACCGCCTGGTGATTCGCAGCAGTACCCAGGTACCGTTCCATGCCCGCCGTATCCTTGCTCCCGTGCTGGGACTGCCGGTCAAGCGCATCCGGGTCATAAAACCGCGCATCGGCGGCGGTTTTGGCGGAAAGCAGGAGATTCTAATTGAGGACGTTGCCGCGCACCTGACGATTGCCACCGGACGACCAGTCTTTTATGAATATACCCGTGAAGAAGAGTTCGTTGCAGCCCGTTCCCGCCACCCGATGCGCATTCACATGAAAACCGGGGTCAAACTGGATGGGACGATCACGGCAAATCAGATGGAAGTACTGTCGGATACTGGCGCCTATGGCTGTCATGCCCTGACTGTGACCGGCAACACCGGTCACAAAGCCATGGCGTTGTATGTAGGGGATGGTGAATACCGCCAATCACCCAACATTCGTTTCTATGCGGATGTGGTGTATACCAATACGCCGCCTGCCGGCGCGTACCGCGGTTACGGCGTTCCCCAGGGATACTGGGCAGTGGAACGGCACATGGAGCGCATCTGCCGCGACCTCGACCTCGACCCGATCGCCTTCCGTTTGAAGAATGCGCTGCGTGCCGGAGAACTGCATCCTTTCAGCACAGCCTGGAGCGAGGGACGCGAGCCGCGACCGGAGATCATCCACACGGTTGGGCTGGAAGAATGTGTCCGCCAGGGAAAGGCGGTAATCGGCTGGGACCAGAAGCTTGACAACCCGGATTGGCAGACGGTGCCCGGCAAACCATATTTGCGGCGAGGAATTGGGGTGGCGTTGGTCATGCAGGGCACCGCCATTCCCTATCTGGATATGGGCGGTGCAAGCATCAAAATGAACGATGACGGTTCGTTCAATCTGTTGATTGGTGCGACAGACCTGGGCACCGGATCGGACACGGTTCTGGCGCAGATGGCTGCTGAAGTGCTCGGCGTCCCGGTGGAGGACATCCTGGTGTATTCATCGGATACGGATTTCACGCCCTTCGACAAAGGCGCTTATGCCTCTTCGACAACCTATATCTCCGGCGCGGCGGTGGTCAAGGCGTGCGAGGACGTAGCCGAAAAAATCAGGCGGCGGGCGGCGAACATGCTCAACAGCCGCAGCGCGCAATCGACCTTGACCGGCGAAGACATCCTCCTGGAAGACAGCAAAGCAATCGCGCCGGACGACAGATTTGTGACCTTTACCGAAGTGGCGTTGAATGCCTTGCACCACAGCGACCAGGAACAAATCATGGGCATTGGCTCGTATTATTCTCCGGTATCTCCGCCACCGTTCGCTGCTCAATTCGCCGAAGTGACGGTGGATGTACAAACTGGTCAGGTGGTGGTCGACCGGCTGGTCATGGCGGTTGATTCCGGCATAATTGTCAACCCAATCACCGCTTCCGGGCAGATCGAAGGCGGCATGACCCAGGCATTGGGGTATGCGGTTTGCGAGGAAATGGTTTATGATCACAACGGCGTTGCCCGCGAGAAAGATCTGGTGGATTACCACATCTTCCGGGCAAACGAAATGCCGGTGCTGGATACGATTTTTGTGCAAACGTTCGAACCGTCGCATCCTTTTGGGGTTAAAGCGGTCGCCGAAATCCCAATGGATGGGGTAGCGCCAGCGGTTGGCAATGCCGTGCTGCATGCCTGCGGCGCGGACGTGATGGAAAACCCGATTACCCCGGAACGGGTGTGGCGGGCGTTGCAGCGGTAAAACCAATGCATTCCTGGATTATTGGCGTCGAGGGTGAGCATGAGTATTTTTGAGGAAGTGGCGCGAGTCATCGCCGAAAACAGGGCAGCCGCTCTGTGTACCATCATCCAAACCAGCGGCTCAACGCCGCGCCATGAGGGCAGCAAACTGCTGGTGTACGAAGACGGCAGTTTCACTGGTACGGTTGGCGGCGGGGAAGTGGAGAGTCGCGTTATCCGCGAGGCTTTGGAGTCAATCCGGGAGGGAAAATCCCGGCTGCTGCGCTACAATATGGTCGATCCCCAACAGGGAGACCCGGGCGTATGTGGTGGAACCCTGGAGGTGTACGTGGAGCCAATTTTGCCAAAATCGGTTTTGGTCATCCTTGGCGGCGGACACGTGGGCAAAGCCCTGGCGCACCTGGGAAAATGGCTGGGTTTTATGGTGGTGATCTCGGATGACCGGGTCGAATTTTGCAATCCGCAGGCAAATCCAGACGGAGACCTGTTCTATCCGGTCAAAATGGAAGAGTTGCCGGCGAAAATGCCAATCACCCCGCGCACCTACCTGGTATTGACCACGCGCGGCAGCAACGTGGACATCGAGGGTCTGGAACCGCTGCTAGGAACGGAAGCCGCGTACATTGGCGTGATCGGTTCCAGGCGGCGCTGGTTGACCACGCGCAAAGCCTTGTTGGAAAAAGGCGTACCGGAGGACACGTTGAATCGCGTGTATTCGCCGATGGGATTGGAACTGAATGCGGAAACGCCGGAAGAAATTGCCATCAGCATTATGGCAGAGATTTTGATGGTCAAAAACGGCGGCAGCGGCGAACGGATGCGGATGTAAGGAGTGCTTTATGTGGCATAGTGTTTTCAGCGCAGTACGGCTCGAACAGGTGCTTGATCTGCTGGCGAAAAAAAAGGAAAAAGCCCGAATCGTCGCAGGGGCAACGGATTTGATTCTTGAGATCGAACGCGGCGTGCGCCAGGGGATCGAAATGCTGGTGGATATCTCGCGCCTTCCCGGTCTCGATCAAATCACGTTGGACGAAGATGGCTGGATTCATCTGGGCGCGCTGGTGACTCATAACCATTGCGTGGCGTCGCGGTTGATCGTCGAACACGGTTTTCCGCTTGCCCAGGCTGCCTGGGAGGTTGGTTCACCGCAGATCCGCAACCGCGGCACCATCGCCGGTAACCTGATTACCGCATCACCCGCCAACGATACGATAACGCCGCTGATGGCGCTCGGCGCTCGGGTGACTTTGCAATCTGTCCGGGGAAGCCGGGTGCTGCCACTGGAAGATTTCTATCTCGGCGTGCGCAAGGTCGATTTGGCAGCCGATGAGATGATGGTTGATATCGCGTTTCCGGGGCTGAGTTCCAACCAGCGCGGGGTGTTTATTAAGTATGCGCTGCGCCGTGCTCAGGCAATCTCGCTGGTTAATGCGGCGGTCGTATTGTCCTTGGATGGCGAACGGGTCACTACCGCGAGCATCACCCTCGGAGCGGTTGCTCCGACCATCCTCCACGCCGTGCAGGCGGAAGATTTCCTGGCGGGCAAACCGCTGGACGAACAGACGATTGCGGCGGTGGCGCAGTTGGCGATGCAAGCCGCGCGCCCCATATCGGATGTGCGCGGTTCAGCGCTGTACCGCAAGCGAATGGTTGCGGTTGTCACCCGTCGCGCGTTGGCTGCCATCGCTGCCAAAACCGAGCGGGAAGCCTTTCCGCAATCCCCGGTACTGCTGTGGGGAAGCAGCGATTTTCCACAGCCAGCGTTGAAAACCGCTGCTTTGCATCAAGCGGACACGCCGATTGAAACAACCATCAATGGACGGAAGTACACCGTCGAAAGCGGACAGGATAAAACTCTATTGCGTTTTCTGCGCGAGGATGTGGGTTTGGTGGGCAGCAAGGAAGGCTGTGCAGAAGGCGAATGCGGCGCATGTACGGTATTCCTGGATGGAGCGGCGGTGATGAGCTGCATGGTTCCGGCGGTACGCGCTCACCAGGCGGAAATCGTCACTGTGGAGGGACTGGCGGGTGAAGAAGGGCTGCATTCGGTGCAGCAATCTTTTGTCAATGACGGCGCGGTTCAATGCGGTTACTGTACGCCGGGCTTCCTGATGTCCGCCGCCAAGCTGCTGGAAGAGT
>JBBIQB010000099.1:0-7225 GCA_037442545.1 Bellilinea sp.
TTACAACACCCTGACCAAGGTGATCGGCTTCATGGAGGAAGCCTTGAAGGGCAAACCGCAAGCGCAGCCGGCGGAAGTCCAGCCCGCGCCAGTCGTGCAAGTGGTTGAACCGGCTGCAATCCCAACGGAGCAGGTTGTTGTGGCTACCAGCCCGGTGGGAGTGGCATCTGCCGCACAAGCCGAAAACCGAGAATCTAGTGCAAGCGAAGCCGTGTTGACCATCCGCCGGCGCGTGCCCATGCCGGTACTGCGTCCGCGGCTGGACCTGTGCGTACTTACCGGGATAAGCCTGGAAGAAGGCAGCCGGGTGATCGTCGTCGCCGATCGCGGCAAAGCCGCTGACTCGTTAGCACGCCGGCTGCGTGCGCGCAAAGCCCAGGTGCTGAGCGTGACCCCGGTGCCCAGCGGCGAAATGATCGAAAAAGTCAAGGCATTTCAAAGCAACGGCGCGGTTCAGGGCGTCTACTACCTGCCTGGCATGGACGTGGAACCAGCATTGCCGGAGATGCAGTCGTCGGACTGGCAATCGTTGATCGATGAACGGGTTATGCCACTTTACCACCTCTTCCGCAGCCTGGAGGGCGAACCCTTCCTGGTCTGCGCTACGCGCATGGGCGGGCTGCATGGCTACAGCCTTAAACCGGCTGCCTCGGCGTTGGCAGGCGCGGTGAGCGGCTTTGCCAAGGCACTTAGCCGTGAACGCCCCAAGACGTTTGTCAAAGCGGTCGATTTTGACCTGCATCTGGCGGACAGCCAGGCGGCTGCCCGGCTGATCGACGAGACCTTGCGCGATCCCGGCGCGGTGGAAATCGGCTGGGAAGGCGGTCAGCGCTTCACCATTGGGCTGGTCGATAGACCATTGCCTGCGACAGAAGTATTTGGAATTGAGAAACCCGTCATCGTGATCACCGGTGGGGCGGGCGGTATCATTGCGCCGATCCTGACCGATCTCGCCAGCCGCATGCGCGCATCCTTTTTTCTGCTTGGCCGCAGCCCGCTGGCAGACGCCAACCATGCGGACATCCGCCGCGTTGAAAGCGACCGGGATGGATTGAAAAAGGATTTGTTGCAGCGAATGATGGTGCAAGGGCAAAAACCCTCCCCGGCGCAAATCGAGGAGAAACTGGCTGGGTTGGAGCGCATGGCGGGTGTGTTGCGGGCAATCGACCAAGCCCGCGCCAGCGGCGCCCAGGTGGAGTACCTGGTGTGCGACGTTACCGATCCGTTGGCGGTTAATTCTGCCGTACAGCATGTGCTGGCGCTTCACGACCGGGTGGACGTGGTCATTCACGCCGCCGGGGTGGAACGCAGCCGCAAGCTGACGCTTAAACCCGAGGATGAATTCCGCACCACTCTGGCGGTTAAGGCGGGCGGCGTCTTCCACCTGTATAAAGAGTTGCAGCAGCGCGGTAAACTGCCCGCGTGCATGCTGCTGTTCGGCTCGGTGGCAGGGCGCTTCGGCAATTCCGGGCAGACGGATTACAGCGCCGCCAATGATCTGATCGCCAAGATGTCCTCCAACTTGAAGATTCACCATCCGCAAATGCGGGTTGTGACCATCGATTGGAGCGCCTGGGCGCAGGTGGGCATGGCGAGCCGCGGATACATTCCGCAGTTGATGGAAATGGGCGGAATCGACCAAATGCCGCCGCAGCAGGCAGCCGGGCTGGTTTACCAGGAACTTGCTGCGGGCGAGTCATTCTCCGAGGTGGTGCTGTCCGGTTCGCTGGGCAGCCTGGAACAACCGCTGCGGGCTGATGGCGGGCTGGACATCGACGCTGCCAACCGCGCGCTGATCGATGGCGATCCGATCCATGTCATGCTCAGCCGGGTGACCGGACTGGACGCACGCTACGGCGTGTTGCTGGAGGCGCATCTCGATCCCGACGAGCAACCCTTCCTTAAGGATCACGCCAGGGGTGATGGGCATCGAAGGTTTTTCGGTGGCGGCGCGCCACGTTGCGTCGGTGTTGGGTTCGGAAAAAACCGGCTTTACGGTTGACCGGCTGGAGGACATCCAATTCCTGGCGCCGTTCAAGTTTTACCGCAACGAATCGCGCCGGATCATCTGGAAGGCGCAGGTGGTGCGCGAACCGGGAGGTTTGGTTGCCTGTGTAACCCTCGAATCGACGTTGGCGCTCAAGACCCGCCAAAATGAAGTCGTGCAGCATTTTTCCGGAAAAGTGTACCTGACGCCGCTGCCAGAAGCCAATCCGCAAGCAATCGTGACCCCGCCGTGTTGGAACGGCGCCTATACCGTTGCCAGCGATGACATCTACCGCTTGTACTTTCACGGGCCATCCTTCCAGGTGCTGGAAGCAGTCCAGCGCAATGGTGAAACCGTCCTGGGCAAGATGCGCGCCGCCCTGCCGCAGATTACCGGCAAGGATGTGCCGCTGGTAACCACGCCGATTTTGCTGGAATTGTGCCTGCAAACGGCGGGCGTTTGGGAAGCCGGCGCCACCGGTGCACTGGCACTGCCGCGTTCGATAGGATCACTCCATCTGTACCGCGCAAAACCCAACAGTGCAGCGATCTTTGCCGAGGTGGTGCCCTCGTTTGGAGAGGATGGCAGCCTGAGCTTCGACGCCCGCGTGGTCGACGAGAAGGGCAATCTGTACCTGGAAGTGCGCAACTACCGCACCGTTCCGCTGCCGTATAGCGTGGAGGCATCGCTGTTGAAACCAATGCGGTTGCTGGTACAGGGAAATGACAGCGATAACTGATCGCGCGCAACCAATTCAAATCTACTGGTGCATGGGTGAGGCGATCCCTATCCGGGAGAACCTCACCCCCTCCTCGTTCACCTGGTTGTCGGAGGAGGAAAAGCAGCGTGCCCAGCAATTGCGCTTTCCCAAGCGGTGCATCGAATGGCTGCGCGGACGCTGGATGGCAAAACAAATCCTCTTGCGCAGTGACCCGCGCTTTGCCGACTGTGTCCCCAGCCGGATCACGATTGCCAATCAAGCCGACGGCGCGCCGCAGGTCTGGCTGGAGGGCAAGCCGGTGGACGGCAGCCTGAGCATTTCCCACCGCCAAGACCGGGTTGCGGCGGCTTGGGCGCCGTCCCGGCGGGTGGCGGTGGGGGTGGATATCGAATGGATTGAACCGCGCGACCCAGCCTTTCTGGAGGACTTTTTCAGCGAGGTGGAGAAATCCACGGCGCTGGCAGCTGCGCCACAACACCAGCCCTTGCAGATCACCTTGCTATGGAGCGCGAAGGAAGCCGCCTTGAAAGCGCTGGGATTGGGGCTGCGGGTGGATAGCCGCTCGGTGGAGATCGTTTCATCGCTTTGTGAACCGGCAGAGGCATGGCAAGACTTGCGCTACAGTTCGGCGCTGCTTAAAAATCAAGCCCTGCTTGGACGGTGGATCAACAGCGGATCCTATATCTTCAGCCAGGCGGTGTTGCTGCCTGTCGAGGAAGCCGCGCCGGTGGAATGGATTGAAATCAAGGTCTAGCCAGCGGTTGGTGGGGCGTGTAGGCTTCCAATTCGGGCGGGGTACGCACGCCGTATGCCTGGAGCACACGCAGCCGTTGGTAGTACGCCGCGCCGGTCAGGATGTGCAAAGCGACATCGACAACGCTGCGGTTGCTGAATTCTTCCAGGTAGGTGCCGCGCACCCATTCATTGAACGCGCCCATCGCGGGACCGCACCAGATCTGGTAGTCCATCTCGCGTCCTTTTTCTCCGCTGTTCGACCAGCGCGAGGATAAACCCAAATACCAGCGGAACACCAGCGCCATTTTCTGGCGCGGGTCTTTCTCCGCCCGTTCGAGCTGGCGCGGATCGCGCTCGGCGAAAAAGTGCGCCGTGTCCTGCCAGATTTGGTTGACCGGGCGTTTGAACACGGTGCGTTCCAGCTTCTCCAATTCCTCCGCCGGGATGGCTTCCAGGCTGGGGTAACGGGTGTAAAGTTCGTAGAGTTTTAAAGCACGCATGGCAAACAGGGTGCCGCGCTTGAGCACCTGCACCTTGACGCCCATTTCGAACATATCCGCTGCCGGCGCCATGATGACATCCGCCATCTCGGCTTGCGCCAGCAGGCGGCGGGTGTGTTCGGAGGCGCCGGCTTCGACGCACGCCTGGTTGATCGAGCCGGTCACGATGTAGGCGGCGCCCATTGAATAGGCGGCGAAGGCGGATTGGGGCGTGCTGACCCCCCCGGCGGCGCCCACCCGAATCAGCGCGGGGTAATGCTGCTGGCGTTGAATCTCGTCCCGCAGGGCGAGGATGGAAGGCAACAGGCTGACCAGCGGGCGGTTGTCGGTATGCCCGCCCGAATCGGCTTCGACGGTGATGTCATCGGCGAGTGCAACCTGCCGGGCAAGGTTGGCTTGCTGTGGGTTGATTTTTCCATCACTCAAAAGCTGGGCGAGAAGGTCCTCGGGCGCGGGCTGCATGAACAGGCGGGCGACTTCCTTGCGCGACAGTTTGGCAATCAGCCGGTTGTTGATGATGATCTTCCCAGCCGGATCGGTCGAGAGCCCGCAGGCGCGGTAATACACCAAGGGCGCGGTGATATCCAGGTAGGCAGAGGCTTCGACGCTGGTCACGCCGTGCTTGATGTACAATTCGGCGGCGCGCATTTCCATCGCCGGTTCGTTAGGACTGTTGATCAGGTTGAAGGCGTAGGGTGCGTGCGGCAGAGCGGTTTGAATTTCCAGAATGGCTTCCTGAATGCGTGTTGGAGACAACCCGGCAGCACCAAAGGATGCCAGAATACCGGCTTTGCCCATCGCAATCACCAGGCGGGTGGAGGCAATCCCGTTTGCCATCGCGCCGCTGTAATAGGCGTAGCGGCAGCCGTACCATTCGCGGAAGGCGGGGTCGCCAAGCGCTTCGAGTTCCAGCGCGGGAAGGGTGGCCAACCACCGGCAACCGGGTTGGTTTCCGTTGGTGGATGCGGACAGACTACCGGCAGAGGTCAGAAAGACCTGCCGCCCATCGCTGATGACCCTCAGGGATCGAGAAAGCGCCAGGAGCTGCTGGCGCACACTTTCTGCATCGGAGCGCAGCGTGCTGGTTTCGCCGTGCCAGTAAACATCATCCGGCAAGGCGGGGAGGGAGGACTGCGGAACGTCCGGGGTTGGGTTGGTCATGGTTATACATCCTCTCAGGGTTTAACCCAAAACATGCGCACAGGTTGCGCATGTTTTGAGGTAAGACAGCGCACGTTTATTCTTTGACGTAGCGCGGGTAGGACGTTTTGGCAGCATCGGCGCGGCTCAAATCAATGCTGACCGTCAGATACGGCGTTTCTTCGCTGGTGACGCCGAGCAAATCGCCCTGATGCGGTTCGGCGATCCAGCCCTTGCCGCCCCAATCGAACCCCGCACCGGACGCGCCGCCGCGATTGGAGGACAGGCAGTACGCCCCGGACATGATGGCGGCAACCCGCCCGCCCATCACCCATTTATCGGCGGTTGATTTTTCGGTCGTGCGCGGCGAGAGCAGCAAACGCACGCCCTGGCGGGCGTAACTGCGGGCATATTCGGTGAACCAAACTTCGGTGCAGACCAGAAAGCCGATCTTGCCTAATGAGGTGCCGGTGGGGGTAAATTCAACCGCACCCCGATCGTACCAGGTGGCTTCCCAAAAACCGGGCTCGTCGGGCAGGAATGTTTTGTAGTGTACCGCGCTGTCCCAGATAAAGGCTTCATTCAGGCGGCGACCATTACGGGTCACCGGGCGGCTGCCGGCGACCATCGCCGGAGACAATTCGATCAGTCTGTCCATCCAGCGGTCATGCGCTGCGACGAACTGCTCCCAACGCCGGGCGGAGAGGTTGCTGTCCAGCGCAACCCAGGGGGCGAAGGGCATTTCGGGCAGCAAAACGAAATGGCTGGCATTTTGGCGCACATGGGCGACCAGTCCGCGCCAGTCTTGCTCAAGCCCGGCAGGATCATCGTGCAGCTGGCAGACGGTGGTGTTGATGTTCATTCGAAACCTCCGGTTGTGTTTATGGGTTAACCTGACCGATGAACAGTTTAACCGCGATCCCGCCGTTGTTCATCGAAATTCCAGGTTCAAAGCGCACGCCGGTCAGGGTTGCCAGGCGGTCTTCGGTACATAAAAAAGCCACCCGCCAACCCCGGAAGTGCAGATTGAGCACATTGCCCCACCCGCTGTACAGGTTGCGCAGGTCGTGGCGGCTGTGAATGCGCACCCCGTACGGCGGGTTGGTCACAATCCAGCCGGCACGGCTGGGCGGTTCAACCGCGCTGAATGCCTGGCGTTTGAAATCGATCCATTGGGCAACGCCTGCCCGGGCGGCATTTTCCTTGGCAATGTTAACCGCGCCGGCGTCCCGGTCGGCGGCGGCAATCCGTACCGGCGGAGCGGATTTTTCCGCGCGAGAGGCTTTTTCGCACACTTGCGACCAGGCATGGGCGTCGTAATTGCT
The DNA here is from genome assembly GCA_037442545.1 of Bellilinea sp. Lineage (GTDB taxonomy): Bacteria > Chloroflexota > Anaerolineae > Anaerolineales > Anaerolineaceae > Bellilinea. The sequence goes on from JBBIQB010000099.1 coordinate 6,409, forward strand.
CCAGTGCGTGAAGGCAAAAGAGCGGTGTTTCCCGGCGGCGATGTTGCCTGCCATCAGGGCTGCCTCGATGGGGATGGTGCCCGAGCCGCAAAACGGATCCAGCAGCGGACTGGCGCAATCCCAGCCGCTGGCAAGCAGCATGGCGGCTGCCAGGTTTTCGCGCAGCGGGGCTTTGGCGGCGGCAAGGCGGTAGCCGCGCTTGTACAGCGGCTCGCCAGACGAATCCAGGCTGATGGACACGTTGTCGCGCTCCAACCGGACGATGATCCGCTGGCTGGTGATGGTTTCATCGGAATCGCCGGGATCGAGCGGTGGCGCTTTCCCCAGCCGGTCGGCAATAGCTTCGGCGAGCCGTTCCGCCACGGCGCCGCTGTGATACAGGCGGGAAGCGCGGCTGGTCACGCGCAGGTGAACCGGCTGTCCGGGCTGGAGATATTCCTCCCAAGCCAGGTTGCCGGCTTTGCGGCGCAGTTCGACAAATTTGACGGCGTGAAAGCTGGCGAAACGGATCAAGACGCGCGCCGCCGTGCGCAGGTGAAGATTCGCGCGGTACAGATCCTCCAGAGTCGCGGTGAATGCGATTCCACCTTCACCGTTGTGTGCGCCGGCGGGAAAATCTGCCGGCAGCAACCCGAGCGCGCATAACTCGCCACCGGTCAGCCTTTCCAGACCCGGCGGGCAGACGGCGAAGCATGCGTAGCGGGTTGGTTTATGGTCCATTTCCCGTTTTTTGCCTGGCATTTGCATTGCCATCCGGGGTCAATGCCCGCTTCTGGCGCTCCTTGCGCCCCATTTCCTTTTCGACGAAGATTTTTTC
>JBBIQB010000099.1:7235-11681 GCA_037442545.1 Bellilinea sp.
AAGGGATCCATCTCGGTGTAGTACATCAGACTGGAATATGTGGAGGGGGTGGGGGTGAAGATCTGTACCTGTTCGGGATGGATTTTAAGCTTCAGGCTGGCAAAGCGGCGCAGGCGTTGCATATCGGCTTCCGAGCAGCCCGGATGAGCGGCGATGAAATAATAGGTCAAAAACTGTTTTTTTCCCGCCTCGCGCGAATACTGATCGAACAGTTGTTTGAATTCGAGCAGGCTGTCAGTGCCGGGTTTACCCATATGGCTGAGGATATGCGCTTGGCTGTGTTCGGGGGCAATCTTCATTTGCCCTGAGGTGTGCTGGCTGACGATCTCTCGCAGGTAGCGCTTTCCGTGCTGCCCATCTGCCAGCACCATGTCGTAGCGGATACCGGAGGCAACGAACACTTTGCGCACGCCGCGAACCTGGCGGATGCGGCGCAGTAATTCGATCTGGTGCGAATGGTTGATTTTCATCTGGCTGCAAATGTTAGGGAACAGGCAGCGCTTTTTTTCGCAGACCCCGCTGCGCAGTTTTTTGGCGCATTCGAAACCATACATATTGGCGGTGGGTCCGCCGACATCTTGAACGATGCCTTTGAATTGGGGGTGGCGGGTGATGCCTTCGACCTCCGCCAGGATTGACGCACTGCTGCGCCAGTAAACCGTGCGCCCCTCGTGGAGCGCGATGGCGCAAAAATTGCATTCGCCGTAGCAGCCGCGGTGGGTGGAAACTGCGAAACGGATTGTTTCCAGCGCGTGGACAGCGCCCTGCTGTTCATAATACGGATGTTGGGCGCGCTGGTATTCGAGCGCATAAACCGCGTCCAGCTGCGCTTGCTGCGGGAGGGAGGCAGGCGGGTTTTGCACCAGGTAGCGCTCGCCGTGCGGCTGTACCAGTCCGCGCGCCGTGAGGGGGTCGGTGTTGTGGTAGAACTGGTGAAACATGTCGATCAGGGCGTGCTTATCCTCGCGCACAGTCTCGTATGGCGGCAACTGGATATATTCGCTGACCGGTTGGCTGGAAAGATAACACAGCCCGCGAATTGCGCACGCATCCTGCCCGTCGCGCAGCGCCTGTGCCAGCGCCAGCACCGATTGCTCCGCCATGCCGTAGAGCAGATAGTCGGCTTTGGCATCCACCAGTATGGAGGCGCGCACCCGGTCGCTCCAGTAATCGTAATGCGCAATGCGGCGCAAGCTGGCTTCCAGCCCGCCCAGAACAATGGGAACGGTATTTTTGAAATGCTGCCGGATGAGATTGGTATACACCATGGTTGCCCGGTCGGGACGGCGGTCGTTCATCCCGCCAGGGGTGTAATCGTCACGGCGGCGGCGTTTGCGGGTGGAGGTGTAATTAGCGACCAGCGAGTCGACGCTGCCGGCGGTGACGCCCCAAAACAGGCGCGGCTCGCCCAGGCGGGTAATGTCATCTCCGCCGCGAATATCCGGTTGAGCGATGATGCCAACCTTGTACCCGGCGGCGATCAGCACCTTGCCGATGACGGCGCTGCCGATCATCGGGCTGTCGATGTAGCTGTCGCCGCTGACCAGGACGATGTCCAGCCTGTCCCAGCCAAGGGCGTTCAATTCCTGTTTGGTGGTGGGTATGAACAAACAAACACCTGTAGACGGGCGCGGCTAATCTCCCAGACTGACGCCAACCAAGCGGGCGCCTTGAATCCAGGCGTGCTCGAGCGGGACGGTGCGTGTTTGCCCAGCCACTTGTTCAAGCGGGGTGGTTACCACGCTGCCGGAGCGGGTGCCGACCATGACGCCGAATTTACCTTCCTGGATCATGGCTGCGCAGGCGGTGCCGAGCTGGGTAGCAAGCACCCGGTCGGTAGCCGAAGGCGTGCCGCCGCGCTGCAAATAGCCCAGGATGGTGATGCGGGTTTCCAGATTGGTAAAATTCTCCAGCCGGTTGGCGAGGTGCAGGGTATCCCCGGCGGTATGTTTTTCGATCTCGTTCAACCGTTGATAGATTTCGATTTCTTCGCTTCCTTGGCGCAGCAGGCGGTTGGCTTTGCGCGCCTTATCGAAAAAGCGCACGTTTTCTTCCGATATGGCGCCTTCGGAGACGGCAACCAGTGAAAACCGCTTGCCGCCTTTGCTGCGCCGCAGGATGGCACCCGCCACTTTTTCCACGTTGTACGGAATTTCTGGGATCAGGATGACATCCGCCCCACCGGCAATGCCCGCAGCCAGGGTGAGCCAGCCGGTTTCGCGCCCCATCATCTCGACGATGATGATGCGGTGGTGGCTGATGGCGGTGCTGTGCAGGCGGTCGATGGCTTCGGCAGCGACTTCCACGGCAGTGTCGAAGCCGATGGTGGTGTCGGTGCCGGGTAGATCATTGTCGATTGTGACCGGCAGGGTGATCACCTGTATGCCGCGCTGCATCAGGTAATGGGCGGATGCCTGGGCGTCGCTGCCGCCAATGCAAACCAGAGCTTCCAGTTTCAACCGGCGGTAAAAATCGACAATACCGGTGGTGGCATCGACGGCTTTGCCATCGATGATCACCCGGTCGGGACGGTCGCGGTTGGTGCCTAAAATGGTACCGCCGGTGGTCAAAATACCCGAAAAGGCGGAGCCTTCCAGGTCGATGGTCATTCCCTGTGCCATTCCGGTAAAACCGTCGGGAAATCCGATCAATTTCATTCCATAAACCCCACCCGCGGCTTTGCCCAAGCCACGCAAGGCTGCATTGATGCCCGGACTGTCGCCGCCGGTGGTCAGTACGCCAATTTTTTTAACCATCTTTCCTCCCCTCATCCTGGCGGATAAAGTAATTTGTATTTCTGCAGATCGACCGAGGCGATATAGGGCAGGTTGCGCCCCTTTTCGTCGATGTCCAAACCATAGCCGACCACAAAATGATCGGGGATTTCGAAGCCGACGTAATCAATCTCCAGATCAACTTTGTGGCGGACTTTTTTATCCAGCAAAGCGCATAATTTCAGGCTGCGCGGCTGGCGTTCGAGCAGCAGCTTGCGCACGGTAAACAGGGTATAGCCCGTATCGACAATGTCGTCGATCAAAATGACATCCCAATTGTGGATGTTGGTTTTGTGGTCGGCGTCGATGCGCACAAATCCACTCGACTGAGTACCGGCATACGAGGAAACCAGCATGAAGTCCATCGTCATCGGGCGGCGGATGTGGCGCATTAAGTCGGTCATGAACATCACGCTGCCGCGCAGCAAGCCGAGTAGGAGCAGTTTTTCGCTGTCCTCGTATTCCCGGGTGATCTGATCGCCCAGTTCGGCAACCCGCTGTTCAATTTGCGACTGGGTGATCAGCACCTCACCGATAAATTCATAGGGAAATTTCAGGCGGGGATTCAACGCATCGACCTCGGTTGGATTGGATGGTTTAAGGACGAACAAGCGGTAGAATCATACCACGAACCAGATACGGTTACGTGCTATAATTTCTGCAGATGCTTTCCATCCTGGATGGGTTTTTTCTTGCGAGAAAGCATTGGGGAGCGGCTCGATCCGGCAACGGGTTGCTGACGCTGCGCGGAACAGGTTGTAAAAGCGGAGGAGTTGGCTTGTGGACGTTGTGACCATCTCCAGGCAAATGGGCAGTTGGGGGTCGGTGGTTGCCCGCCTGGTGGCAGAGCGGATGAATTACCGCATGTTCTGGCGTGAATTGATCAATCAGGCTGCCTTGCGCGCCGGCGCCCCGGAGGTTGCCCTGGCGGTGATCGATGAACTGGGGCTGCTGGGTGTCAATCCTTCGGCGCAGCAGCAGCAGGACTATGTGCGCGCCATCGGCGAGGTGTTGCGCGAGGTGGCAGATGAAGGCAAAGCGGTCATCGTCGGCAGGGCGGGTCAGGTCGTGCTGCGCGCTCATCCGCAGACGCTGCATGTGCGGGTTGTCGCCAGCGAGGACGACCGCATTCGCCGCATCAGCGAGGAGAAAAAAATCTCATTGAAAGCCGCCGAAGCGCAGGTGCGCGCCAGCGATCGGACGCGCAAACTGTATCTTTCCCGGTTTTATCAGGCGGATTGGGAGGATGCCAGCCTGTATCACCTGGTGCTGAATACCAGCTGGCTGCCCTGCGAGGCAGTCGCGGAGATGATTTGCCATGCCCTGACAATGTTTCGGGTGCGGCAATAGCCTGAATTTTCGGAGAGGTATACCTTTATTGGAGCAGGCAGAACATAGCCGTCCCCCCTTTGCCCATCCTGCCGAGGAATTGTTCGCGCGCATATTGGACTTTTACGGGATCGCCTGGCAATATGAACCGCGCACCTTTCCGCTGGAGCGGGATGAGCGCGGTATTGTCACCCTGGCATTTGCGCCCGATTTTTACCTGCCCGAGCAAGACCTGTACATCGAATTAACCACCCTGCGACCGCAATTGTCCACCATAAAGAACAAGAAAATGCGCTTGATGAGCCAGTTGTACCCGGAAATCAAAATCAAACTGCTCAAGCGG
>JBBIQB010000100.1:0-9529 GCA_037442545.1 Bellilinea sp.
TGAAATCGTCCACAACCTACCCTTACCGCAAGAATTAACCTTTCACGCCGCCGACGGTTAAGCCCGATTCGAAGTACCGGTTGAGCGCCAGGTAAACCAGCACCGTGGGGATGACCACAATCACAGCCCCGGCAGCGAACTGTCCCCACGGAACGGCCACACTATTCGCCAGGGAATACAACGCCGGCACCGCCAGCTTGACCGAATCTGGCGCGGGGACCAGCACCGAAGAGAAAACGAAATCACCCCAGCCGGTCATAAACGCCAGGATGGCCGTCACCGCCAAAGCAGGGCGCGCCAACGGCAAGGCAATCAAAAAGAAGGCTTGAACAGGCGTTGTTCCATCAATCTGCGCCGCTTCCTCCAGGTCTATCGGGATGGTATCGAAATACCCTTTTAGATTCCAGGTACAGAACACCAGCGTGGCGGATGTAAACGCCATGATCAGACCAGCATGATCGCCGAACAGCCCGATGGCGGTCAGCACCTGGGCAATTGCCACCAAGGAAAGAATACCCGGAAAGGTTGAAATGGCAAGCAGGAAGATCAGGAAGAATTCGCGCCCGCGAAAGCGGAAACGCGAAAGCGCAAAGGCTGCCGAGGTGCAAACAATCAGGCTGGCAATGGTGGTGATCGCCGCAACCTTGAAACTGTTAGTCAGCCAAGTCAGATAGGGACGCTCGAACAGCATGAAGCGGAAATTTTCGAAACTCCATTCGACCGGGAAAAACATACCCGGCAAACTGAGCGTGTACAAGCGGCCGCCAGCCCGCCCGGAAGCAAGAATCGCGAACCAGACCGGATAAAGCGCAAAAATCACAGCCATCACCAGAAACGCATATTGCATGATGCGCACACCGAGAGGGGTCTTTTTGATCATTATTCGTATGCTCCTTTCGTGATTCTCGTGATCCGCAGGCTGTACAGGGTTGCCAGGAAGAGCATGATGAAAATCATCACCGCAAACGCTGTAGCCAAACCAAAATTCTGTAATTGATAGATCTGACGATAGGCGAACACCATCACAAATTCGGTTGCGCCGGGTCTATCCGCGCCTGCCAGCGGTCCTCCGGCGGTGATGGCAAATGCCGTACCAAACATTTGAAATGCCGTGATCGAGGTCAATACTGTGGCGGGCAGCACTGCCGGGCGAATCAAAGGCAGGGTAATGTTGCGCAGTTGCACCCACCAGTTGGCGCCGTCCACCTCCGCGGCTTCATACAGTTCCACCGGGATCGATTGCAGCGCGCCAAGAATGGCGACCATAAAGAACGGGTAGGAAAACCACAAGTCAGCCAGAACAACCACTGCAAACGCACTGACTGGATTTTGCAGCCAGATTGGACCTTCGATACCAACCAGCGTCAGCAGCTGGTTGATCGTCCCTTGCTGGCGGAAGAGGAATTGCCACACCAGCGCCATCAGAATTGCGACGGAGGAAGCCCCCCACGGGACGAACAGCGCCACCCGGAAGAAGGTTTTTCCCTTGAGCCGGCTGTCGTTAAGGATCAACGCCAGCACCAAGCCAAACAGAAAGGTCAATGGCACGCGGATGGCGACAAATAATATCGTCTGCATGACCACCACCAGAAAAGGTCCGGTATCCATTAATTGATCGATTGCCGCCCGCAACGAAACCAGATACGCCAAACCCAACATCAAGGCAAGCGCAATCAGCCAGACCATACCAGGGGAAAGTGGGCGGTCGATTTCCCGGTCGAAACGCCGGTTGACGTACACGGCGGCGATCAGCGGCGTAAACACCAGGAAAATTGTTCCAAACGCCAGCAAACCTTCCGCTGTAAATAGTTCGCCGAGCAATCGCTGGTAATTGGCAAACAATGGGTCAGCCAGGCGGTAGGGTGACCCCAGTCCCACCCGGGCGCCTTCACGAAACTGAGGCCAGCATAATGGATCAAGAATTCCGGTCAGGAGAACTTCGCAATCTGGATTTGGGCGGAATTTATTCCGATTAGTGAACGAGATGTAGGTGTTCAACAAAATCGGATAGACATTAAATATCAAAATCCCAATAATGGTTGGAAGCAAAAACAAGGCGATGGTTAGACCTTTACGGCTGCCTTTCCAGGTTACCATTGCGGACTCCTCTCTCCATTAACTTAAATTATTGAAGAAATGGAAATAGAAAAAAGGAAGAGGGAGAGCCATTGCTGGCTCTCCCTGTCGTGCAAAAAGCGGTTTACTTCATACCCGCAACGGCTTCCTCGATGGCAGTCTGGGCTTCCGCGAGAGCAGTTTGCGGATCCTGGGCGCCAGTCCAGATGGCAGCCGAGGCGCGACCCACCGGACCCCACTGAGCCGAAGAGAACGGCGATGGGGACATCGGCACGCCGATTGCCAGAGCATTACCAAAACCAACCACTGCCGGCAGTTGGGAGACTTCGGGGTCTTCCAGAGCAACGGTCTGGGCGGGGATGGTCTTGTTGATCAGAGCCAGTTGCTTCTGCACTTCGGCACTGGTGAAGTATTTCATCACTTCCAGTGCAACTTCGGCACGGCCACGGTCGACAGCGTTCTTACTCATCATGAGGGTCTTGATACCGACGAACGGCTTGCCCATAGAAACCACCGTGTAATCCACGCCGGCTTCTTCAAGCCCGGCAATTGCCCAAGGGCCGGTCCACCACATACCTACTTTGCCTTCCTGCAGGGCGGCATTGCAGATATCGTAGCTATTTTCCGCCAGGGAAACGGCTTTCAGGTTCACCAGCCATTCCCCGGCAGCCAACGCTTCCGGAGTGTTCATGTAGGCATTGCCATCTTCATCCACATAGGCAGGAACGCCGAAGCCGAAGTAAATCGGAGACAGGTGGTAGGCATCTTCAGCGCCGAAGCCCTGATTACAGATCAAAGAGTTGCCGGTATCGGCATAGAACTGCTCAGCCTTCGCCAGCAGGTCATCCCAGGCAAACGGATCGGTGGGCAGGTATGCCTCGGTCACCACAGCGTTATTGGCAACCAGGGCAATCCCTTCCATAGTTTCCGGCAGCGCCCAAATCATGTCCTGCCAGACCACGCCATTGATGCCCGACTCGGTGTAAATACCCTCAAGGAAGGCTTGGTCCACGCCAAAGTCGTTCAAGGCAACAATGTTACCCGCCAAAGCCTGCTCGCCAATTTTGTCGTTCGCCCAACCGATAATGTCGGGACCTTCGCCAGCCGGAATGGCAACATTCAGGGCATTGGCAACATCCTCAGGCTTGGACAGATCGATTTTGACGCCCGGATTGGCGGCTTCGAAATCCCGGAACGCCTGGGTGATGGCATCCAGGTATTTACCGTCCCATTGGTGCCAGATGGTGATGGTCACTTCTTCGGCAGCCGGAGGGGATGTCGGCTCCGCCGGAACAGGGGTTGCTTCCGCGGGGGGTAGGGTTGGCTCCATCGGCTCAGGAGTCGGCGTCGCAGCCGGCTGGCAAGCCGACAGAATGAAAGCGGCGATCAGCAGAATGCCGATCAAGGGCATAACTTTCTTAGTCATCTTTTCCTCCATATACTTGTTGTTGTTGTGACCCTCGCGTGAGGGAAACCCTCATCAGAAGGTACTTGGGGTATGTAGCCTTCGCTGCAAAGTAACTGGTTGCCAGAAACCACCTCCCTTCAATTCAACTTGACTCTGCAACTCGATGTAAGCTCATTGAAATCGCTTGGGCAACCGCGCCCATGCCAGAGGAGCGCCTCCCCAATACAGCCGCGGTGATACTCACCGCCTGGGAAGCCACCAGCAAACTGCGCTCTTTGACCGTTTTGCGAACCGGATCCAGCAACAAATCGCCGACCTGGGCAACCCCGCCGCCGATGACCACCATTGACGGATTGAACAGATTGACCATGCTGGCAATGGCTGTGCCAAGATAATATCCCGCTTCCTGAACCAGGCACTGGGAAAGACGATCCCCTTTGCGGGCTGCCACGATCACTTCTCGCGCGGTAATCGAATCCAGCGGGGTAATTTCACTTAATGAGGTGCGCTCACCGCGCCGCACCGCCTGGATGGCTTTGCGCGCAATTGCCCGGCCGCCTGCCAATGCTTCCAGACAGCCACGGTTGCCGCAGGTGCACGCCGGACCATTTTCTTCGAGCGTGATGTGCCCGATTTCACCCGCGCTGCCTGTACTGCCACGATAAATCTGTCCATCCATCAGCAAGCCAGCGCCGATGCCGGTGCCCACTTTGATGTATGCCAGGTTTTTCTCGCCGCGCCCGGCGCCGTAAGCCCACTCACCCAGCGCACCAAATTCGGCGTCATTACCCAGACTGATCGGGCATCCCCAGGCATTTTGCAGCCATTGCCGGATGGGGAAGCGGTCCCAGCCAGGCATGATCGGCGGTCCGCTGACCATGCCCGCATCCGTCACAATCGGACCGGGAACCCCGACGGCAATCGAAAAAATCCGGGGCAGATCCATGCCCATTTTTTCCAGCCAGGATTTCATCAGACTGTCCACGTAGGCGAGACAAACTTCGGGACCCTGGAGGATATTCAACGGCGCGCTGATTTCATCGATGACCTGGGCAAGGTAATCTGCCAGGATTAATGTGACGTGGGTCGCGCCAATATCAACCCCCACCACCAAACCGCCTTTTGGATTGACTTCAAGGAAAATGGGGCGGCGCCCACCGGATGTTCCCCCATTGGTTTCACGCACTAGACCAGCGAGGATCAAATCACTGACAATCGCGGTAACCGCCGCACGGGTCAGCCCCAGTTCGCGGGACAATTCGATTCGCGAAATTCCCATCGGACTGAAGCGGATTAAATCAAGAGCAACATGCTTGTTAAGGTTCTTAACACTTGATTTCGGCACCTGCCAAAAAGTGGTAGTCAAAGCCGCCTCTATTCCCGTATTCCTGCATGTATTATAACATTAGCAAGAATAATGTCAAACAACTTAACACAAAAGGCGTTTTGGCGCCAATCAAATGTCCATACATCTAGATTATATCATTATCCGGCTCAAATTCGATATAATTAGCCGCATGCGACCCCTCGATGCATGGCGTATCATCAAATCCGCTCCCGCCTCCGGTGCCTGGAATATGGCGCTCGATGAAGCCCTGCTGGAATCCGCCGCTGCGGGCAACTCGCCCCCCACCCTGCGCTTATACGCCTGGGAGCCTGCCTGCCTCTCGCTCGGTTATGCCCAGCCCTTCAAGGATGTTGACTTGAGTTCCTTGATCGAGCAGGGGTGGGATGTAGTCCGCCGCCCAACCGGCGGTCGGGCGATCCTGCACACCGACGAATTGACCTACGCGGTCATTGCGCCACAAAACGAGCCGCGTGTTGCCGGCACGATTCTGGAAAGTTACCGCCGCCTTTCCGCGGCACTGGTCGAAGCCTTGCGGCAAATCGGGCTGCCCGCCGCCGCCGATAAGGAATACCCTCTGCCGCAGGGCAGCCAACCCAACGCAGCGGTGTGCTTTGAAGTGCCATCCAATTATGAAATCACCGCCCAGGGAAAAAAATTGATCGGCAGCGCCCAGGCGCGCCGTTTCAGGGGTGTGCTGCAGCACGGCTCCCTGCCGCTGTATGGCGATCTGGCGCGGATTACACAGGTGCTGTCCTTCGAGGATGACGCCGGACGACAGCAGGCTGCCCGCCGCCTGTTGGAGCACGCCACCACCGTCGAATCGCTTTTAGGGTATTCCGTGTCCTGGGACCAAGCAGCCCTCACCTTCGAACAGGCATTTTCAACCGTCCTGGGACTGGAATTAATTCCCGGTGAGCCAACGAGCAATGAATTGCGCTGCGCTGAAGCCCTGTTCGTCGAAAAGTACGCCCACCCCAGCTGGACGCAGCGCATTTAATTGCGGAGTCTACTCCTCCTGGACGAATATTACATCTTCGTAACCAAGGCTGCGAAACAGCCTTCCCAGGTAACTTTCCGCGTTCATCCGCGCCCAATCCAGAATGCCGTCTTGTATGGCGGCTTTTTCGATCTCCGCTTCGGCTGCCTGACGCGCCAGCGTTTCCAGGTTGATTTCACCACGGCGCAGCAAACCCGTTTCACGGTCATACACATAGGACAATTCATTGTCCAGAGATGTAATGAACACTTCGGCGGGCGGTAGGCGAACATTCAATACCTGGTTGTCAATCCACAGGTCGCCGGGTTTCAATTTTTCCAGATCCACCCCAGCAATCACTTTGCCATGCCCTACGAATAGCAGCCGGTCACCGAACAAAAACTTCAACTCGCTTTGTCCAGTCTCAGCGGTGATGATTTTTTCCATCGTGTATTGAGCAGTTTCCAGCCTTGCCAGGGAGCGAATCTCGTGAAGGATGGTCACCGGATCCGGCAGTACCGTTGGGGTTGGGTTCAACAGCAGCGCCGACTGGGTCGCCAGCACATCCCCCATCTGACCAACCGGTTGCAGCGCCTTTTGAGTGGTGGTCGAAAGCGTGTTGACCAGCACCAACAGCATTACCCCGAATAGCAATAAAATCACCACCAACGCCAACAGCCCGGCTTTGAGAATCGTTTTAACGCTCATTTGCATTCCTCACAGCCCATTTTGAATCATCCGTCGATTAATAAGTACGATTATAATCAGTATATCATCCCATGCCATCAACCCACGCAACTCCCCTCCTGGTACTCTCATGAGACGGCTTTCCCAGACGCTGCTGTTGCTGTTCGCGGTTGGACTCACCGCCTGCGATGCGGTTTTCACCCCTACTCCAACCTCAACGCCGTCCATCACCCAGACTGTCGAAATCACCCCAACAGCTACCCTTCCACCACCCGGCAGCGAGGGCAACCCGCTTCGCTTTGGCTTCGTGGTGGAAGGCGCGTCGAACCGCCAAAACGATCTCTCCCGCCGTGAAACCGGCGAGTATTTGCGCGAGCAAACCGGGCTGGTTATCGAGATCGTTGAGTTCTCCGATCCGCGCGACCTTTTCAAAGCCCTCGAGGACGGGGAAGTAGACATCCTCTGGCTGCAACCATTAACCTATATCTACGCCCACGAACAGCGGCTGGTCAACCTGGGTTTGTTGACCAATCATTTTGGCACCTTTTATTACGGCGCCCAGTTCATTGCCAACGTCGAAAGCGGTTTTATCTCTTATTACGACCCTTCCGCCAACGTCAGCTCCGCGGATGCAGCAACCGCGCTGGCGCAGTTGGACGGCCGCCGTCCGTGCTGGGTCGAACCCGGCTCAATCTCCGGCTACATACTCCCAGCGGGCATTCTCGAACAACTGGCAATCGAAGTGCAAAGCGGCGTCGTTGCCCAAACCCACACCGCGGTGATCCGTTCATTGTACATCAAGGGCGTGTGTGATTTTGGGGTTACGTTTTCGATCTCCGGTGACCCGCGCACCTCCAGCCAAGTTACCGAGGATTTACCCGATGCCCCGGCAAGAATTGTCATCCTCTGGCAGACCAACCCGGACATTCCCAACCTGAACCTTTCCTATGCCGCCACCTTGAGCGAATCCCAGGCGAAAGCAATCCGTACCGCACTGATTGATATGGTCAAGACCAGCGAGGGAAAAAACCGCCTGACCCAGGCATTGGACGGTTACGACGTGCAGGACTTGCAGGTGGTCGACGATTCGGTTTACGATCCACTGCGAGCCGCAATTCGCTGGTCCGGCGCGGATGTATCCCAGTGGATTGGTCGCTGAACCGAAAAACGAATCGTACGACTGGCACGAACCTTGTATGCTGGTATTCAGCCTCGCAAGGCGAAAAAACAGCATGGTACAATCGGCGCATGGTCAAAAAATTGTTCACTATCAGTCTTCGCATTGCCAGCCTAACCGGCGTGCTGGCATTGCTGCTGCTCGGCATTCCCAATCTGATCGCCGAATGGTACGCCCGCACGCGCCTGTTTTTGCCGGAACAGTCGCCTTCAGCCCCAGTTGCAATTGTATTTGGCGCAGGTCTGACCCGCGATGGCCGCCCAACCCCGGTACTGCGAGACCGGGTGGCAGTTGCGGCGCAATTGTATTTTTCGGGCAAGGTGGAAAAATTGTTAATGAGCGGCGATAATCGCTTTATGGATTACAACGAGCCCGGCGCCATGCGCACCTACGCGCTTTCTTTGGGCGTCCCCGAAGATGCCATCATCCTGGATTACGCCGGGCGCCGCACGTACGATACCTGCTACCGCGCCCGCCACATCTTCGGTGTGCGCCAGGCACTGTTGGTCACCCAGCAATTTCACCTCCCGCGGGCGGTGTTTACCTGCAACGCGCTGGGGATTCGGGGCGAGGGGGTAATTGCCGACCAGCGCAGCTACAGCCGTTTCAGCCAGCGCTACTGGCGGATACGTGAAATTCCCGCCACCGCGAGGGCATTTCTGGATGTCTTTGTCACCCGCCCACTCCCCGTTCTGGGCGACCCGCAGCCAATTTTCGCCATTACACAAAACCAGGCGGAATAAACATAGCATCGGATACAGGTAAACGCATGAACCGTGAAGAAGCACTGGCAATCGTTCGAACCTACGTCAAAAACGAACATCTGGTCAACCATATGCTGTCGGTCGAAGCGGCAATGGATTTTTACGCCCGCCAGTACGGTCAGGATGTTGAGCTATGGAGAGTGACCGGATTGCTACATGATTTCGATTGGGAAATTCACCCCTCTCTGGAAGAACATCCCACGGCCGGGGTGCCTATCCTGCGCCAACTCGGCGTCGCCGAAGACATCATCCAGGCAATTCTCAGCCATGCCGACCATACCGGCATCCCGCGCGACAACCTGCTGCGCAAAGCCTTGTACGCCTGCGATGAAATCACCGGGTTGATCACCGCGGTTGCCCTGGTTCGCCCTTCCCGATCCCTGTACGACCTGACCGCTTCCTCGGTGAAGAAGAAATGGAAGGATCGCGCTTTCGCCGCCGGCGCCAACCGCGAGGAAATTGCCCGCGGCGCGGAAGAATTGGGCGTCGAGCTCTGGCAGCATGTGGACAACGTTATTTTGGCTATGCGCAGTTCCGCCCCGCAACTGGGTCTCGAAGGCAATCTTTCTTCCGACCCAACCCACTCTTAAATCCATGCCGCTCTTCAGGGAGGAAAGCCAATGACTTTAAACGGAAAAGGTTTCTTTATCTGGAAGATACCCAATTGCGAAGGGGGCAATCCCGATGCAATCGCCCAAACCGCCCATCTTGCCGGACTCAGCCACGTGCTGATCAAAATTGCCGACGGCGCCTGGCCGATGAACATCGACCGGAGCAATAACCTCGATCTCGTTCCGCCCGTTGTAGATGCCCTGCGAAAAAAGGGCATCCAGGTGTGGGGTTGGCATTACGTCTATGGCAACGATCCAATCGGCGAAGCCAATATCGCCATCCGCCGCATCCAGCAATTCAATTTGCAGGGCTATGTGGTCAACGCGGAAGTCGAATACAAACAACCCGGAAAAGAACGCTCCGCCCAACGCTTCATGAACAGGCTGCGCGAAAGCCTGCCATCCCTGCCCATGGCGCTTTCCTCCTACCGCTTTCCCTCCTTTCACCCACAGCTGCCATGGAGAGCCTTTCTCGAAGGGGT
>JBBIQB010000100.1:9550-10450 GCA_037442545.1 Bellilinea sp.
GCCCCAGGTGTACTGGGAAAAAGCCCACAACCCCGAAGCCCAGCTGCGCCGCTGCCTGCGCGAAATGCAAGGCTTGAAGCCTTTTCGCCCGGTGATTCCCACCGGACCGGCGTACAAAGCCGGCGGCTGGGCACCTACCGTGCAGGATACCCTCGAATTTCTCAACACCGCCAAAACGCTTGGTTTATCGGCGTCCAATTTCTTCTCCTGGGATGACTGCCGCCGCCGGCTGCCGGAATTATGGGATGTGATTGGGCGGTTTTCCTGGGTATCCCAGCCACAGCCGCCGGACATCGTCCAGCGCTATCTGCAAGCGCTCAACAGCCGCGATCCCAACCAGGTGATTCACTTGTACCACCCGGACGCAGTGCATATCACCCCCGCGCGGGTCATCCAGGGCAGCCAGGCAATCCGTGCCTGGTATCAGACCTTGTTCACCGAATTACTTCCCGGAGCGGTGTTCACGCTTGCGAGCGTATCCCAAAGCGGCAATACCCGCAACATCACCTGGACCGCCCAGACGCCGCATCATGCCGTCAAAAACGGCAGCGACACGCTCGGCATCATGGATGGGCGGGTCGCCTATCACTACACCAATTTCACCGTCAACGGTTAAACCTCTCATTTACCCGCAGGTTTACGCCGTCCGCGGGTGGTTTTTTCCACTTCTTCCACTTTGATGGTTTTCTGGCGCGGTGTTTTCACCGGTGGAACGCTGCCCGTCCCGCCCGATTTTTGCGGTGTACCGCGCACTGGTTTTTCCTCGGGTTTGGCGGGGTTCTTAGCACCACTTTTGGCAGCATCCGGTTTCCTGCTCGCCGTCTTGCCGCTTTTTACCTCTGCGTTCCCGGCGTTTTTGGATGTTGCGCGGCTGGCAGGCTTTTTTGTCTTACTGTCTGC
>JBBIQB010000100.1:10460-11654 GCA_037442545.1 Bellilinea sp.
TTTTGCTCCATTTCGATCCCGCTCGTTTTTCCGGCACGCTTTGGACTGCGGGATTGGTCAGCCTGAGCGGTCGTTTTTTGCCGGGCGGCTGGCGTCGATGTGGCGCTGCTCCTGCTCGTTGACCGGGAAGAGGCTGCGGGTTTGGTTTTGCGGACGGCAGCCCTGCTTTTTACATCTGGTTCCCCGGCAGACGATCGCCGTGCAGCGGGTTTACCGAGCGGTAGTTCTTCCTGGACTGCCTGACTGGTTTTTGCGGTTCGCAAGCCGGGCTGTTTCACGGCGGCAGAAGGTTTTTCGTGGTTTTCGGCGGGTTGCGCGGCGCGCGGTCTGCGACGGGCGCGCAGCGACTCCTCGCCGCCCCAAAACAACAAGCCGTTCGTCAGCGGTGAGACTTGGACAATGCGTTCGTTGCCGCGCAGCTCGACCAGGGTTTTGCCGCTGGATGCCCGCTTCCCGGCTGGCAGACTGCCGATTTCCACCTGCCTGGCTGCCAGGCTGGTGAAGTACAACAATCCGCTGTCCTGTTCGTTTCCGCTCAACACCCCCACCAGTTCCTGCCCTTTTGCCGGGCGGCAGGCAATGATCCCCTGTCCGTAGCGTCCCTGGCGCACGGTTTGAGCGGCGGGGATGCGCCAGGCAGTGCCCGTGCCGCCCACCAGCAGCAGATCGTGATTGGGGTCGAACACCATAGCGCCAATTACTTCATCCGCGGCGCCCAACTTAATTCCGTTCACCCCAGCCGCCACCAAGCCCATTGAGCGTACTTCCTCTTCCGCGAAGCGGATCATCATCCCCTGCCGCGTGACCATAACCACTTCGCGGCTGCCGTCTGTCAGCAATACACTCCTCAGGAGGTCATCCGGGTTGATTTTTGTCAGGTGAAATACCTGCGCGGAAGGACCCGGCAGCTCGCGCAGATCCGATTTCTTGATCATCCCACGCCGCGAGACAGTCATCACAAACTGGTCTTTGCCTTGCTCCAGCCGGGCAGGCGCCGAGAACATCTGCACCACGCTCGTGTTGCCGTTAAGCGGGGATGCTTTGCTCAAGGGGATCCCTTCCTGGAAGGTCTCCGTATCCGGCAGCGACTGCACCGCAACCGCCGCCGCGCGCCCATCCTCGCCAACCAGGTACAGGGTGTGGTGGCTGCTGGTGAGCAGCGCCAATCCTGGCGCGCTTCTTCCGCTGAAGCGC
>JBBIQB010000101.1:0-11528 GCA_037442545.1 Bellilinea sp.
AACTTCCTCAAGGCATATGGCGAAAAGTACAAGGATGAGAGCGGCAATCCCAAGGTTCCGGATGCCCTGGCTGCTCTGGCGTACGATGCCACCAATGTTCTGCTGCAGGCGATTAACGATGCCGGCACCGCCGATGACACCGCAAAGGTGAAGGATGCTCTGGCGGCGATTACCTACAGTGGTGTGTCGGGCCAGATTACCTTCGACGGAAATCACAATCCGGTCAAATCGGCAGCTTTGCTGGCGGTGACATCGGAAGGGGTCAAGTTCGAGACTCTTGTCAACCCCTAAACCCGCGGTTTTGCTGGAAGCGTAACGAAAAGGAGGGCAGCCGCAGGTTGCCCTCCATCTTCCATTTTTTGCCCGGCAAGAACACCTGTTTCTTTTTAAACCTATTTTATGCGAATATTGGAGGTGTTGGACCGATGCAACAATTAACCGGTTCACAACAGGTCATGCCCCCAGTAATGAAGAAAAAAAGGCCACCCCTGGCATGGGTGGGGCAAGGCTTTTTCCTGATACTTGCTGTTGGCGTTGCGGTGATTCTGATCAGTAATTTAATCCGCCAGCCAAACCTGTTTGCCCAATTCTTTATCAGCGGCTTACAGCTTGGATTTGTATATGCCATGATCGCATTGGGCTATACCATGGTGTATGGAATTGTCAAGCTCATTAATTTTGCCCACGGCGATGTGTTCATGGTTGGCGCGTTTACGTCCTATTTCGCAGTCGCTCGTTTTGGATTGCACCAATGGCCGCTGGCGGCATTCCCTGCGATTCCACCGGGTTTGGGCGTGGTCATTGGCTCGATCACTGTCATTATGCTTTCGATGGTCATTTGCGCGCTGTTGGCGGTAACCATCGAGCGGGTTGCGTATAAACCACTGCGGGATGCCCCCCGTATTACCGCGCTGATTACCGCGATTGGCGTTTCGTTTTTCCTGGAATATTTTGGGGCGTTGAACTTCGTCTATTCACCGCGTTTCATCCCCTACGATCGACCCTTCGAAGTGGTGGCGTGGTATATCAAGGATGGTATTCACTTAATCAGACCCGGTGAAGCCCCGCCGGATGGCGCGATCACGTTTTCCAACATTCTGGTCATTATCATGATCGCTTCGATCCTGGTGCAATTGTTCCTGCAATTTCTGGTGCGCCGGACGAAAATTGGAATTGCCATGCGCGCATCCTCGTACGACAAGCCGGCAGCCCGTTTGATGGGCATCAATGTCGACTCGGTGATTTCGTTCACTTTTGCCATCGGGGCGGCTTTCGCTGGGCTTGGCGGTGTACTGTATGCCATTGCGTACAGTTCGATTTGGACGCAGTTGGGTATTTTGCCCGGTTTGAAGGCTTTCGTGGCTGCCGTGCTGGGTGGAATTGGCAGTATTCCAGGCGCATTTGTCGGTGCTTTGATCATGGGACAGGCGGAAGCCATGACGATGGGGTATATCTCCACGCCCATGCGGGATGCCGTTGCTTTTTCCATTCTCATTATCGTCCTCCTCATCCGCCCCACTGGCATCTTCGGTGAGCCGGAAAAAGAAAAAGTTTAAGGAGAGCCCTCATGGAACTTGGATTTCTCCTAGGATCAATCGTAAAAATTGTTGCAATCCTTGGTTATTTGTACGGTTTGTTGTGGGTGTTAGCCCATCCCAACCGGTGGGTCAAGTATATTGGTGTGGTGGTTGCGTTTGGCGTGGTGCAGCTGGCTTTAACCAACTTTGGCGGCTTTCAGATTTTAACCAACTTCGACAGCGGTTTGCTGTTCCAGGCTTGCGCCATGACCATGGTTGCCTTGGGATTGAATCTGATTTACGGGTTCAACGGGCAATTCAGTTTGGGGCAGTGGGGGTTTTACGGGATTGGCGCGTACACCGCCGCCGACATTACCTGGCGCTGGATCAACGGCGATGCACGGGGTTTGCTGGTGGTGGGGATTGGTACAATCCTCGGCGGTGTGGTGTTGATTTACATTGGCCGTTGGTTGAACCGCCTGCGCGGTGTTCCGGTGCTTTCTTCCTTTACCTTGTATCTGATTGGAGCGATTCTGGCGGGCACGGTTGCGGTTATCATCGCCAATGCCATCAACCCATTGCTGGTGCCGCTGCTCGGCACCAGCTCGGATCCGGGCATGCTCAATTCGCCGGTTGCCATTCAAGTCGTCTTCTTTCTGGCGATTGTCTTCGCCGGTATTTTTGCGGCAGAGGTCAGTTTCCTGTTCGGCTTGCCGGTGCTTACCCTGGGCTCGGATTACTTTGGCATTGCCACGCTGGGCTTTACCATTGTGGTAAATGTGTTGATGATCAACTCGGATACTATATTGCCCTTCCCCGAAATGAAAGGCGGGCGCGGCATGGTTGGCATCCCCAAACTGACCACCTGGTTCTGGGCGTTCTTCTTCATGGTGGCGGTGATCATCATTATGCGCAACCTGATTCACTCAAGCACCGGCAGGGCAATTATTTCGGTGCGCGAGGATGAAGTGGCAGCCAAGGCGATGGGTATTGACATCGCTGGCTCCAAGTTGATGGCGTTCGTGGTTGGCAGCTTCTTCGCGGGCATTGGCGGTGGGGTGTACGCTCACTTCATCGGCTTCCTCAGTCCGGGAACATTCGGTTTTCTGCAAAGTTTCAACCCGTTGATTATTATCGTGTTCGGCGGATTGGGCAGCATGACCGGAACCATTGCGGCGTCCTTTGGCTGGATTTTTTTCCTGGAAGGCTTGCTGCGTGTGCTGCTCAGCCAGATGGGCACCGAAGCGCCAACCTGGCGGTTTGTGCTTTACCCAATTACGCTGCTGTTGTTGATGTTGATCCGCCCGCAAGGTTTGCTGGGTAATGTGGAATGGGGTTTCTTGAAAACGAAGATGATCACACCGCGCGGACAGCGGTTGACCGAAAAATCGGATGCCGTTGCCGGCGGGGCATGAGGTGAAACCAATGACGACGACACCCTCCACACTCCTCAATGTCCGTGACCTGACCAAATTCTTTGGCGGTCTGGGCGCCGTGCGCAACTTTGACCTTAGTCTGCAAAAAGGCGATCTTTCCGGTTTGATTGGACCGAACGGTGCGGGAAAGACCACTGTTTTCAATATGATCACCGGTATTTACGTTCCGACTGCGGGGGATATTACCTTTAATGACACCTCGGTTGTCGGCTTGGAACCCTTCGAGATTACCCGGTTGGGTATTGCGCGCACTTTCCAAAATATCCGCCTGTTCTCCAACCTGACGGTGTTGGACAACGTGCGCATAGCCTATCATCCACACGCGGGGTACAGCCTGCCGGATGGTATCTTCCGTAACGCAAAGTTCGACTCCAAGGAACGGGAGCTGACCGAGCAAGCGCAGGACTTTTTGGCGATCTTTGGCTTGGAGAATTTGCAGAATGAGGTGGCAAAAAATCTGCCGTATGGTCAACAGCGGCGGGTTGAAATCGCGCGGGCGCTGGCATGCGCGCCCCGCTTGCTGCTTTTGGATGAGCCGGCAGCCGGGATGAATCCCAAAGAAATCCTCGAACTGATGGACTTGATTCACTTCATCCATGACCGCTTCGACCTGACCATCTTGCTCATCGAGCACCAGATGCGGGTGGTGATGGGAATTTGCAGGTACATCACCGTGATGGATTTTGGTCAGGTAATTGCCCGCGGACGGCCCAAAGAAATTCAGGAAAATGAGCGGGTCATCGAAGCCTATTTAGGAAAAGGAGCCGGACATGCTGCTTGAAGTCCATGACTTGAACGTTTACTACGGCGCGATTCATGCCCTGCAAGGTGTTTCGTTTAACGTGGAAGAAGGCGAGATTGTAACCCTGATCGGTGCGAACGGGGCTGGAAAATCAACCACCCTGCGCACCATCTCCGGTTTGTTGCGCACGCGGACGGGATCGATCAAGTTTAAGGATCAGGCGATTACCATGATGCCGGCTGACCAAATCGTGCGCCAGGGCATCAGCCATGTGCCCGAAGGGCGTAAAATCTTTGCCCCGCTAACGGTAAAAGAAAACCTGCTGATGGGCGCGTATACCCGCAAGGACCCCAATGAGATCCAGCGCTCGATGGAGCGGGTCTTTGCCAGTTTTCCGCGCCTCAAGGAGCGCATCAATCAACTGGGTGGCACGCTCTCGGGCGGCGAGCAGCAAATGCTGGCAACCGGGCGCGGTCTGATGAGCCGCCCCAGCCTGTTGATGTTGGACGAACCTTCGATGGGGCTAAGCCCAATTCTGGTCGAGGAGATTTTTAACATCATCAAGGATATCAATTCACAGGGCACTAGCATCCTGCTGGTGGAGCAGAACGCGCAAATAGCGCTTTCCATTTCGCAGCGCGCCTATGTTCTCGAAACCGGGCGGATCGTGCTCTCCGGAACAGCCCGGGAAATTGCCGAGAATCCGCAGGTCAAAGCCGCCTACCTGGGCGTGTAAGACTGGATCAATCGAAAAAATGCCGGACGGAAGTTGTCCGGCATTTTTTTGGCATGAAATAACCAATCCCAGGCCGGCCTATAAGCCGCATTCTGTCCCTCGACAAGGTATCCCATAGGGGACGCTTGCCCAGGGGATGATCATCTCTCTTGACCGGCTGTTACCAGACGGTTCTGTGCAGCCTACCCGGAACTCGAACGGGACGAGCAGTCCCTCGTTCCTGCTTGGCTTTGCTCCCGGCGGGGGTTGCCTGGCAGCCGCATTGCTGCGGTCTCCGGTGGTCTCTTACACCACCTTTTCACCCTTGCCCTGCCCTGCGGCATGGCGGTATGTTTCTGTGGCCCTATCCAGCAGGTTGCCCCGCTCCGGGTGTTACCCGGCGCCGCGCTCTGTGGAGTGCGGACTTTCCTCGGCAGTCACAATCGTGATGGACGCGATCATCCAGCCAGCCTGGTTAACCTGAAATATACCCTGATAAAGGATAATCGTAAAGTATAATCGGGATAGCCATCATTTTTTGTGGAGGGAAACATGCGAAAACCAATGATTGCCGGCAACTGGAAGATGAACAAAACGGTTGAGCAAGCCCGCGCGCTGGTTGCGGAAATGCTGCCCGGATTACGAGCGCTATCCTCGGTCGAACGGGTGCTTTGTCCGCCGTTCCCCAGCCTGATGCCCATCTCTGCCATGCTGGTTGGCACCGAGATCGGTTTGGGGGCGCAAAATATGCATTGGGAAGCACAGGGAGCGTTTACGGGTGAAGTAGCCCCTGCCATGCTCAAAGAATTTTGTCAGTATGTGATCATTGGGCATTCCGAACGGCGTACCTATTTTGGGGAAACCGACGCGAGTGTCAACAAGAAAGTTCATGCTGCTTTTGCCAACCAGTTGATCCCGATTGTGTGCGTGGGGGAGACTCTGACGGAAAACGAAGCCGGGCGCACCGCGGAAGTGGTCGTCCGCCAGGTGTGTGATGGCTTGAAGGACGTCAATAAAGAGGATGCGCCTCGCCTTGTGATTGCTTACGAACCGGTTTGGGCAATTGGCACCGGGCGGGCAGCCAGTGGCGAGGTTGCCAACCGCGTTTTAGCGGAGATCATCCGCCCGGCATTGTCCGGGCTGTTCGGGACATCCGCTGCGCAGGAAATGCGCATCCTGTATGGCGGTTCGGTCACCGCAGCCAATGCGGCCGAGTTCTTCAGCCAGGCGGAGATCGATGGCGCGCTGGTGGGCGGGGCGAGCCTGAAAACGGCGGAATTTATCGGCATCGTTAACGCTGCTGCCCGGTGACTCTCTTTCAGCCATTCGAAGGGCTGATCTTTTTTATTTTTAGCCTGTTGATCTATCTCGTGGTGCAGCGAAAATTGCACCACGAGATTCAGGCTGTGTTTTTATTGCTTACCCGCAGACCGGCGCTGGCGCTGGGTTTGTTTTCGGTGTTGTTCTTTCCGGGGGTATTGGTACACGAATTGAGCCATTTGCTGGCTGCGAAATTGCTGCGCGTGCGAACCGGCAGATTTTCATTGATCCCCCAATTGCAGCCGGATGGCAGCCTGCGGCTTGGTTATGTCGAGGCAGAAGCCAGCGATCCCCTGCGGGAAACGCTGATCGGCGCTGCTCCGCTGGTCAGCGGCGTGCTGCTGGTGGGCTGGATTTCGGTGGCGCAGCTGGGATTGCTGGGGTTGACCGACCCGGTTCTCAGGTTTTCCCTGTCCGAAATCTGGCAGGGTTTAGGCGGCTGGCTGCGGCAGCCAGATTTTTGGTTGTGGTTCTACCTGGCGTTTACCATCAGCTCGACCATGCTGCCTTCGGCTTCGGACCGGCGAGCCTGGCTGCCGTTTGGACTGGTCATCGCGGTGATTGTTTTGATTGCCATTCTTGCTGGCGGCGGTGAATGGATGCTCACCCATCTGGCAGCCCCGTTCAATCGCGGATTGACCGCCCTGGCGGTGGTTTTTGTGTTCAGCATGATTTTGCATGTTGCCCTGGTGCTGCCGTTTTGGGCGCTGCACCGCTTGTTAAGCAAGATTACCGGTTTGAAAGTAATTTGACAAAGATCATCCGGTTTAGATGATAATGGTTAGGTGGAAAAAGCGCTGGATTAGGGTAGAATGATAAATAGTCCCTTGGAGAAACCTGCATTGCTGCACGATACCTTTGGAAGACAGATCACTTATCTGCGCATATCCGTAACCGACCGGTGTAATTTTCGCTGCGTGTACTGTATGCCCCCGGAGGGTGTGCGTCCGCTGACGCATGAAAATATCATCCGCTACGAAGAAATTGCTCAATTTGTGAGCGTGGCTGCCGCTAACGGTATTCGCAAAGTCCGTATCACGGGAGGGGAACCCCTGGTGCGGGCGGGCTTGCCCCAATTGGTGCGCATGATTGCGGCGATCGACGGAATCGAAGAAATCAGCATGACGACCAACGGCATACTGTTGGAGAAATACGCGGCAGACCTGGCAGAAGCAGGATTGAAACGGGTCAACATCAGCCTGGATACCTTGCAGGAAGAAAAATTCCAACGCATCACGCGTGGTGGCTCGCTTGCTTCGGTCTGGCGCGGAATCGAGGCGGCAGAGCGATATGGACTAACCCCGATCAAGGTCAATATGGTGGTGATGCGCGGGATCAATGACGATGAAATCGTCGCTCTGGCGAAACTGACTCTTGAGCGGGCGTGGAATATGCGCTTCATCGAGTTGATGCCCATCGAAAACCAGGCATCCTGGGGGGAAGGCTTTCCACCGCCGGAATCAACCTTCATGCCGGTGCAGGAAATATTGCATCTGCTGCTGCCGTTGGGTTTGCAGCCGGTTGAGGCGACGGACGACTCGGGCCCGGCGATTCCCTACCGGTTGAAGGGGGGGAAGGGAACCTTGGGTTTCATCTCTCCGTTGAGTGAACAGCATTTCTGCCAGCGCTGCAACCGGCTGCGCTTGACGGCGGATGGGAATTTACGTCCCTGCTTGATGAGCAGTCAGGAAATCCCAATCCTGCCGGCACTGCGGGCAAACCAACCGCTTCAACCCTTGCTGCAAAAAGCCGTCGAAGTGAAACCAGCCAGACACTTACTGGCGGAACACTACAGCCCGAACGGGCGCTGCATGATTCAGATTGGGGGGTGAAGATTCTTACCCAGTACCGAACTGGCGGTCGCCGGCGTCACCCAGACCGGGGACGATGTACCCGATCTCGTTGAGATGGTCATCGACGGCAGCCAGGTGGATGGGCACGTCCGGGTGGTGGGTCTGCATGTTGTGGATGCCCTCCGGCGCGCTTAACCCCCCAATTTTTTAGAATTTCCACCGTGGCGACGGCAGAGCCACCGGTAGCGAGCATGGGATCAAGGATCAAACAAACCGAAACGCGCGGTTCGGTGGGCAGTTTATTGTAATACTGCACCGGTTTGAGGGTTTTCTCGTCGCGGTAGATGCCGATGTGCCAGACCTCAGCAGAGGGCATCAATTCCCAGATACCTTCCACCATGCCCAGTCCGGCGCGTAAAATCGGCACCAAGCCAATCTTCTCCAGCAGTTCCGCGCCTGGGGCAACCCCGAGGGGCGTTTCAACGTTTAGCGGATGGGTCTTCAAATCCGCGGTGGCTTCGTAGGCGAGCAAGCCGGCAATTTCGCGCACCAATTCGCGAAATTTTTTGGGCTCGGTTTTCACCGATCGCAGTCTTGCCAGTTTATGCCAGACCAGGGGATGTTGGGAGATGCAAACCTGGGACATACACTCTCCTCGCGGTAGATTTTGTCCATTATAAACCCATTCAGGCATGGAATGAGGGTATAATCGTTGCCATGATGGAATCCGCGAACCGGCTGGTGCAACCCGAATCCCGCCCGGACGACCGCCAGGACCAGGCGCTGCGCCCACGCCGCCTGGAGGAGGTCATCGGGCAGAACCAGATCAAAGAAAATTTATCCATTTTGATCGCGGCAGCGCGCAAGCGCCGCGAACCGCTCGATCACGTCCTCTTTTACGGTCCGCCAGGGTTGGGTAAAACCACGCTTGCCCACGTGTTGTCCAATGAGATGGGGGTCAACATCAAGATTACTGCCGGACCGGCAGTCGAGCGGGCGGGCGACCTGGCTGCCATTTTGACCAATCTTCATGCCGGCGATATTCTTTTCATCGACGAGATCCACCGGCTGGGGAAAGCAGTGGAAGAAGTGCTTTATCCCGCCATGGAAGATTTTGCGCTGGATATTGTCATTGGCAAGGGTCCCTCGGCGCGTTCGATCCGCCTGAAACTACCCCGGTTTAGTGTGATTGGGGCAACCACCCGATTGGCAATGGTCAGTGCGCCGCTACGGGCTCGTTTTGGCGCAGTTTACCGGCTGGATTATTACGACCTGGAAGCGATGAGCGTAATCGTCCGGCGGGCTGCCCAATTGTTCCAGGTGCCGGCGGATGAAAGCGGCGTGGAAGAAATTGCCCGCCGCGCGCGAGGTACACCCCGGGTGGCGCTGCGGTTGCTGCGCCGGGTGCGCGATTATGCCCAGGTACGCGCTAATGGCGCCATCACCTGCGATGTGGCGCAGGAGGCGCTCAACCTGCTCAACGTCGATCCATTGGGGCTGGATGACGTTGACCGCCGGGTGCTCAGTACAGTGATCGAGAAATATAACGGTGGTCCGGTCGGTTTGAACACTATCGCGGCTTCGATTGGCGAGGAAGCCGACACGATCATGGATGTGGTTGAGCCCTACTTGCTGCAGCTGGGTTTTGTTGACCGCACCCCGCAGGGCCGGGTGGCAACCCGGTTGGCATACGAGCATTTGGGGGTGCTCTTTCCCGGCGATAACCGCCAGCCAACGCTGTTTGATTCTAATGAAGGGGGCTAATTCACTTGTCAGAGCCGCCATCGATGCAAACCAACCTGTTTGATTATCATCTGCCGCCGGAACGGATTGCCCAGCATCCCATTGAACCGCGTCACAATGCCCGCTTATTGGTGGTGGACCGGCAAGGCAACAACCTGACCCATTCCATCTTTTACCGCTTGGGCGACTTTTTGAAAGCCGGGGATGTGCTGGTGATCAACCAGACGCGGGTGATTCCGGCGCGCATCTTTGCCCAGAAGCCCACTGGCGGCAAGGTGGAGATCCTGCTGCTGCGGCGGGTAAGCGAAACGCGCTGGGAGGCGCTGGTGGGCGGTAAAAAAATCCGTCGAGGGTCGCTGTTGCAACTGGTGGATGGTCCGGCGGTGCGGGTCGTTGAGGAATTGGACGGAGCGCGCCGCATACTGGAATTCGAAGCGGCGGTGGAGGCGTATGTGAATGCCAAAGGTCAGATGCCGCTGCCGCCGTATATTCACCAGCGACTGGAGGATGCAGAGCGTTACCAGACGGTGTACGCCAGCCAATCGGGTTCGGCGGCGGCTCCGACCGCTGGGTTGCATTTTACCCCGCAGCTGATCACCCAACTGACCGAACAGGGCATCCAATTCGTGCGGATTACCTTGCATGTTGGACTGGACACGTTTGCGCCAGTAAATGAGGATGATCCGCGCGAACATCAAATCCACAGCGAATGGTGTGAATTGACCGCCACGGCAGCAGAGCAAATCAACGCAGCGTACCGTCAGGGCGGCAGGGTGGTCGCTGTGGGGACGACGTCGGTGCGTACCCTGGAAAGCGCCGCTGCCTATGCCAAAAGCGGGGATCGGGTGGGGGCATTCAGCGGCGATACCCGCCTGTATATTCTGCCGGGTTATACCTTTCGGGCAGTGGACGCAATGATTACCAATTTTCACCTGCCGCGTTCCACCCTGTTGATGTTGGTATCGGCATTTGCCGGTCGCGAACGGATGCTGGAAGTGTACGCAGAAGCCGTCCGTCAGGAATACCGGTTTTATTCTTTTGGGGATGCAATGTTGATTTATTGAAATGTAGGATACAATTCAATATTCGTTGCCGAAGGAGGAAGCATGTCAAAGTCGATTCAGCAGTGGTCGAAACCACCCGCGATGCAAATTGACAGCCAGAAACGTTACACCGCCACCTTTGTAACCGATAAGGGAGATATCGCCGTCCGCCTGTATGCTGATAAGGTGCCCAATACGGTTAACAATTTCGTTTTCCTGGCGCAGCAGGGATTTTATAATGACACCGTCTTTCACCGCGTGATCGATGATTTTATGGCGCAAGGCGGCGATCCAACCGGTAGCGGGCGGGGCGGTCCGGGCTACCGGTTCGACGACGAGTTTCATCCGGAATTGCGCCATGACAAGCCGGGGGTGCTCTCGATGGCAAACGCCGGCGCAAACACCAACGGCTCACAATTCTTCCTTACCCATGTACCTACTCCCTGGCTGGATAATCGCCATGCAGTTTTTGGAGAAGTCATTTCCGGTATGGATGTACTTCTGTCCATCCCTGCCCGCGACCCGATGAAGGTCAACAGTCCGGCGGTGCGCCTGAACACGGTGCGCATCGATATCGAAGAGGTCTGAGTTCGATTGGACAACAACCCGGACGCGTGGGATGCGCTCGATGCCCGGATAACTGGCTGTGAGCGCTGTTCCCGGCTGGTGGCGTGGCGGCAGCAGATTGCCAGAACGCGCCGGCGCGCCTATCAGGGCTGGGATTACTGGGGAAAGCCAGTTGCCGGGTTTGGTGACCTGGCCGCGCGGGTGTTGATCGTTGGGCTGGCGCCAGGAGCGCACGGCTCGAACCGCACCGGCAGGATGTTTACCGGCGATGATTCCGGCAATTTTCTGTACCGCGCGCTGTACCATGCCGGATTCGCCAGCCAGCCGGCTGCTTTGCATCGGGATGATGGGCTGCGTTTGAACGATGTATTCATCAGTGCAGTCTGCCGCTGCGTTCCGCCGGACAACCGTCCAACCCGCGAGGAGATGGATAACTGCCAGCCGTATTTACTGGCAGAGATCGAACTCTTGAAAGGACTGCAAGGCGTGGTCGCTCTGGGCAGAATCGCTTTCGAGCGCGTCCACCGGCATTACCTGCCCGGCGAGCCGCTGCCGGATTTTGCTCATGGCGGATGGTATCCGCTCGGCGCCGGAATGCCCTGGTTGCTGGCTTCCTATCATCCCAGCCGCCAGAACACGCAAACCGGGCGTT
>JBBIQB010000102.1:0-11367 GCA_037442545.1 Bellilinea sp.
ATCCCGGGCGCGTCGGGTTCGAGCCGGCGCAGGAACCACATGGTTCTGCCTGCCGGACCAACCTCGTCAAATCGACCATCCTCCTCCAAAGCCAGATTCATGGAGAATTCGGTCAATTTGCGATTGACATCCGTGGGTAGTTCGATCTGTTCCAGAATGGCGTCGGTTGGCAGAGGTCCGCCTTGCGCCATTTCCAGGACGGCTTCGGCAAGATTCAGGTGACCAACGCTGACATCCACCAGCAAGGAACGCGGGAACCATGCCCCGGCGATACGAACCAGATCGGGCACCTTTTCGAAAGTCTGGGTGAGGAGGTAGCCGATGTCTTCATCGTAATTTTGCAGGACGTATTCGGGATCAAGAGACGGATGGGTTGCTTGCGGCTCGATTGGCTGATTGAGCGCATGTTCCGGCAAGTCTGCTGCAAAATGACGGCTGCCCATTCCGTCTACGTCCACTTCGATCACCTTGAACGGGGGCAGATCCGGATTGAACGCATCGCGAACCGAGACGACTTTGCCTTTTGCCCAATTGTGCGCAGGAAATTGAAGATGTTCGCCGGCTTGGTAGGTATTCTTGGGCTGGTAAAGCGCCCCGCCGGCGGACTGCTGCGCCAACATGCGTTGGGTCTCGCGATGAATGCGCTCGCGAATGAGTACTTCGGTTAACTCCCTGGCGGTGAGGGGTGTTTCGATTTCTAAGAGATGGTTGTAAAGAAATTCCAGGTCTTCGTCTTGAATTTCCAAATTTTCCCAATAGGATTCGTGCAGGTTTATTGAATGGATCGGCATGTTCCTCTAACTCGCAGGAAGATCGCAGAATAACTCTTGTTCATTGTCAAAGAGCGTTTTTATTATACCCTGATATTAAAATTTGACATACGGGTCAGGGAAACGTTTTTTCCAACCAATCCAGCGGTTGAACCTGAACGCCGTTTGCCCACACTTCCCAATGCAAATGCGGACCCGTGGCGCGTCCGCTACCGCCGATTTCGCCAATCAACTGACCGCTTTCGACCATTTCGCCAACTGTGACGCCGGCGCTGGATTGATGCCAGAATCCGCTGTAAATCCCCCAGCCGTGATCGATGATCGTTGACAGTCCGCGCACGGTTAAATCTCCGACAAACACGACCATGCCCGGCGCAGGGGCGTAGATGTTCAAATTGTTGGCGCACACGCCGTAATCCACGCCGGTATGGTAATAAATCCACGGGCTGCCGTTGTACGACCGCCGGCTGCCAAACCAGGAACGGATGCACGGTTCATCCACCGGAACTGTGAAAACATCCGACCAGTAGCGCAGCGGGGTTGCCGGTTCGACGATTGTGCGGACGATTTCGTCCTCTGGCACGGTGATGGCTGGGTCGAGCGTCTCTGGGTCGACCACCAGGGGGACATCTTGAGGATAATTGCCTGGTTCGAGCAGGAGGGCTTGTTCGAAGGAGAAAGACTTGCCATCCGCCACCGCGCCCTCGATTTTGACGGTAGTCAGACCGGGCTGCGCCATGGCATGTACGCCCTGAATGGCAACGTACTGGTTGTCGGCGGTTTGAAAAAAGACCATCGGTTTTTCGTTCAGCACGCCGCTTAATGTCAAGGGCTGGGTCGTGGTCACTCTGACCAGGTGGGTTTTTCCCTGTCGAAGCGGCAGGGGCAGAATTTCGATCGTTTCGATGAATGGGGAGCCGAACAAGCCCGGCAGTGGAGAAATGCTGTCCGCATACACCACCTCGCCGGGTAAAAAGTCCCAGCGTCCGCTTTTTTGGTTGGTTCGCGCCAGTTTCCAGGGATTGGTGGATAACCGTACTGCCTGATCGAAAAAGCTTTGCCCTTCCGAAAACACGCTGACCGGATTGACCGGCGTGGCCTGTGGGTCTTCCGGCAGGATCAGTGTTGAGCCGATGTATAGTTGAGAGGGGCTGGTCAATTGATTGAGGCGTACCAGGGTTTCCGGCTGAACGCGGTACTGCCGGCTGACACCGGACAGCGTTGCACCAAGGGGAGCAACCTCAAATTTTAATACCCCCGAAACGCCTTCGTAGCCGGGGATCTTCAACGAAGTGCCGATAACCAGGATGTTCGGATCGGTGAGCTGGTTGGCAGCGATGATGTCCTGTACAGAAATGCCAAATCGCAGGGCGATGGTATTAAGGGTGTCGCCAGGCTGGACGAGGTAAACCGGCAGGTCGCCGGAGGACTGCCCACGCACATTTCCGGAAGGGATGAGGAGGCTGATTACCAGTACTACGATTGCTACCCACTTAACCATGCTCGAATTTTACCTTATCCCCCGGGTGAAAGTCGAGGATTCGGCTCGGATGGGCTTCGAGAATATAGCGCGCCGGCTGAGAGGCTGCATACATGGGGCGCCAGGTTTTGGCAATTTTGGCGTCCACAACAATAAATCGAGAATTAATCCAAATCGCTGCAATTTCAAAACGCATGAACAACATGTGAATCGAGGAAGCGGCAATGCTGTCCTTGTTTTCGTCGATCAAGATGCCCTGGTTGGGGGCGATGCCGGGGTGCAGCATCAAACCGCGAAATCTGGACCAGAAATTGGCGCACAGGCGCGCCTGAAGCGGTTGAACTTCGGGGCGCGACAGGTTGTATATGGTTACCTGTGCGCTCATTTTTTGCCGCGGTCTGTGTCCGGTTTTCCCCCTGCGCCTCCAAGCACTTTCTCGATGCTTTCCAGCAATTCCTGCGGGCGGAACGGCTTGCTGATGTAGTCATCCACATGGGCGATGTGCAAGCCAAGCACGCGGTCGATGGCTTGCGCTTTGGCAGTAATCACGATCACCGGAATGACGCGGGTGGTTTCATCCGATTTGATTTGCTGGTACACTTCCCAGCCGTCCATGTCGGGCATCATCAAATCCAGCAGGATCAATTCGGGCAGTTTTTCTTTGACCAGTTCCAATCCTTTTTTTCCACCCGGAGCGCCAAGAATAGTAAATCCTCGCCGGCTGAGTATCATGGATACCAGATCGATCATTTCCTGGTCATCTTCGATATAAACCACTATGTGATTCGTCTTTGTATTCATCGATCTGCCTTCCTGGCAAGGATACCCACTTACTGTCTATTATAACCATCCCTTGCCATTAGTTTACCACAGGCAGGATGGAAATCAAATGAAAAAAGTCTGCGAAACAGGATACAAATGTCGTTATCGAACGCATGGATT
Organism: Bellilinea sp.; assembly: GCA_037442545.1. Lineage (GTDB taxonomy): Bacteria > Chloroflexota > Anaerolineae > Anaerolineales > Anaerolineaceae > Bellilinea. The sequence goes on from JBBIQB010000102.1 coordinate 3,193, forward strand.
GATTCGCGTGCAGGTTTCTCCTTGTAATTCAACCCAATATTGACTATACTTCCAGCCGGAGGCAACTATGGGCAAACAACGTATTGTGCTGGTGGACGATCATGAAGTGGTCCGGCTTGGATTAAAGGCTTTATTGGAGCACCATACCCAGTTCGAAGTGGTCGGCGAGGCGGGCACAGCTAAGGAAGCGTTGGAACAGGTGGCTCATTTGCATCCCGACGTGGTTCTTTTGGATATTCGACTGCCTGGCGCATCGGGGATCGAAGCCTGCGAGGAAATTACCCAAAAATACCCGGAAACCAAAGTGATCATGCTTACTTCGTATGCCGAGGATGAGATGTTGTTCTCCGCCATTCGCGCCGGCGCCTCCGGGTACGTCCTAAAACAAATTGGGGGCGAAGACCTGATCCGCGCCATCGAAGCGGTGGGCAGAGGCGAAGCGCTGCTCGACCCGGCGGTTACCCAGCGCGTTTTTCAAGAGGTGCGGCGGGCAGTCAAAGAGGAAGAAGCCTCCGCGTTCGCGAACTTGAGTCAGCAGGAAAAGCACGTTCTGCTCTTGGTCTCCGAGGGAAAAACCAACCGTGAAATTGCCAAGGTCTTATTTCTGGGCGAGGGCACGGTGCGAAATTATGTGTCCAGCATCCTGTCGAAGCTGGGGGTCAGCAACCGGGCGGAGGCAGCTGCCTATGCGGTTGAACACAACTTGAAAGAATATCTATAGGTTTTCCCAAACCGATTTCATGTAGATTGCGTCTTCTTCCATGATCGGGCTTTCGCACAGTATACGCCCGGAGCAATCCATATCGTGCAGTGCAATGAACAATTCGGTCAGCGCAAAATCGGATTCCTGCAAGGGAAGGTGATTTTTTTCGCCCTTGCTGCTGTATTCGATCCCGGAAAGATGGATGTGCAGGCGGCTGAGGGCATCCTGCCCGAGCGACTGCCGGTAAGCGGTTAACACCTGCAACCATTCCTTTTTGGTGTTGAAAGAACCATCTCCGGCGCGGGCATGCAGATGGGCAAAGTCGAGGCAGGGTTCAACGCCGGGCAGCGAGCGGCTCATCTCCAGGGTGTCTTCGAGCGAGCCAAGCATGGCGGACTTGCCCATTGTTTCGGGGCGCAGGGTAACGCGAATGTGGTTGGCTTTAAGTTCCTCAACACAGCCCGCCAGACGCTGGATGGCAATTTTCAACACAACTCCGGCTGGCTGCCCAAAATACGAGCCGGGGTGAAATATAATATCGGTCGCGCCTGCCAGAAAGCCGTAATGGGCGGCATCCATCAGGCGTTTGCGCGATTTTGGCCATTCCTCTTCATCCGCGTTGAGGTTGATAAAGTAAGGGGCGTGTACGCTGACCGCCACGTCCACTTGCCGCGCTGCTTCTTGGATTTGCTGGCAGGTTTGCGCGGTCACGCGTACGGACTGCACCCAGCCCAATTCCAGCGCGGAAAGATCCAGCGCATGGATTTGGTGAACAGCGCCGAGGCTGCCGCCCGGTTTCTTTGGCGTGGAGATGGGTGAACCAACAGTACCAAATCGAAAATGGGACATGGCTGCTCCTCCAGATCAATCCGTAATCCGAAACAATGCGACTATGCGCGGGAACAAGATGATCATGCCGAGGATTACCGCGATGATCGCGGCGAATAATACCGCCGCCGCGCCGGTATCCTTGGCGACTTTCGCCAGTGGATGGTATTGTTGAACGACTAGATCGACTAGGGCTTCAATCGAGGTGTTGAGGATCTCGGTAATCCATACCAGAGCAATCGCAAGTACGAGGATTGCCCATTCCAGTCGTTCAAGACGTAGTAAAAACCCCAGGAGGACTACCAGTGCGGTAATCGCAAGGTGGATCCAGGCATTGCGCTGGGTGATGAGAAAATGCTTCAGCCCGTGAAATGCGTCTCTGAATGCCGGCCCTCTACCCATGAAAAAATGCAGCATGGTCACTCGGGCAATTGCTTGATTTCAATGTTCAAACTGGCAAGAATTTCGGCTTGGGTTTTCCACATCGCCGCTTTGTTTTCGTCGGTGTCGTGATCGTATCCAACCAGGTGCAAAATGCCGTGCACCACCAGCAGGCAGAGTTCATTTTGCGCCGGGTGACCGGCGGTTTCCGCTTGTGCCTGGGCGCGTGGAAAAGAGATAATGACATCCCCGATATAGGTCATTTGCGTGTCCGGGTCAAATTCGTCCGCCGGAAAGGCAAGCACATCGGTCGGCGAATCAATGCCCAGGTGTTGGCTGTTCAAGTCTCTCAGGGTTTCATCGCTGGTGACAACCAGAGTCAATTCAATCTCGCTGCCAGGATTTTCGCGGGCGATCACCTGGCGGGCGCAGGCAAGGAGTGACTGCTGGTCGATCCATGGGTTGTAGGGGGTTTCGATTTGCAGGTTAATCATGTTCGCTTCGAGTAACGGGCTGGGTGGGAGAGAGAGTATCCGGAATTGGAACGTGGGAGGTTTTTGGGCTGCTTTCGGCGGGAGCGGTGGATTTAATCTCCGGGTAGCGAATGCGGGGATGATAGGTGTTTCGCAGGGTGTTAACGAACGACTCGGTAATTAAATTCAAGTCGCGCAGGGTGAGATTGGTATGGTCAAGCTGGCCTTCCTTCTGGCAGTACTCGATCACACCGCGAATCAGTGCGCGCAATTCGTCATCTTCCTTGGGTAATTCGGCGCGGGCGCGCGCTTCGACCCCGTCCGCCAGCATGAGAATTGCCGTCTCACGGGATTGGGGAGAGGGTCCGGGATAGCGGAATTTTTCCGCATCCACCCTGGCTGGATCGTTGCCGGCAGCACGGACAGCCTGCGTGTATTGATAGCGGGTCAGCAACGTGCCGTGATGCTCCAGGATAAAGTCCTGAATCCGGCGTGGAAGGCGGTATTTTTGTGCCAGGACGACCCCATCGGTGACGTGGCGGATGATGATTTGGGCGGCTTCCTCTGGGGCAAGGTCGTCATGCGAGTCGATTTTATTGCCGATCTGGTTTTCGATGAAAAAGGACGGATTGAGCGATTTTCCCACGTCGTGGTAAATGGCGCCGGCGCGGGTTAAAAGTGCATCCGCACCAATCGCTTCGGCTGCCTGTTCTGCCAGGTTGGAGACTTGCAATGAATGTTGGTAGGAACCCGGCATGGTGCGCAGGATGTGCTGCAATAGCGGGTGATCCGGGCGGAGCAAATCCATTAATTGGAGCGCGGTGGTAATGCCGAGCAGCTGCGAAAAAAGGAACTGGAACAGCAGGGTCAGGCTGGCGGAAGCCAGCCCGTTCAGAAAAGAAGCGCCGCTCAGTGTGGCGATTCCCAACAGGTCGGTAATCGAATCGGGTAGACGGTAGGCGAGAATCACTGCCACACCGGTAATACCGATTGCCACGCCCGACCAGAAGAAGTTGGCGATGCGCCTGCCCTTGCCCATGACCAGAACGCCAACTATGCTGGTGAGTATGTAATACAGGGTCAAATCGAGGCTGTTAGGCAGTCCGTATGCGGCAAGGATGCTGAGGATGAGCGGGAAAATCAACCCGGCTTCCAGGCTGTACAGGCTGGCGAGAGTGAGCGCAAAGGCGGGGATGGGGAAAATGTACGGGATAATCGTCCGATTGGGAATGATAATTTTTGCGCCGTACAGAAATATGAGAAAGGTGATGGATAAGAGCAGCAGACCTTTTAGGCTTTCCAACAGGGTGGCTTTACGGCGCGAAAAATACAAGCCGATGAACACCGCCATCAACCCAGCCAAGGAAAAGGCAGCCAGGATGTCTTCCTGCTGGCTTTGCGGCTGGATGAGATTGTAGGCGGTGAGGGCTTCCCAGGTCAACGGGGTGATGATTTGACCCCGGCGGACAATGGTTTCGCCGGTCAGGTAGGTGCGTACCAGCGCCTCGACCTTGTTGGCTTCTTCTTCGCGCGCCGACTCGGTCAATTCCGGGCTGTACAGGCTGTTGGAGATGACAAAGGGGCTAACCAGAGCGGATACGATCCGCGCCTGGTCTTCTGGAAGGGAAAAACTGATCAGTGTAGGGATACTGCGGCGGGCATCTTCCAACTGGTCTTCACGGATGGTGCGCCGCATGACCTGTTCGAGAACCGAGAGTGACTCCTGCTGAATGGTTTGCCACCGGCTGTCGCTCAAGGCGAGGATTGCTTCGGCGTGTTCGCTGGAAATCTCCAGATTTTGGATGGCAGACAGGTCGGTGAATTTTTGTTCGGGGGTTGCAAACGTGTCGAAGCGTACCGTGGTTATAAAATTCAACGCCACGCGCAAATTTTCAATTTGACGGCGGGCAATCGCAGGATCTGTTGGCAAGTAAATTGGGGCGACTTTATTCCGGGCTTCCTGGCGAGCCTGTTGGGTAAGAACTTCGCTGACGTAGGATAGGTCATACGGCGCCTGAATATCTTGCGTGGTCACGTCGCCGATCTGCAATGGGACAATCGATTGTCGGATTGCCAGCGGTAAAATCAGGGCGCCCCAAGCCAGTACGCTAGTGAGAATGAGCAGAACCAATCGAAACAGGTTTCGATTGACTCGTCGCTCAAAAACACCGTTTGCCGAAAAATTCATCACGGTTATTGTTGAAGAATTTCGCGCACCAGTTGGCTGATGCGCTCCCCGCTGGCGCGACCTTGTAGTTTTGGCATCACGGCTTTCATGACTTTCCCGGTATCACGGACGCTGGTGGCATTCGCTTCAGCAACCACATCCTGGATGATCGCGCGCAATTCTTCATCGCCCATTTGTTTGGGCAAGAAGGAATCCAGAATGGCAAGTTCGCTCAAGGTTTCTGCTTTCAGATCGTCCCGGTGTGCCTGTTCCGCGCCTTCAATGGCTTCCTTGCGGATTTTGACTTCTTTTTGAAGGATGTTCATCACACCAGCGTCGTCCAGCGGTGCTCCTTTGTCGATTTCTGCGTTTTTGATGCTCGCCAGGATCAATCGCACGGTTCGCTTGCGGGTTTCATCCGCGGATTTCATCGCATCCTTTAAAGCAAGTTCGAGTTGTTTTTTTAATTCCATGACGACTCCCTGTACAATCAAGGCGATTCGGATACCAGGATACTATCGCGGATTTGTTCAAAAATCGCCGGACCAATTCCGGGCACTTTTTGGATATCTTCTATTGTAACAAATCTGCCGTGATTTTGCCGGTAGGTGATGATCGCCTCGGCTTTGCTTGGACCAATACCGGGCAGTTCTTCCAGTTGCTCGCGGGAGGCAAGGTTGATATCCAGTTTGGTGGTTGGCATGGAAGTATCCGCCGGGGGTGCTTCCGGGGTGGCTGCTTCGCCCATGCGGGGAACATAAATTTTCTGCCCGTCGGACAAGCGGGCGGCCAGATTTAAGCCGTTGGCTTCAGCGTTTGCGCTCAGACCGCCGGCTGCCTGGATTGCCTGTTCGACCCGGCTGCCGGGCGGCAGGATAACCGTGCCAGGTCTGATGACGCTGCCGGCAACATGAACGAACAGATTGGCAGGCGTGCTGGTCGGTAAAATCAGGATTGGTGTAGTGCGCGCCGGGGAGGCAATCAACAGGATCAATCCCGCGGCGAGCAATCCGATCACGATGCCCAAAACAAGCGTATAGATCGTTTTTGCCATCGTTTCCCACCCGGTCGTTGGTCGGCGCTCGGTTATTCAATAGGATGCAAACGCGCCATTACGTTGATTATACAGGAGGGGTGTGATGGAGAGGGTAGTTTTTGCCGCTTGTTTGCCCCATCCGTTGCCAGCGATTCAATTATCCGGGTTGATTTTGATAATCAGCCGTGCTGGCGGAAGGTGCTGGCGCAAATTCCGGGTGTGTGGTTTCTTCTGCCAGCCGGCTCTCGTGTTCGAGCATTGCGTTAAAAGAAGCGACGCTTACTTCCAGCATGTCCAGGGTTGGTTCCCGGGTGGTCAACCTTTGGAGCGCCAGGTTGGGCTTGATCATCCAGCGGATTAACGGGCTGTCGAGGTGATTGGCGGTCATGCGGATGTATTCATACGCCAGCATTGCCAGCACAGGGATCAACAAGACCCGCGACAGCAGCAGCCAGCCGAACGGCAATGGTCCAATCAGGGTGAACGCCAGAATGGAGATGATCACCAGGGTGAGCAAAAACGATGTGCCGCAGCGGGGGTGTTCGAGCGGGAAGCGTTTGATTGATTCGGGGGTCAATTCTGCGCCAGCCTCGAAAGCGTTGATGGTTTTATGTTCCGCGCCATGATAGGCAAATACTCGCTGGATCTCGGGCACGCGTCCAATCGCCCAGATGTATAAAGCGATCCCTGCCAGGCGGATTAACCCCTCGATTATACTCATCACCAGGGTGGAAATACCGGTTAGACTCTGAATTCCTTTGCCAATTGCCGCCGGCGTAAGGAAAAAGAGGACGATGGTGATCGCCAGGGATGCAGCCACGGTGAGGAAGAGCGATAAACCCTCGATTTTTTCGTCCTCGCCGCTCTGCAAGTTGGCGGAACGGGTCAGATAACGGGTGCCCAAACCAAGCGCATCCCAAAGTAGCACCAATCCGCGCAGGAAAGGAATTCGGATTAGTTTGCTATGATAGATGCCGCCCAGTGTTTCGCGTTCGATCACGATCTGCCCGTCCGGGGCGCGCATTGCAACCGCGAGTCCCCGTTTGCCGCGCATGAGAACGCCTTCGATCAGAGCCTGTCCGCCATAACTGGGCAGTTTTAATTTATCCGTGCTCATTCTGTTTGTATATCCTCAGGAGTGATTGGTTGCACCATAATTGTAAAAGAAATGGATAAGAGCTGAAATGCCTTTGTACCAGGTTGGTAGGTGTAGTTTTTCGTTTGGTGCGTGAATGTTGTCGTCCGCCAACCCAAACCCGGTCAGAACCGATTCGACGCCCAGGATGCGCTGCATGTTGCCGACCACCGGTACGCTGCCGCCTTCCCGTTTGAACACGGGGGCTTTTTTCCAAATGGTCTCGAAACTTTTTGCCAGCGCCTTGGTCGCGGGGTGATCGATATCCGAGATGGAGGCTGCCCCATACGGCATTTGGATCAATTCCCAGCGCACCGTTTGGGGGGCATGTTCCAGCAGGTATTGTTTCAGTTGATCGTAAACCGCTGCCGCATCTTGATCTGGCACCAGGCGCATCGAAATCTTTGCCATTGCCCAGGAGGGGATGATTGTTTTTTGACCGCTCCCGGTAAAGCCGGCGTACAAGCCATTGACATCCAGCGTTGGGCGTGCACCGACCTGTTCGACTGGGGTATAACCGGTTTCCCCGTACAAGGCGGGGACGCCGGTTTGGTGGAGGTAGTAGGACGCGTCCATTGGTAATCTTGCCAGCGCCGCGCGTTCCTCGCCGGACAATGGTCGAACGCGGTCATAAAAGCCGGGCAGCGTAATGTGCCCGTCTTTGTCGTGCATCCCGGCGATCAATTCGCTGATCACCTGAGCCGGGTTGTGCACAATCCCACCGTAAAGACCAGAGTGCAGGTCGTGGTCGGGACCATAGACGCGAAGTTCGAAGTACGCCAGCCCGCGCAGCGCGTAGGTGATGGTGGGCAAATCGGCGGATACCATGCCGGTATCAGGATTCAGCGCCACATCGCAGCCAAGCAATTCTTTGTGGCTTTCCATGAACTGGTTCAAGTTTGGCGAGCCGATTTCCTCTTCGCCTTCGATCATAAATTTGACATTGACCGGCAGTGTGCAGCAATTCAGGATCGACTCGATGGCAAACAGGCTGGCGGCAACCTGCCCCTTCATATCCGAGGCGCCGCGGGCGTAGAGATACTCCCCGCGAGGAGTCGGGTCGAATGGCGGGCTTTCCCATAATTCATCCGGGTCGGAGGGTTGGACGTCGTAATGGCCGTAAACCAACACCGTCGGCGCGAGCGGTTTGTCAGGATTGATGAATTCTGCGTACACCACCGGATGACCCCCGGTTGGGTAGATGGCAACGTTTTGCATGTCCAGGGCATTTAGTTTTTTCGCGACCCATTCGGCAGCCTGGAGCATATCCGCTTTCTTTTCGGGGTCGGTTGAAATGGATGGGATGCGAATGAAATCGCTCAATTCGTTCAAGAATTTTTTTTGATTCGTTTCGGCGTATTGCAGAGCTTCCAAACGATTATCCATGTTGACTTAATACTCCTGTCGAAGGATGAGTTGATTATATGCCAAAATCAAACAAAGAAATAGACT
>JBBIQB010000103.1:0-5463 GCA_037442545.1 Bellilinea sp.
CTTTTTGGTGGGTGAATATGGGGTGTGGACGATGGGCATGACCTATGCTCTGGCGCTGCTGCTTCCCATTGTGTTTACGTTCTTTATTGCTTTTGGAATCCTGGAAGATTCCGGCTACCTGCCCCGGTTGTCGGTGTTGACCAACCGGCTTTTTAGCGCCATAGGGCTGAATGGTCAAGCGATTTTGCCGATGGTGCTTGGGCTGGGGTGCGTAACCATGGCGACCATGACCACGCGCACGCTTTACCGCCCGCGTGACCGCGTTCTGGTTACTTTGCTGCTGGCGTTGGCAATCCCTTGCTCCGCCCAATTGGGAGTCGTGCTGGGTATGCTGGCGGCAATATCCTTTAGCGCGGCGATGATCTGGGGCGGAATCGTGCTGCTGGTGCTGGTTGTGGTGGGCTGGCTGGCAGCCCGTCTGATCCCTGGTGAGCGCAATCCCTTGATCGTTGAATTGCCGCCGCTGCGGTTGCCGATCTTCTCCAATGTGCTCTTTAAGACTCTTGCGCGAGTTGAATGGTATGTAAAAGAAGCCATTCCCCTGTTTTTGCTGGGCACGATCCTGTTATTCGTTTTGAATTCGGTGAATCTCTTGCCGGCGCTCATTCTGGGGATCGAACCGATCGTAACCGGTTGGCTGGGGCTACCCAAGGATGCCGCATCGGCGTTCTTGCTGGGTTTGATGCGGCGGGATTTTGCGGCAACGGGATTATTCGTGATGCAAACCGGTGGCGAACTGAGCGCCATCCAGGCACTGGTTTCGATCACAACCATCACCCTGTTTATTCCCTGCATTGCCTCGGTTTTCATGATTGTCAAGGAGCGCGGTTGGAAGATTGCGCTGGGAATGACCGCGTTTATTTTTCCGTTCTCCATACTGGTGGGCGGTATTTTGATGCGGATTTTGACCTGGGCGGGTTGGAGCGGATAATCCGCTGTCGTAGAGGAGGAGAGTGGCATGAAATCCGGGAGCATGGCAACAGCACCCAAGAACTGCCGGGCAGAAGATGCGATCACCTGTTCTGTGTGCGGTCATGGCTATCGCGCGAGTGAACATCCATCCTGCAATGGATGCCCACTGAATCACGGTTGTACGATGAATTGTTGCCCAAATTGCGGGGCATCCAATATCGATCCATCCCAATCGACACTGGTTGGTTGGGTTAAGAAAATAATTTCAGGAGGCGCCCGTGTTTCGGCATAGAAAACAACAACGATGTTCACGTGGATTTATCATCCAGGAAGGATGTATATCGCTTTGCCAGGCTGCTCCAGGCAGCGAGGTGGTGATACGAGGTTATGACGGTCTGGCGGTATCGCAGCGATCCTATTTGCAAGCGTACGGCATGTTGCCGGGGCGATGCGTGCGCATCCTGGCGCAGCGACCGGTGACCATTATCCAGATTGAGGAAACCGAGCTGGCCTTCGAACCCCAGATAGCAGAAACCATTCTGGTTGATTCTTGAAGCCAATCTCCTGACAACTTAAGAAAACTTAAAATTTCACCCCTTGTCTTGACAAGGGGTGAAATAATTTGCTATACTGAAAGTGCTTTCATAAAAGCACTTACCAACAGGTTTTTCCCATTGTTCGTTGGGAACGAATTCATGATTATCAAAAAAAATTCGCCAACAATCTACGACGTGGCGCGGTCAGCAGGGGTGAGTATTTCAACGGTTTCACGGGTGCTGAACAACCCGGAGCGGGTGAATGAAACCACCCGCGTTCAGGTTCTGGCGAGTATCGATAAACTTGGCTTCGTGCCCAAGGCAGAAGCCAGAGCCAGAGCGCTGCGTTCTTCCGGACGGGTGGGGGTGATCACGCCGTTCTTTACGGCGCCTTCATTTGTGCAGCGTTTACGCGGGGTGGCGTCCGTCCTGACCGAGTCAAACTATGAACTGGTCATCTTTACGGTCGATACGCTGGAACGCTTGCAACATTACCTGGATACCATTCCGTTAACCCATAACCTGGATGGGTTGATTCTGATCTCCGTCCGTATCGATGGCGCGACAGCTGAACGGATGATCCAGCATCACCTGGAAACGGTGCTGATCGAATACCCGCTGAACGTGTTCAGCAGCGTTGAGATCGACGACGAGGATGGCGGAAAGATTGCCGCCCGGTATTTATATGGCAAAGGCTATAAACATTTTGCCTTTGTGGGAGAAACCAATTTTCCCAAATACGGCATCAACCCGATCAATTCGCGCCTGGTGGGTTTCCGCGGCATCTTGAGCGATCTGCGCATCCCTTTTGGCGATGAAAACATCTGGGAAACCCCGTATCATGTCGATGCCACCCGCTTCGTAGCCCTGGAGCGGTTGCAAAAAATTTCCAAACCGCTGGCGATCTTCTCGGCGACCGACTTGCAGGCAGTGGGTGTGCTGAAGGCTGCTCACCAGTTGGGTTTGCGGGTGCCCGACGATGTGGCGATCCTTGGTTTCGACGACCTGGATATGGCTGACTATATTGGATTGTCCACTGTCCGCCAGCCGCTGGATGAATCCGGGCGGGTGGCAGCCGAGTTGCTGTTTTCCAGGCTGACCAACCCCAACCGTTCGGTGCAGCATATCCGTTTACCTTTGACATTAATCGAGCGCGAAACATCCTAAACCGCACAAACATGCAAAATTTCATGCAAGGAGGTGATGCAATACAACCGAGTAGTCGACCCATACCTATCTTTCTGCCGCATGGCACGTCGTTCGACAATTCAAGAATCCTGAAATTTTGGAGGAGAAAATGAAAAAAAGTTTTTGGCAACTCATGGCTATCGTGATGGTGGCGGCGCTTGTGCTGGCAGCCTGCGCACAACCCACGCCGGCGCCTCAAGCTACCCAGCCCCCGGAAGCCACCGGTTCATACCTGGATCGCGCTTTTGCAGGCGAGTTCAAGGGAACTAAGGTGACGATGGCTGGTCCGTTCACCGATAGTGATGCCGTCAAATTCGAGCAGTCGATCAAGGATTTCGAGGATAAAACCGGAATCGATATCCAGTACGAAGGATCGAAGGAATTCGAAGCTTCGATTTCGATTCGCATCGATGGCGGTAATCCGCCTGACATCGTTGACTTCCCACAGCCAGGTTTGTTGTCCACATTCGTCGCTAAGGGCAAAGCCATCGACCTGTCCACCTTCCTGGATATGGAAAAGTTGAAACAAAACTACAACCAGTCCTGGCTGGATATGGCGATGATGGAAAGCCCCAATGGCGAGATCATGGCTGGCGTCTGGGGACGGGTGAACGGCAAATCGCTGGTCTGGTATCCCAAGAAAGCCTTTGACGAAGCTGGCTACACCATCCCGACCACCTGGGATGAAATGATTGCCTTGAGCGAACAGATCAAGAGCGACGGTGACGCACCTTGGTGCGTTGGCATCGAATCCGGCGCGGCAACCGGCTGGCCGATGACTGACTGGATCGAAGAGACCATGCTGCGCACCACTTCGCTGGAAAACTACGACCGCTGGGTCAAGGGCGAATTGAAGTTCGACTCACCGGAAGTGCGCAAAGCCATCGAAGCCGTAGCTCAAGTCTGGTTCACGGATGGTTACGTCTTTGGCGGACGGCAGGCGATTGCCACCACCTTCTTCGGCGATGCCCCGAAACCCATGTTCGATAATCCGCCCAAGTGCTGGCTGCACAAACAGGGTAACTTCATCACCACCTTCTTCCCCGAAGGTTTGACCGCGGGCGTGGATTACGATTTCTTCTACCTGCCCCCGATCGATGCGGCATATGGGAAACCTGTGCTGGTGGCGGGCGATATCTACGCCATGTTCAACGATCGCCCGGAAGTGCGCGCGGTGATCGAATACTTCACCACCGGCGCTTCGGTTGAAGGCTGGGTTCGCGCAGGCGGCGCCATTTCCCCGCACCTGGATTCGAGCCTGGATTGGTACTCCAACGAAGTTGACCGCGGCGTTGCCGAGATTATTCTCAACGCGACCTCGGTGCGCTTTGACGCCTCCGATCTCATGCCGGGTGCTGTTGGTTCGGGTTCCTTCTGGAAATCGATGACCTCCTACGTTTCCGGCGCGATTGATCTGGATACGGCGGTCAAAGATATCGATGCGTCCTGGCCAAAATAAGCCTCAACGCAACAACATGAGGTCGTAACAGATCTCAGATACGCAAGCAGGGAGGAGCAGGATCGATTTTAAAACCGTTTTCCTGCTCCTCTTTGTTGCCAGATTATATATAATTTGAGAAACAAACGATAAGGGAAGTGGGTTTGCGGCTGGAAAGGAGCGCAAAATGCAGAGCCAAATAAAAAAGGGATTGGCTGGTTCGCTTTTGGAATGGCTGACAACCGGTCTGGGTAGGCTGCTGGTGTCCATTTTTGTGCCCGTCCTGACATTTTTGGTTTTGTGGCGAGGCTTTATCTTTCTTCGGGATACCGATGCTTCCCAGGCGATTGTGGTTCTGGTGGCGATTCTTTGGGGTGTTGGTGGGGTCGCACTGCTGTATGGGGTGTCAAACTGGCTGGTGGAAAAATTGCCCGGAGAGTGGATGCGCCGCCTGCAGCCGTTCATTTTCATTGGGCCTGCGGTGGCGATTCTGTTCTGGTACCTGGCATTGCCCACGATCCGAACGCTGATGCTTAGTTTTCAGGATGGCTTGGGCAGGCAATTCATCGGACTGGATAATTACATCTTTGCTTTCACCGACCGGATCATGTTGGAGGCGTTTCGTAATAATCTGCTCTGGATGATCCTGGGTACCGGATTTAGTGTGAGTCTGGGTCTGATCATCGCCGTACTGGCGGATCGTACCCCGCTGGAAAAGGTCTATAAAGCCATCATTTTTATGCCAATGGCAATTTCATTTGTTGGCGCGGGCGTCATCTGGAGATTTGTATACGCGTTCCGGGGCGAAGGGGTGGGAATCAACGAGATTGGTTTACTCAACTCGATTGTCATCGCCTTGGGTGTAAAATCTCAACCCTGGTTGTTGATACCCCCGTGGAACAACTTCTTTCTGATTGTGATCATGATCTGGTTGCAAACCGGGTTTGCAATGGTGATCCTGTCCTCGGCGATCAAAGGGGTTCCGCCCGAACTGATCGAGGCTGCCCGGGTGGACGGGGCAAATGAATTTCAGATCTTCTTTTCGATCATGGTGCCGACGATTCAGGGGACACTGCTAACGGTCACTACGACGATCATCATCTTCAGCCTGAAATTGTTCGATATCGTCCGGGTGATGACGGGCGGCAATAACGGCACCAACGTGATTGCGAATGAGTTTTATATCCAGCAATTCACCTACAACCATTCCGGGCGAGCTTCCGCCATCGCAATTGTGCTGTTGGTCGCGGTTATTCCAGTCATGATCTACAATCTTCGCCAGTTCCGCGAAAGGAGGGCGTTCTAAAATGGCTAACAGGAACAAAAGTCAAAAAAGCCAGAAGCGGCTTGGCGGTATTTTTGTCAACGGGGTGTTGATTTTGATTTGCC
>JBBIQB010000103.1:5548-9526 GCA_037442545.1 Bellilinea sp.
GCACCGCGCCTGGACGAAAGTGGAGGAAATTCGGGTCGCGGATGATGTTAATGTGGATGAACCGTTTGAAGTTGCCGGGATTACAGGAACATTTGAAACATTACGCCAGGGTGTGATCACCGAAGATGGCAGAAAAATCACCTGGATTGGCAACAAGCGCACCCGTCAGGTGATCATCGAGGAGCAACAATGGGTGGGCTTTTCCGCGCGGCTGACATTGGATAATTACCGCGATACGCTGAGCGGTAAAGAAATCCGCTTCCGGGATGCTTCGGGCAACGAAATTACCCGCCAAGGCAATGATTTGGGCGGCGCGTTCCTGAATTCAATTGCGGTCGCGGTGCCAGCGACGATCATTCCAATTTTGATTGCTGCCTTTGCTGCCTACGGATTTGCCTGGATGAATTTCCCTGGCAGGCGGTTGATCTTCACTCTGGTCGTCGCTTTGCTGGTTGTGCCGCTGCAAATTGCCCTGGTGCCGATCCTGCGCGATTACACCCAACTAAACCTCAATGGAACGTATCTGGCAATGTGGCTGGCGCATACCGGCTTTGGTTTACCGCTGGCGGTTTACCTGCTGTTCAACTACATCGGCTCATTGCAGCGCGACATTCTCGAATCAGCCTTCATCGACGGGGCGTCGCATTTCACCATTTTTACCCGACTGATTTTGCCGCTTTCGGTGCCGGCGCTTGCCTCGTTTGCTATCTTTCAATTCCTGTGGGTATGGAATGACTACCTGGTGGCGCTGGTTTTCCTGGGAGATCAAAACCGGGTGGTGACCTCCGCGCTGGCTGCAATGGTTGGCGAGAAAGGTCAGGACTGGCATTTGCTCACCTCAGGCGCGTTTGTCAGCATGATCCTGCCGTTAGCCGTGTTCTTCGCTTTGCAGCGGTTCTTCGTGCGCGGGTTGATGGCTGGCTCGGTGAAAGGCTGATCTACGAGGGGAAGGGATGATGTTGGAATTGAATATTGCTGTCGAGGCAAAACGAACTCTATCCAGAATTCAACCGGGATTGGAGGCTGCATTCGCGGATTACCGCCGTGAACATCCGGACGAATGGGCGTTTTTCGCGCATCGATTGGAGACCCACTTCGAGCAATTGTTTGAAATCTTGCTGCGTTTGTACAGCCGGCGGTATGATTTTTTCTTCCATCTCGAAGAATTAATCACCCTCCTGGCAGGCTCGTGGATCGAACGCAGCGCCGCACTTAAGGCATTGGACGAGCGCCGGGAGAAAGATGCGAGTTGGTATCAATCCAATCGAATGTTGGGTGGGGTTTGTTATGTCGACCTGTTTGCCGGAAACTTGAAAGGCATCCGAGAAAGGGTGGCTTACTTCAAGGAACTGGGGCTTACCTATTTGCACTTGATGCCGCTGTTTCGCTGCCCGCAAGGAGAAAATGACGGCGGTTATGCGATTTCCAGTTACAGAGAGGTTGAACCGTCCCTGGGCACGATGCAGGAGTTGATCGAGCTGGCATCTTTATTGCGTAATGAGGGAATCAGTCTGGTTTTAGATTTTGTTTTCAACCATACCTCGAATGAACATGTGTGGGCGCTCAAGGCGCGCGCTGGGGATGAAGAATATCAATCCTATTATTTGATGTTTGACGACCGCACCATGCCGGATGCCTACGAGCGCACATTGCGCGAAATATTTCCGGATGAGCATTCGGGCGCGTTTACCTATTTTCCGGATATTGGAAAATGGGTCTGGACCACTTTTCATTCCAATCAATGGGACTTGAACTACGCCAATCCGGCGGTGTTCAACCGGATGGCTGGCGAACTACTGTTCCTGGCAAATGCTGGAATCGAAGTGTTGCGTCTGGATGCGGTGGCATTTCTTTGGAAAGAGATGGGCACTTCGTGTGAAAATCTCCCCGAAGCCCACCTGCTGATCCAGGCATTTAACGCGGTCACCCGCATTGCTGCGCCGGCGCTGATCTTCAAGTCGGAAGCCATTGTGCACCCAGATGACGTCATTCGCTACATTGATCCGAAAGAGTGTCAGGTCTCGTACAATCCTTTGTTGATGGCATTGTTGTGGGAGGCTTTGGCAACCCGCAACGCTCACATGTTGACCTATTCCATGCAGGAACGGTTTAAGATCCAATCTCAGTGCGCCTGGATCAACTACGTACGTTGTCACGACGACATCGGCTGGACCTTCTCGGACGAGGATGCCGCCGGGTTGGGAATCAATGGCTACTATCACCGCCGTTTCCTGAACGATTTCTATACCGGAAAATTCAAGGGCAGCTTTGCGCGCGGATTGCCTTTCCAGGAAAATCCGCGCACCGGGGATGCGCGGATTTCCGGCAGCTGCGCATCGCTGGCGGGTTTGGAGAAGGCGCTTTTCGAGGAAACCGGCGAGGAAGTTGAACTTGCACTGCGGCGGATATTGTTGATCCACAGCGTGATATTGTCGATTGGCGGAATACCGCTGATCTACCTGGGAGACGAGATTGGTACGCTGAACGATTACGCCTACCGCAACGATCCCGCCAAGGTACGCGACTCGCGCTGGGTGCACCGCCCGTACGCCAATTGGGAACGCTACGCGCGTCGTTTCGACGAGGATACCCTTGAGGGGAGAGTGTATACTCGTTTATCCAACCTGGTCCGGCTGCGAAGACAAACCGCAGCCTTTGCCGGGGCGAACACCGAAATCATCACATTGCAGTCTGCCCAGGCGTTTGCGTATATCCGGCAAATTGAGGATGACCGCGTGCTGGTGGTGTGTAATTTTGGCGAACAGCCGCAGGATCTGGATGGAAACGAAATCCGCCTGCACGGTCTGGGGTACGCCTTCACAGATGTGGTTACCGGCGCGGAATACACATCCAAAACCCCCTTGCACCTGGAGGCGTATCAATTTGTCTGGTTGAAGGTGCGCGAGGAATAGTGAAGATCAGACTGCCATTTTGGCGGACAATTCGGCGATTTTGATGATCACCTGGACGGCCTTTTCCATCGAGGCGACGGGAATGAACTCGTAGCGCCCGTGATAATTGTGTCCGCCGTTGAAGATGTTGGGGCATGGTAATCCCATGTAGGAAAGCCGCGCGCCGTCTGTGCCGCCGCGAACCGGGCGGATGATTGGGGTGACGCCGGCTTCGAGCATGGCTTTTTTCGCCAGCTCGATGATGTGGATCACCGGCTGGATTTTTTCCTTCATATTGTAATAACTGTCTTTCAGGTCCAGTTGGATTAACCTGGCGCCCAGGCGGCGGTTTAGAAATTCAACCGAATTTACCAGATGGTTCTTCAATTGCTCGAACTTTTTCGCATCGTGCTCCCGGATGATGAAGCGCATCTCGGCTGAATCGACCGTGCCGTAAATGTTGGTCAGGTGGATGAAGCCTTCGTAATGCTCCGTGTGTTCCGGGCGTTGGTGGGCGGGAAGCAGGTTTTGCAGTTCCACCGCCAGTTGCAGCGCGTTGATCATCTTGTTTTTGGCGGTGCCGGGGTGCACGCTGCGCCCGTTGATGCGTACTTTCGCATTGGCGGCATTGAAATTCTCGTACTGTAATTCGCCAATTTCGCCGCCGTCCAGGGTATAGGCAAAATCGGCATTGAATTTTTTGACATCGAACCGGTCGGCGCCGCGCCCGATCTCCTCGTCCGGCGTGAAACCGATGCGAATGGTCGAGCGCGGAATTTCCGGGTGCTGAAGCAGGTGTTCAACGGCTGCCAGGATCTCGGCGATGCCGGCTTTGTCATCCGCGCCCAACAAGGTGTTGCCGTCTGTGGTGATCAGCGTCTGCCCGATATATTTGTTCAGGTCAGGGAAGTCGACCGGCGATAAAACAATCATTTTCTCTTGGTTGAGAAGGATATCGCCGCCTTGGTATTCGACGTACTGCGGATTGACGTTTTCACCGGTCAGGTCCGGGCTGGTATCCATGTGGGCGATGAAGCCAATCGTCGGGGCGTGAGCGACATTGGAAGGCAGAGTTGCCATCACGTAG
>JBBIQB010000103.1:9545-11344 GCA_037442545.1 Bellilinea sp.
TGCGTCGGCCAGCCCCAACGCTTTCAGTTCATCCACGAGCAGGTGCGCTAAGTCGAACTGGCGGCGGGTGCTGGGGAAGGTGTCCGAAGCCGAATCGGATTCGGTGAAAATTTTCGCATAACGAATAAAACGATCAGCAACACGGGTGTTCATCGATTCTCCGGCAAGTAGGGTTCGCAGCCCATTATACACCATGCCGAATTGCCTGCTTTGAAAGGGGGGAAGCGTCTTTTACGGGTTGGCTGGTGTCAATCCGCCGCGCTTGCGGCGCCAATCTTTTATGGCAAATGGCATGTAAAGCATAACGAAAATCACCAGACCGATACCTTGCAGCGCGAGCAGATACCAGGGCCAGGGACCCAGCACATCCAACAGGCTGGCGGTATCCGGTTTGCGGGCGATGAAGAGGTAGTTGGAGCCAATCAGTACATTGATTCCGCCAACAACGAGCATATAGACATTGCCCCACAGGATGGTCTTGCCGAGCGATTTCCAGGTGGGGCGAAAACCTTCCATCACCGTCATGTAGACCGCGGCGGTGACGATGGCGCCATGAGAGATCATCACCTGAAACGCGCGGAAGTGCGGAAACCCATACGCGCCGGCGTCCGGGGTGAGCAGCGCCTGCGTTGCGCCGCCAATACCGAGAAAATAGGCGAATTCGTAAATCGGGTAGTTTTTGGTGATGAGCATGTACGCGCTCAGAAAAACGAAAACGCTGCAAATGTGCAGCGGCAGCATGGTTTGGATCGTCCATTGTCCGGTGGTGGCATTCCAGGCATGCCAGGCAGCCTCGTCGACCAATAAAATCGCCGCAAGGGTATAACGGAAGGCTTTTCGCTGTGCTTCGGTAGCGGTTTTTCGCCAGAAAATAAAGGACAGGTTGATCAACACAATGACCGCCAGGGCGATCAGGTGCCCGCGACCGAAGAGTTCGAAGGCTGGACCGGCAAAATCCTTGCTGAAAAATGAGTCCATGACAGGATGCCTTTTTTAGAAATGGGCTAATAACCGGAATTGATGGATAATTATACCGATGTTCCCAATTTTACTGGCGTTATTCTCGGCGATGTGCGGCGGCATAGCCAACCTGCTGGCGCGAAGAATTGCCCGGCTTGAGGTGGAAGCCCGTGATTTGATCGGGTTCAATTTTGGGCTAATGGCGCTAATGCTTGCTCCGGCTGCGCCGCTGCTGTGGCGACTTTCGCTCGATGCGCAGACCGCCGCCTGGCTGCTGCTGGCGATTGGGCTGGATGGATTGGCAAATTATGGCTATTTTCGTTCGTTCAAAGTTTTGGATGCCACCACCGCCAGCGGTCTGATGGCGGTTTCGCCGTTGTTTGCGCTGCTGCTTGCGCCGGCATTTGGCAGCCTGGCAGGGGGGATCCACGCCGCGCAGATTGTTGCGGTAATCCTGTTGACCGGCGGGACGGTGGTCATCGTCGGTGGCTTTGCGCGCGCTGCACGGGCTGGCGGGTCGCATTTCCGCCACGAGAGCGCTTACCCGCTCGGTGCGGCACTTTTGTTCGCTGCCAGCCTGTACCCGTTAAAAATTCTGTTTTCGGAGGGCGCGACCAACCCGTACACTTATTACCTGATCCGCGCGGTGCTGATCGGGGCAGTAGCCTGGGCGCTGCTCAAGCCCAAAATGACCTGGCTCAACCGTTCCAGTGGGGGTCTGGTCGCCGGACGGCTGGTTTTCGTCATCGCGCAGTGGCTGGCGCTGCTGAGCGCGCTTCAATGGGGGCATCCGGCGGTGATCAAAGCGGTGGCTGACCTGATCCCGCTGTTCGTGCTGC
>JBBIQB010000104.1:0-6461 GCA_037442545.1 Bellilinea sp.
TTTGAGACGGGTTTGTTTAACCCATGCGGTTTTTCGAATTCTGGCCTGGTCAAGTTCTTGCAACCCGTTGGCTGTGCCGTGAATGGAAATTTTCGTGGTTGCGATGGAATCCACCCGGTGCAAAGAGATGTTAAAATTAACCCAAAGAATCGACCAACCTGATGGACGCGTGTATTTTCTGCCAGATCATTGCCGGCGAAGCCCCTGCCAACATCCTGTATGCGGATGAGCAGGTGACGGCATTCGACGACATCCACCCGATCACGCCGGTGCACATCTTGATCGTCCCCAATGACCATATTGACGGGCTGGATGGAGCGGACGAAACCTGCGAGCCATTGCTCGGGCACATGCTCCGGGTTGCGCGTGACCTGGCAGTGGAGCACGGTCTGGCGCAAAATGGTTACCGGCTGGTGATCAATACCGGTGCGGACGCCGGGCAGTCGGTCTTTCATCTGCATGTACATCTGATTGGTGGGCGAAGAATGCCCTTTCGTTTTCAATAAAGGCAGCCATGAGCATCGATCGTGCGAGGGCGTGGAAAATCATCCTGGGGGCTGTGGGCATCCTGTTGCTGCGCTGCGTCCAGCCGGCGCCGCAGTCTGACGTGTGGCGCCCCGCCGGCAGCGGACAGGCGCAGCCGGAAAATAGTGCTATTGTCACGCCAACCAGGGCGCTGCCCTTTTCCCTGCCGCCCACGCGCGTCCCTGGCGCGCCGATCCTTACCCCCACCCCGGATGCGCCGCGACCGCTGCCGACGCTGCGTTCCGAGCAGGAGGAATATGTGCTGCAGGCTGGCGATACGCTGGGTAAGGTTGCCAACCTGTTCAACGTCGGCATCGAACTGCTGGTCGAAGCCAATCAGATTGCCAACCCCAACCTGGTGCCGGCCGGTATGCGCATTATCATTCCTGCGCCTTCTCCACAGCCGCCCGGTCCGTCTTTCAAAATCATTCCCGATTCGGAACTGGTGTACAGCCCGGCGGCGGTGCCTTTCGATATTTTTGCCTTCGTACGCCAGCAGGGCGGTTACCTGTTTACCTATCGCGAAAGGCTGGACGATCAGCCATACAATGGCGCGGAGGTGGTGCTGCGAGTGGCGCGTGAATATTCCGTCAATCCGCGCTTGTTACTGGCAGTCGTGGAATACCAATCCGGCTGGATCAGCCAGCCACAACCGGAAGGCATCACCCTCGATTATCCGCTGCGCTTTTTTGATCCCAACCGGCGCGGGCTTTACAGTCAACTGTCCTGGGCAGCCAACCAACTCAACCGCGGCTACTACTTGTGGAAGGTGAATGGCATTTCCCACTGGCAGATGGCGGACGGCGGGTTAACCCCGGCGGACGCGACCATCAATGCCGGCACGGCGGGCGTCCAGCATTTGATGGGCTGGCTGCATCCCCGTGCGGATTGGGAACAAGCAGTTGGGATGAATGGGGTGTATGCGGTGTTCAACCGCTTGTTCGGTTATCCGTTCGACTATGCCATTGAACCGCTGCTGCCCAGCGGATTAGCCCAACCGGTAATGCAGCTGCCCTTCGAGGATGGCAAGGTGTGGTCGTTCACCGGCGGACCGCACGGTGGTTGGGGGGACGGCTCCGCCTGGGCGGCGCTGGATTTTGCCCCGCCGAACGGCGGGTGGGGCTGCGTGGTCAGTGACGCGTGGGTGGTCTCGGTCTCGGATGGGTTTGTGGTTCGCTCCGAGCCGGGTGTGGTAGTGGTCGATATGGACGGCGACGGCTACGAACAAACCGGCTGGAACCTACTCTACCTCCACCTGGCGACGGCTAACCGGGCAGCGTTTGGCGTACGGGTGGAAGCCGGTGACCGCATCGGGCACCCTTCCTGCGAAGGCGGCCATTCCAGCGGCACTCACGTTCACCTGGCGCGCAAATTCAACGGCGAATGGATCCCTGCAGATGGTGACATTCCCTTTGTGCTGGACGGTTGGATCTCCAGCGGGGACGGCGTAGAGTATAATGGAAGACTGATCAGAGATGGAGTTATTGTTGAAGCCTGGGATCGCCTTGTACCGGAAAATCAGATTTCGCGCTAGGCGTTTCTCGATCGGAATTGTTCTTGCGGCGTGGATTTTTTCCATCCTTGCCTGTTCGCAGGGGTATGTGTCCGGCTATGATTTGACCGCCACGGCGCTCTTCCCGGTAGGGGGGGCGGGCGGCGGTGAAGAGCAGGATCTGCCAACCCCCATTCCAGAGCAGGCGACCACCCCGCTGCCAACCCATGGGATTGTCCTGGTGCCCGGAACGCCGGCGCCGCAGTTCAATACCCCCGAACCGCTGGTATTTACCCCGCTGCCGACCCGCAGCACACCGCTGCCGCCGGTGCTGTATTACACCCAGTCCGGCGACACGCTGCCCGCGGTGGCGGTGCGCTTTGGCGTTGCGGTGGAGGATATCACCTCACCGGAGACCATTCCACCGACCGGATTGATCAACGCGGGGAAATTGTTGATCATCCCAAACCGGTTGGACGAAACCGGTCCGGGCGATTTGCTCCTGCCGGACAGTGAAATTGTCTTTTCACCCTCGGCGCTGGATTTCGATATCGGTGCTTACACCCGCCAGGCGGGTGGTTACATGAGCACCTACCGCGAATACCTGGCGGACGGCTGGAAGACCGGCGCTCAGGTCATTCAAAAAGTGGCGATTGAAAACTCGGTCAACCCGCGCCTGCTGCTGGCGCTGGTGGAATACCAGTCGCGCTGGGTGTATGGTCAGCCGCGCAACCTGGCTGAGACGGATTACCCGTTGGGCGTCGTCAACGTTGAGCGCAAGGGACTGTACAAGCAGCTCAGCTGGGCGGTGCAGCATCTTTCCATTGGATATTATGGCTGGCGAAACGGCATTCTGACCGAGATCGAATTTTCCGACCGTTCCCGGCTGCGCATGGCGCCGGGCTTGAACGCCGGCTCCGCTGCTGTGCAGTACCTTTTCTCGCGGCTGTACTCGCCCGTGCTGTGGAACGGCGTGCTCGGCGGTGAGGAGAGTTTCGCCAAATTGTATGGGCAAATGTTCGGCGATCCCTGGCTGCGGGCGCAAACGGTCGAGCCGTTGCTGCCGGTCAACCTGACCCAGCCGGAGTTGATCCTGCCGTTCTTGCCCCAGCGTGTTTGGGCGTACACGGGCGGTCCGCATTCCGCCTGGGGACCCGACGGCGCCCGGGCGGCGCTCGATTTCGCCCCCACCTCACTGGTGACCGGCTGCGGTATTTCCGAGGACTGGGTTACCGCGGTTGCCGATGGGCTGGTAGTGCGCACCGATACCGGCGTGGTTGTGCTTGACCTGGATGGCGACGGACACGAACAGACCGGCTGGGTGATTTTTTACCTGCATGTCGCCAGCCTGAACCGGGCAACAGTGGGCACCTGGGTGCAGCAGGGCGATGTGCTCGGTCACCCATCCTGTGAGGGAGGCACTTCCACAGGTACCCACGTTCATATCGCGCGCAAGTATAATGGGGAATGGGTGCTCGCCGATGGCGCGCTGCCGTTCGTGCTGGATGGCTGGCGGGCTGTAGCGGGCAGAAATCCGTATGAAGGCAGTCTGGTAAAAGATGAACGAACGATTAATGCCTGTCCGTGCGGGTCGTTTGAGACCCGCATCGCTCGACCGGGCAATGCAAATACGAACAATTAAACCCTGCTACACACTGTGGGTGGTTTTATTGGCAGTCATCTGGCTGTTGAGCGCCTGCGCTCCACCCGTGGAAGGCATGGACATCCCACTGGCATACGAGCAACCCGTCTCGATTGCAGCCACCCCGGCGGAGGCGCTACCCACCCCGCTGCCAACACGTGAGCCTTACGAGCCCGGCACCCTGGTGGATTACATCGCCCAGACCGGTGATACGCTGCCCGCGCTGGCGGCGCGATTCAACACCACTGTTCGTGAAATCCTGGATGCCAATCCCTTCATCCCCGCTGATGCGACTACCATGCCGCCGGGTATGCCGATGAAAATTCCGATCTATTACCGCGCATTGTGGGGCAGCCCATACCAAATGCTGCCGGACGCCTTGTTCATCAATGGTCCTGCCCAGCAAGGCTTTCGGGTATCGGCGTATGTCAACGAACAACCCGGCTGGTTCAAAAATTATTCGTTCTTTATCGGCAACCGTGAACGGCGCGGCGGCGAGATCATAGACTACATTGCCACCGAGTTCAGCATCAGCCCGCGCCTGTTGCTGGCAATTCTGGAGTACCAGACCGGCGGGTTGAGCCAGGAGCAGCCGATGGTGGATATTGACCTGTACCCATTGGGCTACCGCGATCAATTTGCCAAAGGAATCGCCCGTCAGCTGGTATGGGCGGCGAACACGCTCAACAACGGGTATTACGGCTGGCGTGCTGGCAGTTTGGTGACAATCAGCCTGCGGGATGGCTTGATCGAGAATCCCGATCCGTGGCAAAACGCTGCCAGCGTTGCGCTGCATTACTATTATGCCCAGGTTCTACCCAAAGAAGCCTACGATTACGCTGTCAGCGGCGAAGGACTGCACCAGACGTATACCAGACTGTTCGGCGATCCCTGGCGCGGGGGCGAGACGCACATCCCCGGCAGCCTGACTCAACCGGAGATGCGTTTTCCGTTTCCTCCCGGCAAGTCCTGGGCGTACACCGGCGGACCGCACACCGGCTGGGGCGAGGGCGAGCCGTTGGCGGCGCTGGATTTTGCCCCGCCGAATGTGGTCGGCGGCTGCCGCCCCAGCGAAGATTCCGCCGTGGCGGTGGCAGATGGAGTGATTGCACGGCGCGGGGACGCACTGGTGGTGCTCGATCTGGATGGGGACGGTGACGAGCGCACCGGCTGGACAGTGGTTTATTTACACCTGGCGAACGAGTCGCTGCCGCAGGTGGGCAAACGCTTCAATGCCGGCGACCCGATGGGGATGCCCTCCTGTGAAGGTGGTAAGGCGACCGGCACCCACGTTCACATTGCGCGCAAATACAACGGCGAATGGATCCCCGCGGCGGGGGCGCTGGCATTCAACCTGGAAGGCTGGCTGGCGGTCAATGGCGAGCGCCCGTACCTGGGCAGCCTGGTGCGCCAGGGACGCACCATCCAGGCGTGCGAATGCTCGGATATCAACAGCCAGGTCCGCTCACATCCGTGATCCAAACCGATAACAAAACAGGCTCACACCGACACTGCGAGCCTGTTTTGTGTATTCGAACTGCGCGATCAGGCTTCGTTAATCACGATTTTATTATCGATTTCGACTACGCCGCGGATGGTGGCAATCGAGGAGCAGTACTTTTCCTCGGATAGTTGTACCGCACGCTCGACCGCGGTGGGATCGATGTTTTTGCCGGTGATGATGTATTCAATCGTCATGTGGGTGATCTTTTTGGGGTGATCGGTGGCACGGGTGGCGTGCACCAGTGCCTCGAAGGCGATCACTTCCTGGCGTTTCTTTTTGAGGATTGAAATCACGTCCATGCCCGTGCAGCCGGCGACAGCCAGAGCGATCAATTCGACCGGACGAAAACCGGATTCGTTGCCGCCGACATCGCGCAGTGCGTCCATCACCAGCGAGAATCCCGAATCGGCGCTGCCAACGAAGGTCAGATCGTTTTTCCACACAGCTTTTACTTCCATGAATTCTTCTCCTCAGGCTACGGCTTCGAATATTTTTTGCAACAGGTGATTTTCCGGGACGGCGCCAACCACCTCCGCCTTGCCCTGGTTGATGATGGTGTGCGGCACGCCGGAGACTTTATACTGATCCGCCAGGGCGCCGAATTCCATTGCCTCGATCATTTCGGCTTGGATCATTGGGCTTTCGAGCGCCATCTGGTGTGCCAGAACAACCGCGCGCGGGCAGTATGGGCAGGTCGGTGTGACAAAAACCTGCAAGAGGACTTTTTGATCCAATTTAGCCAGCGCTTCGCGGGTTTCCGAGGACAAGCCTGAATCGCGTTTGGAGACCAGCAAAAGGTCATTGATCAGCGAGGTGAATTCATGTCCGGCGGGAATGCCCGCATAGCGGATGCCGAAATCATCCAGGTCTTCGCCAAACTTACTCAAAAGCACAAATCCGGGGGACTTGTCCACGTTGTATTTGTTCGCCAGAATAGTGTCGTTGTGCAGATCGAAACTTTGCAGGGAGAGTTTATCCGAGAGGGATGCGACTTCTTTGAGCAAATCGAGCGTGTCGTTGCAATATTCACAAGGTTCGCTCTGGCTGCCAAAAAACATCATTTCGACCGGGTTGACCATACCGGTTAACACCTCGCGTACCTGTTTGCGCGTGTCCTCATCAAGCATTGTCGCCATGGATATCCTCCTCAATTCGTTGCCACCCGCACCGGGTGGGTGATTGTATTGCATCAGGTGAAATTGCCGCCCTCCCCATTCCCGTTCAGGGAACACAGCAGCCCGGGCAATTTTTAGATGCACCTTGCGGAAGAAAGTTACACTTGACCGGGCGGTGGATTT
>JBBIQB010000104.1:6471-11303 GCA_037442545.1 Bellilinea sp.
TTAAAAATTCTTCCAGATGGAGGCGCAGGAACAGGCGCTGCCGGACGTCACCGGGAAGAGCGGATGAATCCCCGCTGTGATGGTACAAGTCGATGGTTTTGCGCAGCGTGTTAATCACAATCCGGCAGTTCTCACACTGGTTGAGGTGTTCCTCGATGCGCTGGCAGATTTCCGGGTTCAATTCCCCGTCGACAAAATCCGACAGGGAGGTGATCAAATGTCCGCAATCCAGGTGTTCAGCCATTTTTTTGCCACTCCGTCAACCGTTCTCCAAAGTAGCGGGATAATTCCTGGCGCAGAAACAGCCGGGCGCGCAGCAGGCGGGTTTTTACGTTGGTTTCGGTCAGACCCAGCGTTTCGGCGGTTTCCCGAATAGATAACCCTTCGATGTCGCGCAACAAAAAGACACCCCGCAAGGTTTTGGGCAGTTTGTCGATTGCCACGTCCAGAAAACGGCGCGATTCCTCCGAAAGCAATTCCGTCTCCGGCAAGCAGCACCAGTCCGCCACAATCAAACCGTTTGTGCTCAGCCCATCCTCGCTGCTTTCGTCCGGCTCGCCATCCAAGGATAGATCGGGTGTGCGTTTGCGCAGCAGCATCAGGGCTTCATTGACCGCAATGCGGTACAACCAGGTTGAAATGCTGGAGCGCCCTTCGAACTGGGGCAAGGCGCGCATGGCTTTGATAAAGGTCTCTTGCAGAACATCCTCGGCGTCCTGTGGGTTGTTGGTGAATTTGAGCGCCAGACGGTAGATCTTGTCCGAGTAGCGGTTCACCATATGGGCAAATTCAACCCGGTCGCCGGATTTGAGCGCGGATAGTGACAGGTCGGATGCAGCCTGACTTGGATTAACCATTAGATGTGTGCTCGATCGAAAAGATACATCAGTCTCACGACAATGACCAGGTTGGCAGCACATCGAAATTGAGCGGGTGGCGTTCCCCGGCGATGTAGTGAAAATAGCCAGCGGCGGCGATCATCGCGGCATTGTCGGTGCACAGCGAAAGGGGGGGGATATGTACCGGGAATTCACGCTGCGAGAGAAAAGCGTTGCGCAGGACTTCGTTGGCAGAAACCCCGCCAGCGACCAGAATTTCTTTTGCCTGGTACACGCGCGCGGCGTGGATGGTTTTCTGCACCAGTACATCCACCACCGCCGCCTGGAAGCTGGCTGCGAGATCGGCGACCGGCAGGTTACGCCCGCGGCTTTCCAGGTCGCGCACGGTGCGCAGCACGGCGGTTTTCAATCCACTGAACGAGAAGTTCCAACTACCTTCGAGACGGGCGCGGGGAAAGGTGAAGGCTTGCGGGTTGCCGTCCTGGGCGGCTCTTTGGATCGACGGTCCGCCGGGGTACGCCAGCCCAAGCAGGCGCGCCACCTTGTCAAAGGCTTCGCCGGCGGCGTCATCCAGGGTACCGCCCAAGCGTTGGTACTCCAGGTGCTGGCTGATCAGGTTCAGTTCGGTGTGCCCGCCGGAAACCAGCAGGGCGAGCAATGGAAATTGCGGTGGGGCGGGCGGGTGCGGAGCGTCGGCGGGGTATAGCCAGGCGGAATAGATGTGCCCTTCCAGGTGGTTGACCCCGATTAGTGGCAGGTTGGCGGCAATTGCCAGTCCTTTTGCCATGTTAACCCCGATCACCAGTGAGCCTGCCAGACCCGGACCACGAGTCACGGTAATTGCGTCGATGTCGCCCAAGCCGAGGTGAGCGCGTTGCAGGGCTTCGTCAACGATGGCGTAGATGGTGCGGATATGCTGGCGGGAAGCCACTTCGGGAAAGACCCCGCCGTACTGGGTATGAATGTCCACTTGGCTGGAGATCACGCTGGAAAGCAGCGCGCGCCCATTTTCGACCACCGCGGCGGCGGTTTCGTCGCAGGAGGTTTCGATGCCCAAGACCCGGGCGGGGGGCAATTCGGGAGAGAATTTTCCAATCATAACCGATTTATACCACAGGTTCA
This sequence comes from Bellilinea sp., assembly GCA_037442545.1. GTDB lineage: Bacteria > Chloroflexota > Anaerolineae > Anaerolineales > Anaerolineaceae > Bellilinea. The sequence continues at coordinate 8,433 of JBBIQB010000104.1, forward strand.
GCCGCGTAGCGGCAGGATAAAATCATACGGGTATTCCGCCAGTGCTTCAAAGGTGCCGTCGGCGCGGGTCAGATAGGTGTTTTCGATGCGAAAGCCCATCCCGCGCGAAGGATAGTACAGTCCGGGCTCGATGGTGAACACGGTCCCCGGCAGTAGGGTGTCCTCGTCGCCGGCGGTGAAACCGCTGAAGGGCATTTCGTGAATGTGCAGCCCGACGCCGTGCCCAATGCTGTGGACGTAGCCTTCCTGGGTGTTGGGGTTGCTCTGCACGGTGGGGTGACCAAGGCTTTCGAACAATTCGCAGGTGCGTTGCTGATAGTGCTTGAACGGCGTATTGACCTTAAGCTCCGTGATGAGGGTGTCGAACACGTCTTTGACTTGCGCATAGAGTTGCAGAGCCTTGTCGCTGGCGTACCCCAAGCACCAGGTGCGGGTGAAATCGTAATAATACCCTCCGCCTGCCTCGCACGGGAAAATATCGAAGACGATGGTTTGACCCAAGCGGAGCAGGTCGGCGGCGCTGCCGCTGCTGTGGGGTATGCCTGCATCCCGCCCGATGGCGAAAATGGTGCCTTCTGGATTCTCCGCGCCCAGCTCGCTCAACCATAGGTTAATTTTTCCTTTGACTTCGCCGATGGTCAGCGGTTGACCGTCGGCACGCACCAGGACTTGGTCTTTGACGCTATGCTCCGTGAGGAATTCGGCAGTGCGGCTGACCACCTCGGTCGTGATTTTGCCCATCTGGCGGATGCGGGCAATTTCCTGTGTGTCCTTGGTCATCATGGCGGGCAGCAGAATCGGATCCTGGACGAAGCCAACCCATTCGATCTCGGGTGCCAGACGCTTCAGTTCTCCGAGGGTGGCGTGTAAGGGTCCGGCTTCGACCTTGCCGTACAGGGCGATTCTGCCGCGGGTCATGCCGACATCCGCCAGCATGTTCTGGTAGCGCAGCGCCATGGCGCGGGCGTAGTTCTGCCCGCTTTGCTCGAGCAGCGCGCGGAGGGGATAATCAGAAAACAGGCGAATTTCCAGTCCGCTGCGGGCGGCTTCATCGCGTTCCATCGGGTTGCAAAACAAAACTCCCGGCGATGCACGCATTTTGATCAAATCGGCGTTGGTGATGTGCCCGCCGCCGGTCATGTAAACCATTGCCGGGTTGTGAATGGCGCTGCCGGTGATCAACAAGGCATCCAAGTGCTGGGTTTCCATCAAGGTATCGATCTGGTTTTTCATGGGAGTTCCTTTGGGTGGCGAGTATGGCGGGGGTTATCCTGCCGCCGGCAGGGCAGACAGGATGGCGATCAACAATTCGTCCTGCTCGGACAAAACCGTGCGCGGGTCGAACAGGACGCGCTGGTCGTCAATGCGCGCAATCACAGCCGGGGATTGGCGGCGCAGCGTGGAGACAAACCGCTCCGGGTTGGGTGGAGACAGTGCAAGCAGGTAGGTGGGCTGCATTTCTTCGGGTAGCGACCCGCCGCCGATGGTGGAGAAGCCTGGAATGACGCTGCCCCAGCCCAGGCGGATTTTCCAATGCTCCGCCCGCTGCAAAAGCGACTCCGGCGGAGCAGCGATCATGCGCCAAACCGGCAGCTGGGTTTCAGCCTGGTTGGTAAGGTAGTGCAGCAGGGTTGCCGAAAGAGCCGCCAGGCATAGCTTATCTGCCCGCACTGCGCGGGTGAGCGGGTGTTTTTTGACTTTTGCCAGCAAACCAGCTCTGCCGGTGAGAATGCCCGCCTGGGGACCGCCGAGCAACTTATCCCCCGAAAAACACACCAGATCCACCCCGGCAGCCAGCGACTCCTGCACGGTTGGTTCGTGCGACAGCCCATAGGCAGCCGTATCCAGCAGCGCGCCGGAGCCCTGATCGTCCAGCACGGGTGACTGGTAACGGTGTGCCAGGCTGACCAATTGCGCCAATGGCGGTTGGCTGGTGAAGCCGCTGATGCGAAAATTGGAGTGGTGGGCGTGCAAAATCAGGGCAGAGGGATTGTCTTTCAGCGCTTCTTCGTAATCGTGCAGATGCACGCGGTTGGTCGCGCCAATTTCCACCAGCCGCGCGCCGGATTGTTTCATCACGTCGGGGATGCGAAACCCGCCGCCAATTTCCACCAGTTGCGTGCGCGAGATGATGACTGCCCGGCGGCGCGCCAGCGCGGTCAGCGCCAGCAGAACTGCTGCGGCGTTGTTGTTGACCACCAGCGCATCTTCCGAGCCGGTCAGGCGGGTGAGCAGCGCCTGGGCATGGCTGTCGCGTTTTCCGCGCTTACCGCTGACGAGGTCGAATTCGAGGGTGGCATACCCCTGGGCACAATCCTGGATGGCTTGCAAAGCTGCCGGGCTGAGCGGCGCCCTGCCCAGGTTGGTGTGCAAAATGACGCCGGTGGCGTTGATCACCGGGCGCAGCGTGGACTGCACCCAGCCGGTCAGGCATTCCTCGATTTGGGTCAGAATCGAATCGAAATCCGGCAGGTTTTTCTGGCTGTCTGCCGCGGCGCGGATTTTATCCAATGTGGAACGAATGGCAGTCAGGGTGAGCGGGCGGCCCCATTGGGTAATCCAATGGCTGGCGCGCGGGTGCTGTAAAACCAAATCCACCGCGGGGAGTTGGTGCAGATCATTCTTCATCGCTGGCGACGAAACGGCTGCGCTCCGCCAGCCGTAGAGCAAACTCAATCGCTGCCAGTCCGGCAGCCAGGGCGAGCGCCAATGGCAGGCTCAAAAAGCGACCCATTTGGAACCAGGCTAATAGATCAAAATAAACCCCCACCCAAATCGCCTGGCGGACGATGATGCCGGTGTTGACCGGATTGGGGCTGGGAAAGCGCCAGTGGAAGAAATAAATCACCGGCAGCGCCAGCCCGCTGGTGG
>JBBIQB010000105.1:0-9852 GCA_037442545.1 Bellilinea sp.
AACTCACGTTATATTCTATCCTGTCAAGATGACGCTTGAATATCATCCCTAATTCTTGTACAATCTTGACAGGAAAGATATTCTTTCAGTCTCCCGACCCTTGTTTGCTTGGCATCGAACTTGACCACAGAAAGGAAGATACCAGCCCATGGATGTCATCAAGGTCAAAGCAAACTCTCGAACCGCCGCCGTTGCAGGGGCAATTGCGGGTGTCATCCGCGAGCATAAGCGCGCCGAGGTGCAAGCCATCGGCGCGGGTGCGGTCAATCAAGCCGTCAAAGCGCTGGTGCTCGCCAAAGGTTATCTGGCAGAAGATGGAATCCCGGTGGTGTGCGTTCCCGAATTTGTGGATGTCGATATCGACGGCAAGGTGCGCACAGCCATCAAGCTGACCATCGAACCGCGCTGAGCTGCCCGGTTTCAATCGCTCGCCAGAGCCACTTCTTCCGGAGAGAATACCACCTCTTCCTTGCCGGTTAGTTTATCTTGAACCTTGCTCAGGATCAGTTCCAGGTGACGGGGGTGAGCCACAAAATCCAGGTTGTCGGCTGGCACGGTCAACACCGGGCACAGGGTAAAGGCGGAAATCCAATCCTCGTATAACTGGTTCAGCCGATCGAGGTACGCATCGCTGATCCCGCGCTCGTAGTCGCGCGCCCGCTGCTGGATGCGGCTTTGCAGCGTGGGCACCGAGGCGCGCAGGTATATCACCAGGTCGGGCGGGGGGATGAAGTCCGCCAGCGTCTGGTACAGCGCGTGGTAGGTTTCGTAATCCCGGCTGGCGAAGTAGCCTTGCAGGTACAGGTTGCGGGCAAAGATGTCCGCGTCCTCGTAGATGCTGCGGTCCTGGATGACTGAGCCCTGCCAGCGCAAAATTTGCTGGTGGATGCGCAGCCGGTGGGTGAGGAAAAAGACCTGCGAGTGGAAGCTCCACGCGTGCATGTCGCCGTAAAAATCGGCCAGGTAGGGGTTCTCAGTGACCGGCTCATAAAACGGCTGCCAGCCCAACCGCTGGCATAGCCGTTCGACCAGCGTGGATTTGCCCACCCCGATGTTGCCCGCAACCGCGATGAACTTTTTCATGGGCTATACTCCCCTCAATTTATTTGGTCAGTTTGCCAGCCAGTTCCAGATCGATCACTTCCTGAAACACCTCGAACGGCTGCGCGCCAATCAACGCCACGCCGTTGATGAAGAAGGTCGGGGTGGACTGCACCCCCAACTGGCGGGCAAATTCGTAATCGGCGGTCACCTCGTCGGCATAGCGCTTTTCATCCAGGCAGGTTTTGAAGGCTTCCAGGTCGAGGTTGATTTCGCCGGCGTAGGCTTCGTAGGCTTGCCGTCCCAGTCCCTGGGAGGCAAGGAACAGCAGGTCGTGGAATTGCCAGAACTTGCCCTGCTCGTTGGCGCAATTGGCTGCCTCGGCCGCCTCGCCCGCGTTGGGGTGAATGCTGTACAGTGGAAAATCGCGGTAGACCAGGCGAATTTTGTCGCCGTAGGCTTCCTCAAGTTGCGGCCAGACCTCGGCGTGCCAGCGGGTGCAGAACGGGCACTCGTAATCGCTGAACTCAATGATGGTGATCGGCGCATCCGCTGCGCCCAAGGATGGGTTGTTTGCCTCGTCCACCGGGTAGCGCACCACCTCGATCGGCGCGTCCGGGTCGCGGGTTGGCTGCGGCGTATCGGGGGCGCCCAAGCCGGCTTGCTGCAGAAGCGCCTCGGCTGCCTCCGCCCGTGAAAGGGCATCATCCAGCGCCTGGCTGGACTGTGCCAGCGGTTGTCCCCACACCAGGTAGCCGGTCAGCATCCCGACGCCAAAAAATAAAACCACCAGTACCACCACCAGCGCAAGCGAATAACCCGCCCGGCGGGCAGGCGGGTTTTCCTGTTCCTGTGGTGTTTCATCAGTAATTGGTTTTTGGATATCCTCGATCATGGATGGAATTATACCATCACGCTCAGAAAATCCAGATCAGCAATAACACCGGCAGCGCCAGCACGCCCAGCACGATCACGATTGCCAGCACAATCGCGCCGACGGTCAAGCCCAGCACCGTGCCGATCAAACCCACGACCAGCCCGAAGATGCCAGTGATCAACCCGACGACCAGAGCGATAATCCCGCCGATAATGTCGAAGAGAACTTTGAACATCGCGACCATCCTTTCTTTTGTAATTAAGTGTAACGTAATATTAATACGCAACACCTGTCGCCAAAGTTGCACAATTGCGCCTTAACTGCCGCTTAAAGCGGGTTATAATCCCCGCGTGACGTTGCGTTTCCCCAAACTCCACTTGTAACCCGCGCCCGATGCTTATTTTGCTGCCGTTCCTTGCTTGGTTAAACCTGCTGCTGTTGTTTGCCCGCAGGGGCTATCTGCCCGCCGATGTGCGCCTCAACCTGCTGCTCGGCTGGGCGGCGTGGGGCGCTGTGCTTACCCTGATCAGCGAGGCTGCCTCGCTCTTCAACGCGCTTCACCGGCTGGGGCTGGCGGTGGGCTGGGGAGCTGCCCTGCTTGGCGCGCTCTACCTGCTGCGCGTCCGCCGTGTGCCGGCTGCGCCGCTCGACCTGCGCCGGGTTCGCCAGGCATTGCAACCGGCGGACGAGCTGCTGCTGGCAGCGACCGGCGCGGCGGCTGTCCTGACCGGGGTGATCGCGCTGGTGGCGGCGCCCAATAACTGGGATTCGATGGTCTATCACCTCAGCCGGGTGATGCACTGGCTGCAGAACCACAACCTCAACTTTTACCCCACCCATATCCTGCGCCAGCTGTACCTCAACCCGTGGACCGAGTACGCCCACGCCAGCCTGTACGCCCTCGGCGGCGGCGACCGCTTTCTCAACCTGTTGCAGTGGTTCAGCGGGCTGGGCGCGTTGCTGGGCGTTTCGCTGCTTGCCCGCCAGCTGGGCGCGCGACCTGCCGGTCAGGTACTGGCGGTGGTCTTCACCGCCAGCCTGCCGATGACCATTTTGCAGATGACCAGTACGCAAAACGACCTGACGGCGGCTTTCTGGCTGGTCTGCCTGGCGGTTTTCCTGCTGGAGGATTTGCGCGCGCCGTCGCTGCCCGCCCGGCTGGGGATTGGTATGAGCCTTGGACTGGCGGTGCTGACCAAATCCACCGCCTACCTGTTCGCCTTTCCGCTGGTCGTGCTGTATGCCCTGCGCCGCCTGCGTAGGCAGGGCTGGGGCTTTCTTTCCCAACTGGCGCTGATCACCGCGCTGGCGCTGGCGCTCAACCTGCCGCATTACACCCGCAACCTGGCGGCGTTTGGCAGTCCGCTGGGTCCCGCCGAGGAAACCCGCCTGTACCGCAACCAGCGCTTTGGGCTGGATGTGCTTGCGTCTAACCTGAGCCGCAACCTTGCGCTGCACCTGGTGTCAGTTTCACCGCTCAACCAGGCGGTTCAGAGCGCAGTCGAGGGCTTGCACGGCTGGCTTGGCATGGAGGTCAACGACCCTGCCACGACCTGGAAGGATCACACCTTTCTGCTTAAGCGCTTCGTGGTCAACGAGGACTTTACCGGCGCGCCGCTTCACCTGGGGCTGCTGCTGGCTGCCTTTGTCCTGCTGGGGCTGCGCCGCCGCCGGCTGCCCAGCCGCGAGGTGTGGCTGTTCGCCGCCTGCCTGCTGGCTGCGCTGCTGATCTTTTGCGGTTTTCTGCGCTGGCAGTTGTGGCACGCCCGCCTGCACCTGCCGCTGCTGGTGCTTTCCGCCGGGGTGATCGGGCTGCTGCCCCATGTGCTCGACGCGCGTATCAGCCGCGCGGCCGCCGCGCTGCTGCTGCTGGCTACTCTGCCGGTGTTTTACTTCAACCAGAACAAGCCGCTGGTGCAGGACTGGAACATTTTCAACCTGCCGCGCCGCGAAGTGATGATCATCCGTAAGAATCTGGTTGTACCGTACATCGAAGGGGTCAACTACCTGGTGGATCAGCGCACCTGCAGCCGGCTGGGGTTGTACCTGCCCGACGAGGAGTGGGAATACCCACTGTGGGCATTGTATCAGGCTGCCGGGCTGCCCGATGCGCGCATCCAGCACGTCGGCGTGGTAACCCCGCCCGGTTCTGGCGGGGCAACCCCTTCGGCGGGGCTGCCGCGCGCCGCCTTTCAGCCCTGCGCGATCTTTGCCACCCGTCCGCTCCCCGGCGGCGAAAGCGTATCCTTGGATGGCGCAGACTACCGCCTCGGCTGGCAACTCGATGCGGTCTGGATTTATATAAAGGAATGACCCCGTCCGCGCCGCGTCGTTGCCCATTCGTCGTCTGAGCGTCAAGTAAAAACGCCCGCCTTTGCGGTAAAATGATTGAATAAAACTCATGTCAGCCTGGCAGCGCAGCCTTTTGGTAACCACGATTATCGGTGTGTTGGTGGGGGGACTGTTTGCATTTAAGCCGGTCTTTGCCCAGGAAACGCCGCCCGGCAGGGTGGAGATCATCGCCATCAACAGCGAGCGCTTTCCACGCATTCAAATCACCTTCGAAGCCCACGCTGCCGGCGGTGAGTTTATTCACGGGTTGGATGCCGCGCATATCCGCGTAATCGAGGGCAACGACCCGAACACCCCGCCGCACACCCCCGACCGCCTGGAACTGCTCCAGCCCGGGCTGGATGTCATCCTGGCGGTGAACTACGGTCCCGACCTGAACACCCGCTACGCCGGCGCGCGCCGCTTCGAGAACATCCAGCAGCGCCTGCGCGACTGGGTGGCGGCAAGCGCCGAAACCAGCGACCGCCTCAGCCTGGCGACCAACAGCGGGCTGGACTTGATCCGCTCGAGCAACCGCCAGGAATGGCTAGAAGCGCTCGATAGTCTGGCGCAGATCAACCTGCTGGAAGAACGCCCCGACCTGACCGCGATTGCCCGCGCGCTCGACCTGGCGACCGACATTGGCGGCGGAGACAGCACCCGCCGCGCGATTCTGTTCATTACCCCACTGCTGCCACCCGCCAACCTGGAAGCGCTGGTCAACCTGACCGAGCGCGCCGCCCGCCTGGACACGCCGGTGTACATCTGGCTGGCGGCTTCGCCGGAGGGCATCCGCACCAACACCGCCGCGTTCGACGCGCTCGGCAACCTGGCGGGAGCAACCGGCGGGGAACTCTCGATCTACTCCGGCGCCGAAGCCCTGCCCGACGTGGAGGGCTACCTGCGCTCGCGCCGCAGCCAGTACCGGCTGGAATACACCTCCGCCTTGAAAACCAGCGCCACCCACATGCTTGCCTTGCAGGTAACCTACGCCGGCGAGACGCTGCGTTCCGAAAACCGCCCGGTTTACCTCAACATTCTGCCGCCCAACCCAATCTTCCTCTCCCCCCAGACGCGCATCGAGCGCAAGTTCCTGCCGCCGGATGCTAAAGACCCCGACCTGCAGCCGGATGTAGTGGCTTACCGCATCATCATCGAGTTCCCCGACGGCTACCCGCGCGCGGTAAAGGCTGCCCGCCTGTACGTTGACGGTCAAGTTGTGCATGAAAACACCTCCGCCCCGTTCGATGTATTGGATTGGAACATTGCCGCCATTCAACAGGACAGCCCGCATACCTTGCAAATCGAGGTCGAGGACGCGCTGGGGTTGACCCAGCGCAGCATCGAAATGCCGGTCACGGTCAGCGTCGAGGCGCGCCCCGCCAGTCCGTGGCGGGCGGCGCTGAGCGGCAACCGCCCGCTCGTCCTGGCTGCCATCCTGGTCAGCGGGCTGCTGCTGGCAGGAACGATGATCTTCGCCGGGCGCGGTTTGGTCGGGCGCATTCTGCGCCGCCGCCGGGCAACCCCGCCCGGTTCTGGCGGGGCAACCCCGCCCGGTTCTGGCGGGGCAAACCTCGACCCACTCACCCAGCCGCCGCCCACAGCGCGCGAACGCTCGCGCCCGCTCAAACGCATCCCTCACCTGGAGCGCCCTACCTGGCCGCGCAGCGCCACCGCCGCCATCTCCTCGGCGCCCGCCTGGCTGGTGCAGTTCAGCGAGGAGCAGCCCACCACCTTCCCGCCGGTTGGCTTTCCCAACAGCCGCGTTTTTCCGCTCAAGTACCGCGACAATTTTCTCGGCAGCGACCCGCTGCGCGTGCAGCATTTCATCGAGTCCGCCTCGGTTTCGCCGGTGCACGCACGCATCGTCCAGGAAGCCGGCGGCGAATACCGTCTGTTCGACGGCGGCTCGGTTGCCGGCACCTGGGTCAATTTTGTGCTCATTCCACCGTCCGGCGCGTGCCTGCGCCATGGCGATATCGTCCATCTCGGCAATGTTTCGCTGCGCTTCGAGCTTGCCCACCCCCCGCAGCAGCGCCTGGTCATCGTCCAGCCCTATCAGGAAACGCCATGAAGCGCAGTTCACACGCCCATCTGCCCGTGCTGGCGCTTACTCACCCCGGCATGCGCGGCAAGAATAACGAAGACCGCTACGCGATCACCGCCTTCCATTGGGGCGATGCCGCTCAAACGCCCGGTCTGCTGGCGGTGCTGTGCGACGGGATTGGCGGACACCGCGCCGGCGAGGTGGCGGCGGAAATGGCGGTCAACCTGATCACCGCCTATGTGTTGGAAAACGGCGATGCGCTGCAGCCGCTCGACCTGCTGGAGCAAGCGATCACCGCCGCCAGCCGGGCAATTCATGAACAAGCCCGCACCAGCCGCGAGCGCAACGGCATGGGCGCCACCTGCGCCTGCGCGCTGATCCTCGCCGAGCGCTTGTACATCGCCAGCGTGGGCGATTCGCGGGTTTACCTGCTGCGCGGCGGGCATTACCACCAGTTGACTACCGACCACACCTGGATTCAGGAAGCCCTGCAGCGCGGCGTGCTTACCCCCAACCAGGTGGTGGGACACCCCAATACCCACGTCATCCGCCGCTTTCTCGGTTCGCCCAGTCCGCCGCAGGTGGACTTGCGCCTGCGCCTGGATGGTGAGGAGGACGACCAATTGGCGCTTGCCAACCAGGGCATGCCGCTGCAGCAGGGCGACCTGATCCTGCTCACCTCGGATGGGTTGACCGACCTGGTGCGCGATGATGAAATCTGCGCCGCGCTGCAAAACCGCCCGCTGCAACCTGCTGCCCAAAGCCTGATTGACCTTGCCAACCAGCGCGGCGGGCATGATAATATTTCCCTGCTGGTGATCGAGGCGATCCCCGGCGCACTGCCCCAGCCCACCCCGGCGATGAAACCCCGCCGCTGGTGGCTGGCGGGCTGCGCCGCCGGGTTGATTCTGCTGCTGGCGGCAGGCGGGTTGGTCAGCCGCCTGTGGCTTGCCGGCGGCGATGACCGTCCCATACCGGCTGCCTCGCCCACCGCCGCGCTGGTGCAGACCATCACAGTCCCGCCGGACGCAACCCGTCCACCAGCCGCGCTGCAGATCACCCCGACCCTGCCCGTGCTGCCCATACCACAAAATTCGCCCGGCGCGGAGCAACCCCGCCAGAACCGGACGGGGCAACCCACGCTGACCCCCTGGCCAACCTACACCCCCATGCCGTGAGAGTTCCCATGCAGACAAACTCGCCCTCGTTCCCAACCCTGCCGCCCGGTTACGTCGAAACCACCCGCTTCAACATCAAGTCGCGCGCAACAATGATCGCGCTCAACCTGATTGGGCTGGTGCTGGTACTGCTATCCACCGCCGGTTTTACCATGCTGGCGGTCTACCTGCGCCCGGAATCAGCCGATAGCCTGTTTGCTTTCCAGTTGGAAGGAATCGAATTCCTCTTTGCCCTCGCCGGGCTGCTGCTGATCATTTTTGCCACCCTGGTGCTGCACGAAGCGGTTCACGGGCTGGGATTCCTGTACCTGGCAAAGATCAAGCCGGTATTTGCCTTTCGCGGGGCGTACGCTTACGCCGCCGCGCCGGGCTGGTACATCCCCACCCGCATCTATTTCTGGATCGGGATTACGCCGCTGATCACGCTCAGCCTGTTGGCGGTGATCCTGCTGCTGGTGCTGCCGGTGGCGGCACTGACCGCGGTGGTACTGGCAGCGGTGATGAACGCCTCCGGTGCGGTGGGCGACATCTGGGTTTCCATTTTGGTGCTGCGCCAGCCGCGCGGCAGCCTTGCCCTGGATAACGGGGACGAGATCAGCCTGTACGCCCCCCGTTCAGCGTCCGCCGGTTGACCAGCCACACACCCAGCAGAATCACTGCCCCGCCGAGCAGCGCGGCAGCCGTGAGCGGCTCGCCGAGCAGTGCCCCTGCCACCGCCACCGTAACCAGCGGCTCCAGATAGAGGAACACACCCACCTGCGCCGAGGGCAGCGCTTGCAGCGCATCGTACCAGAAGATATATGCCAGCCCCGAGCAAGCCACGCCGAGGAACAGCACAGCTGCCCAGCCGCCGCCACTCAGACGCGCCAGATCGTCCAGCCCGGGACCGGTGAAGAAGAACAGCGACGAGAACAGCCAGCCGAAGCCCATCACGAACAGCATCATCCGCGCTGCCGGGTAACGGCGCAGCCCGTCGCGCGAGAGGGCGGAGAACACCGCCCAGTTGGGCGCGCTGATCAGGATCAGCAGGTCGCCGGGCGTGCCGAACTGCCCCAGCGACAGCGCGCGCCAGTCGCCGCGCGAGACGACCGTCAGCACCCCCAGCGCCGCCAGTCCAATGCCGGTAACTCCCAGCGCGCCGAGCCGCTCGCCGAGAAAGACGCGCCCCAGCAGCGCCATGAAGACCGGCGTGCTGGCGACGATCCACGCGGTGGTGGTCGCCTGGGCGGTGATCAGCCCGGTGGATTGCAGCCATTGGTGGAAGGTGATCCCCAGCCCGCCCAGCAAGGCAAAGTATGCCAGGTCGCGCGCGCCGGGGATCTGCACCGCACCGCGCAGGCGCACCGCCAGCCACAGGATGAGCACGCCGATGCCGAAGCGTGCCCAGACGATGCTGACCGGCGCCACATCGCGCAGGGCGATTTTGGTGGCGATGAAGGAAGCGCCCCACACCGCCACCGCGAAAAGAATTTTGAGGATGATCGCCCAGCGGCGCGGGGGATGGGCGCCGTCCAACATCACGCTTCTCCGGTCAGCCAGTATTCGCGCCCGTCCCCTTCGCGCGCCATGATGCGGTACTCGATCAGTCCGCGGCGCAGCGAGGCAATATCCTCGTGGTAGCGCGCCAGGATCTGGTTGATTTCTTTCTCGCTGTAGCGGCGCTGCGGCTCGAACGAGCGGGCAACGTGGCGCAGCAACACCTGGAACTTCTTTTCCTGCGCGGGCAGCGACTTGATGCGCCCTTCGCTGTCGATGAAGTTCTGAAGCACCTTGCGGTCGTAGGCGGCGGCTTCCACGTCCGCCGAAAGGCGCGGCAGGTTCTCGGTCTTTAACAAGCGTTGCGACATTTCGCGCAGCGCTTCGGTCTTGAGCGAATAGAAGTAGTAATGCCCGTCGGTGCGCGCTTCCACCAGCCCGGCGCGGGCTAGCTTGGACAGGTGGTGCGAGACGGTCGAGGCGCTGATGCCCAGCAGGGCAGACAGTTGCTCGACCGTGTGGGCTTCCTGTGCCAGCAACCCGACAATCTTTAACCGCTGCGCGTCCGCCAGCGCCTTGAAGAAAGCCAGCAATTCGCTTGTCAGGGTTTGGTCGTCCATGTTGTCTCATCCTTTCTATGAATTATCGCAAATTCATTTCGATAATTATAGAAACGATTTTATAATTGTATTTTAATTTTGTCAAGGGGTCAACTGCCCCCTATTCCATGCCCATCACCGCTGCCAGTTCGGCTGTGCTTTCCAGCATCCGGTCGGCGCCTGCCCGGCGCAGCTCGTTTTCGTCGCCAAAGCCGCACAACACGCCCACTGTTTGCGCGCCGGCGGCTTTGCCGGCGCGGATATCCACGGTGGTATCCCCCACCATCAGGCAGTCGTGCGGCG